>OZ242341.1:1294802-1618503 GCA_965208545.1 Candidatus Poriferisocius sp. | reverse complement strand
GGACGGGGCAGAGCTCGGCTCCATGAGCAGTGTGATGGGTGATCTCGCGGTGCGGGTGGCCGAGGTGGCCCGGCGCTACGAGGGCACCGACCGAGAGGACGTGGCCTTTGAGCTCTACGAGGTGGAGCGGAGCCTCCGGGGGGCCACTCGTCGGCTCGACCGGCTCACCCGGAGTCTGTAAGTCTGCAATCCTACAAAGGCCCATCGAGCTGACCGGGAGAAGAAATGTTCAATCTGCGCTTTGATCTGCGAACCCCTCCGTTTACCGAGGTCACCCATGGCGATCAGTACCGGGCCATGTTGGAGATGGTGAAGTGGGCCGACACCCGGGGCTTCGCCGGGGCCATCACCAGTGAGCACCACGGCACCGAAGACGGATTCATGTCTGCCCCGCTGGCCATCTCCGCGGCCATCCTGGGGGCCACCGACAACCTGATGTGTACGCTGTCGGCCCTCCTGGTCCCCTACCACGATCCCCTGCGCCTGGCCGAGGACATCGCCACCATCGACTTGATGGCTCCAGGCCGGTTCATCACCATCGCCGGGCTGGGCTACCGGGAATTCGAATTCGAGATGTTCGGCAAAGACCGCACCCGTCGGGGCCGCGACACCGAAGAGGCCATCAAGGTCATGCAGCAGGCCTGGACCGGGGAGCCGTTCGAGTACGAGGGGCGCACCGTGTGGGTCACCCCCAAGCCGGTAACCCAGCCCCACCCCATTGTGATGGTGGGCGGCTCGGTGCCGGCGTCGGCCAAGCGGGCCGCCCGGCTGCGGCTGCCCTACATGCCGCCCATCGGCGATCAGGAGCTGGTGGACCTCTACTACGCCGAGGCCGCCGAAATCGGCTTCGAGGGGGCGTTCGCCATGGCGCCCGACGGTCCGGGGCTGGTGCTGGTGACCGAGGACCCCGATGCGCTGTGGGCCAAGATCGGCCCCAACATGCTGTACGACGCTGCGGCTTACGCCAGCTGGCAGTATCCCGACCAGCGCTCCGGCTGGCACGTGGACGCCGAAGATGTGGCCGATCTCAAGGCGTCTGGTCAGTTCGAGGTGCTGACCCCCGATGAGTGCGTCGAGCTGGTCCGCACCAAGGGAGCAGCCACGCTCCATCCCCTGTGCGGGGGCATCGACCCCGCCATCGGCTGGGAGACGCTAGAGCTAGTGGTCGACAAGGTAATGCCCGCCCTCGCCGAGGGGGCATAGCTCCGGCGCGGGCCGGGACCCGCTAGTTAGCCAAGTCGTCGATAATCGCCCGGCCGACGTACTTGCCGGACTGGAGCTCGTCGAAGATGGCGTCCAGCTCCGACAAGGGGCCGGTGCGCCCGACGTGGGTGGTCACCTGTCCGGCGGCGGCCATGTCCACCAGTTCGCGCATGTCCTGCACCGTGCCCACCGCGGAGTAGATGAGGGTTGCGTCCCTCATGAAAAACTCGAACGGGTTCAACTCGATGTTGCCCTCGCTGGTGGGGGGCAATCCGACGGCCACAAACAGCCCCCTGGGCCGCAAGAGCCGGAAGCCGAGGGTGAATCCGGCCATGGCGGCCGAAAACACGATGCTGGCGTCCACCCCGCCGATCTCACTCGTCACCTTTTCAAGGGCGTCGTCGGCGCTGACCGCCATGTCGGCGCCCAGCGACTCGACAAACTCCAGCCGAGCAGCCCCGATATCGACGCCGATCACCTTGTAGCCCAGCGCCTTGGCGATCTGCACCGCATAGTGACCCAGCCCGCCAGCGGCGCCGATGATGGCCACCCAGCGGCCCGGGGGCACCTGGTTGCGGAACAGCTTCTTCACCGCCCCGTAGGCGGTGAGCCCGCCACAGGCCAGGGCGGCCTGGTCGTCGCCCACCGACTCAGGCAGCACCACCAGCGACTTGGCCCACACGCAGAACTGCTCGGCGAAGGTGCCCATGATCCCCTGGGTCTGCGGGCAGTGCCGGGGCTCGCCCCGCAGGCAGAACTCGCAGGCCCCGCACCAGAAGCCACCGCCGGTCCCCCCGAGCCCGAGGATCACCCGGTCTCCCACCTGGCTGTAGCGCTCCGCGCCCGGCCCCAGCGCCTCCACTACGCCGATAGCCTCGTGGCCCAACACCTCAATACCCGAAACACCGACCCAGTCGCCCCGGGCCAGGTGGAGGTCGGAGTGGCACACCCCCGACGAGGTGATGCGGATCAACGCCTCCTCAAAGCCCGGCTCCGGCACCGGTACGTCCAAAATGCTCAGATTGCCGTCAACCAATCGTGCTGCTTGCATGCCGGTTTCTCCCGTGTAGTCCAGATGCGAATGCCAGATGACACCCTAGTGGCCCGTAGGTCTTTCATCTTCGGGCAGCCTGTTCCCAAACGGACCACTAGCATGGCTCGCCGACTCGGGGGTTGATCATCGGTGAAGGCCGCAACAAGGACATTGACGGCAATTGCGGCGGTCCTGATCGCTACTGCGGGGCTGGGAGTGGCCAGCACGGGTATTGCGTTGGCTGAAACGACGGCCGACCAGTGTTTCGAACACCACACATTCGGCCAAGAGCCCGTACCAGTGGCCAAGACCGCCGATGGAACCGAAGTGCTGGCCCAAGTGAAGTGGGAATGGAACGAAACGATTGGCTGCTATCTCGTGCTGGACAGCCAGGCCGTCAACACCCTGCGAGCAAAGGCCGCTTACCTCACGCCGCCCACCCCAACAAGCGACGATGCGTCCAACCGCTGCTTCGGTCACCACCAATTCGGCCAGCAATCCGTACCCGTCGCAAAAACTGCCGATGGAACCTCTGTCTTGGCCCAAGTGCAATGGGGGTGGGAAGACTCCATCGGCTGCTACCTCGTATTGGACGACCAAGCAATCGACGCTCTCCGCTCCGCCGCTACCACTCCAGACCCCTCCTTCATCTCAATCGCGGTGGGCCGGGCTCACTCATGCGGGGTGCGCACCGACGAAGCCATCATGTGCTGGGGCGACAACTCCGACGGGCAACTCGAAGCCCCCGACGGCCAATACACCGCGGTTGCCGTCGGCGACAGCCACACCTGCGCGGTGCGCACCGACCAGGCGCTTGCCTGCTGGGGCTCCAATCGCAGCGGGCAAACCGACGCCCCCGAAGGCCAATTCACCGCGATTAGCTCAAACCGGTCTTATTCTTGTGGGCTCAGAACCGACCAAACCATCGCCTGCTGGGGCGACAACGGCAACGGACTGGCCAACGCCCCCGTTGGCCAGCACACCTCCATCTCCGCCGGCAACTTCCACGCCTGCGCGCTCCGCGTCGACCAGACCATCGCCTGCTGGGGCTGGAACGGCAACGGAGAAGCCGATCCGCCTCTCGGCCGCTACACCGTGGTTGATGCCGGGGGGTCGCATTCGTGCGGGTTGCGCACCGACCAAACCATTGCCTGCTGGGGTTGGAGGGCGCTGGGCATACGAGATGCTCCCTCCGGCTCGTTTACCGCCGTGTCTTCCGGGAGCCGCCACTCGTGCGGGTTGCGCACCGACCAGACCATTGCCTGCTGGGGCGACAACAGCAACGGACGAACTGATGCCCCCGCGGGCCAATTCACCGCCATCCAGGCTGGCAATCTGCATTCATGCGGGTTGCGCACCGACAGCACTATCGAATGCTGGGGCAACAGCGGTTACGAGCAAATCACCGTTTCCGAAAACAGGTACTCCGCAATTTCTGCTGGGAACTGGCATTCCTGTGGGCTCCGAAAAGACAAGACCATCGAATGCTGGGGTTCGAGCTTGGCCGAGCGGTTGACTCCGCCCCAAGGGCAATTCACGGCAATCTCCGCCGGAGGCGGACATGCGTGCGGTCTGCGCAGGGCAGCCATCCTTTGTTGGGGACACAGTGCCAATGGGACAACCGATGCTCCCAAGGGTCGATTCAGCACGGTGTCAGCCGGTTACTCCCATTCGTGTGGGCTGGAGCCCAACGGCACCATCGCTTGTTGGGGCAACAACGACCACGGACAAACCGACGCACCCGAAGGCACCTACACCGCCGTATCAGCCGGGAGCCTTCACTCGTGCGGACTGGGAACCGACGACTCCATTGAGTGCTGGGGCAACAACGACCACGGACAAACCGACGCACCCGAAGGCACCTACACCGCCGTATCAGCCGGAAGCCTTCACTCGTGCGGACTGCGATCCGACGGCTTCGTCGAGTGCTGGGGCAACAACGACCGAAGCCAACTGGACGTTCCCGAAGTCCGGTTCACCGCCATATCGGCGGGGTCGCATCACTCCTGCGGACTGCGACCCGACGAGACCGTCATGTGCTGGGGAGACAACAGCTTCGGACAGACCGACGCTCCCGGCAACCGGTTCACCGAGATCTCCGCGGCAATGTGGCATACCTGCGGGCTGCTTCTCGACGAGACCGTCATGTGCTGGGGCGGCCTGTCGCTCTTGTACGAATCCTCGCCTGAGCAGACCGAGGATTCCGATCTCGACGGCTGACTCAACTCAGCTTCCGGCCGAGGGGCAGAACGAGGCCAGCACGCACTCGTCGCAGCGGGGGCGGCGGGCGATGCACACCCGGCGGCCGTGGAGGATTAGCCGCAGGGAGAACTCGCCCCGCTCGGCGGCCGGCACCATGGGGTTCAGCTCCAACTCGATCTTCACCGGGTCCTTGTGCTCGGTGATGCCCAGCAGTCCGGTGATGCGGGCCACATGGGTGTCCACCGGCAAGCCGGGCAAACCCAAGGCCACGCTGCGCACCACGTTGGCGGTTTTGCGGCCCACCCCCGGCAGGCTCACCAAATCGGACATCTTTCCCGGAACTTGGCCGTCGAAGTGGTTGACCAGGTCTTGGGCCATGCCCACGATGTTGCGGGCCTTGGTGGCAAAAAAACCCGTAGACCGGACCAATTCCTCCACATGGGCCAACGGCGCCTCAGCCAAGCTCTCGGGCGTCGGGTAGGCGGCGAACAACTCGGGGGTGACCATGTTCACCCGCTTGTCGGTGCACTGGGCCGACAAGATGGTGGCCACCAAAAGCTGGAACGGACTGTCATGGTCCAGTTCGCACACTGCCACGGGATACTCCTCGGCCAGCAGCTCGTGTGTCCGCTTGGCTCTGCCCTTGGGGGTGCGCGGCCTCGCCATCGACCGCATGGTAACGACCCTGACTCTTGATTCGGCAATGGGGGTCGCAACCGTGGGAATTGCTCGGAGTCGGTGATTGCAGCGCTACCGTGAGGATTGTGACGCTGACGGTTTCCCGACCCCACCAGGGAGAGTTCGCCTGGTCCGTCACCATCGCCCCCGACGTGGCCCGGGACGAAGCCGCCGCAGGCCAGATCCAGGAGGTGATCGCCGGCGCCGAGTCCGGCGAAGCGGTGCAGCTCTGGATCGAGCAAGCCGCCGACCACGACGACGCTTTCGCCGCCGACCTCGGCTTTGATCCGTACCGGGACCTGTGGCGGATGCAGCGGCCGCTGCCCGCGCCGCGCGCCACCATCGCCACCCGGGCCTTCGTGCCCGGCGCCGACGACGAGGAATTTCTGGCGGTGAACAACCGGGCATTCCACTGGCACCCCGAACAAGGGGGCTTGACCGCCGCCGATTTGACCGAGCGCATGGCCGAAGGCTGGTTCGACGCCGAGGGCTTTCGGCTCCACGAGCGAGATGGCCGCCTGGCCGGATTCTGCTGGACCAAGGTCCACCCCGATGAGATGCCGCCAGCCGGCGAGATCTACGCCATCGCGGTGGATCCCGACTTCCACGGCCAAGGACTGGGCAAGCCCATGACCCTGGCCGGCCTCGACCACTTATCCGACCGGGGGCTAACCGAGGGCTTCCTCTATGTGGAGTCGGACAACGATCCCGCGGTGGCCACCTACCACCGCCTGGGCTTCGACCACCGTTCCACCAACCGGGCCTACCGGCGCATTGTGGAATGAACTCGGATTCTTCACTCCCCCAAGGCCAAGACAAAGTGGCGGCGGTGCGGTCGATGTTTGACGCCATCGCCCCCCGCTACGACATGTTGAACCGGCTTTTGACTTTCAGCATGGACTGTCGCTGGCGTCGACGGTCGGTGCGGGAGCTGGGGCTGCCCGCGGAGTCCCGAGTGTTCGACCTGGCCTGCGGCACCGGTGATTTGTGCCGCGACTTGGAGTCTGCCGGATACCGCGCCGTGGGCTTCGACCTGTCGGCCGGCATGCTGCGTGCGGCCCAGAAGTACCGGGACTCAGGCAAGCTGAGTGCTCCGATGGTGCTGGGCGACGCCCTGTGCCTTCCGGTCCCTCCGGAGAGCGCCGACGGCATCACCTGCGGGTTCGCCCTGCGCAACGTGGTGGATTTGGACGGGCTGTTCGCCGAGCTGGCTCGGGTTGTTCGCCCGGGAGGACGAGTCTCATTGCTGGAAGTGGCCGAGCCGTCGAATCCCATCATGCGACTGGGCCACCGCGTGTACTTCGGCAAGGTGATCCCGTTGATCGGAGGTTTGCTGTCGGACCGGACCGCCTACGAATACCTACCCAAGTCGGTGGCGTATATGCCCCCCACCGAGGAGATGCTCGACACATTGGCTGGGCGCGGATTCGAAACGGTCCAGCATCAGTCGCTCTCGGGGGGCATCGCCCAGCTGGTCACCGCTACCAGAGGGCACTAGGCCCGCACTTCCCATGTCCCTGCTGGCTCAGCACATCCCCGCCGACGACCCCGACCAAATGGCGCTGACCGACCAGCAGACCACCCTGGGCTGGGCCGAGCTCGACCAGATGTTGAACCGGGCGGTCAACCTGCTCCACACCCTCGACCTGGGCCCGGAGCGGCGGCTGGCGGTGTTCGCCGAGAACTCAGCCGAAACGGTGATGGCCTATGTGGCCACCGCGCTGGCGGGGGTGTCCGCCGTGCCGGTGAACTTCCACCTCACCCCCGACGAACTGGCCTACATCCTGGAGGACTCGGCTTCGGCCCTGGTGCTGGTTGGGCCCGAGACGACAGATCGGGGCGTTCAGGCCGCCCAGTCGGTGTCGAGCATTCCCGGCGCACTGCCCATCGCAGTGATGGGCTGGCGCTGCACCGACCACCCCAAGGTGTCCTCCTGGGAACACGGTCTGGCCCATGCCTCCAACGAGCCCCCACCCATCGACATCCCGCCAGTCCCCCACTTGTTCTACACCTCGGGCACCACCGGGCGGCCCAAAGGGGTGGACGCTCCTCCGGCCCTGTTCCGGGGCGGGCGAACAGTGGAGGAGTACTTTGCCACCTGCGCCACCCCCAACGCGGCCATCGGCACCCATCTGGTGGTGGGGCCGCTGTACCACGCCGGGCCGTTCTCGGCCACCAGAAACCTCATGGGCGGCGCCCCGGTGGTGGTGATGGGCCGCTTCGACGCCGAGGCCACCCTCGCGGCCATCGACCGCTACCAAGTCAACGCCATGTTCATGGTGCCCACCCATTTCACCCGGTTGCTGGCCCTGCCCGCCGAGGTGAGGGCGCGCTACCGCACTGACAGCCTGGTGTCGGTGACCCACAGCGGCGCGCCCTGCCCGGTGTCGGTCAAGCGGGCCATCATTAGCTGGCTCGGGCCCATCGTCTCTGAGGGGTACGGCTCCACCGAGGTGGGCGGATCGTGCCACATCAACTCCGAGGACTGGCTGGCCCATCCCGGCTCGGTGGGCCGCCCGGTTCCCCCCTTCGAAGTGCTCATCGTGGACGAAGACGGCAACGAGCTGCCGCCCGGCCAAGAGGGACGGGTGTACTTCACCGACACCAGCGGCCGGGGCATCAGCTACCGCAATGACCCGGAGAAAACGGCAGCCGCCCACCTGCGACCCGGGGTGTTCACGCTGGGCGAGATCGGCTACACCGATGAAGACGGGTTCTTGTACCTCACCGACCGGTTCTCCGACATGGTGGTGTCGGGCGGGGTGAACATCTACCCCGCCGAAACCGAGCAGGTGCTGGCCGAGCATCCCGGCGTGGCCGACTCGGCCTGCATCGGCGTGCCCGACGAGGAGATGGGCGAGCAGCTCAAGGCCCTGGTGGTGCCCGCCGACCCGGACCACCCGCCCGAAGAGGCCGAGGTCATTGCCTTTTGCCGCGACCGGATCGCCCACTACAAGTGCCCTCGATCAGTTGAGTTCATCAGCGAAGAGCGCTTGGGCCGCTCCGCCATGGGCAAGATCAACAAGCAGGCCCTGCGGGCCCCCTACTGGAAGGGCTAGGCCCCTACCACCAGCCCAATCGTGAGCAGGACGCCGAAGACCAAGTGGAGGCGGGCAGTCATGTTGAGCAGGGGTGCCTTGGGCGTCGACGAAAATGCCAAGACCACGGCGGGAATGGCGAAGCCGAGAGAGGCCAGCGTCAGGGGCGTCCAGGGGCGGTCGATGGCCAGCACGCCCCCAATCGCGAACGCGGCGGCCACCAAGGCGGCGTAAAGCCAGGCGGTGCCCCGGTCGCCCAACCGCACCGCCAAGGTGCGTTTGCCCGCGGCCTGGTCTTGATCGATGTCCCGCAGGTTGTTGGCCACCAACAGCGCCGAGGCCAGCAAACCAACCGGCACCGCGGCCACCACGGCCACCCCGGTCAGCTCCTCGGTCTGCACAAAGGCCGTGCCCGCGGTGGCTACCAGGCCAAAGAACACGAACACGGCCACCTCTCCCAAGCCGGCGTAGCCGTAGGGCCGCTTACCCCCGGTGTAGTACCAGGCGGCAACAATGCAGGCCAGGCCCACCGCAATCAGCCAGGGCGCCACCACGACGGCCAGAACCAACCCCGCCACCGCCGCCACCCCGAAAGCCCCGAACGCGGCCCGCCTAACCACAACAGGCGAAACCGCGCCGCCCCCCACCAGCCGAGCCGGTCCCACCCGGTTGGCGTCGGTGCCGCGAATCCCGTCGGAGTAGTCGTTGGCATAGTTCACCCCCACTTGAAGGGCCAGCGCTACCACCAGCGCCACCGCTGCCCGCCACCACACCACGTCGGGAGCAGCCGCCGCGGTGCCCACCGCAACCGGCACAAGGGCGGCAGGAAGGGTTCGGGGCCGAGCCCCTTGGATCCACAGCTTCACTGCCGACAAGTCTTGCCGATGGCCTGAGTTGGTTAGTGCCCGAGTTCGTTAGTGTCAGGGCCATGAACCGCCTGGGCGCTGAGACCAGCCCCTATCTGCGCCAGCACGCCGACAACCCGGTGGACTGGTACCCGTGGGGCGAAGAGGCCTTCGCCGCGGCTCGGGCCGACGACAAGCCCATCTTGTTGTCGGTGGGCTATTCGGCCTGCCATTGGTGCCACGTCATGGCCCACGAGTCGTTCGAAGACCCCGAGACAGCCAAGGTGATGAACGAGCTGTTCGTGAACGTGAAGGTGGACCGCGAGGAGCGCCCCGACGTGGACACCATCTACATGGAGGCCGTCCAGGCCCTCACCGGCCGGGGCGGCTGGCCCATGACCGTGTTCATGACCCCCGACGGCCGCCCGTTCCACGGTGGCACCTACTACCCCCGGGAAAGCCGGGGGCAGATGCCGTCGTTCACCGAAATCATGCACCGCATCCAAGACGTGTGGGTCAATCGCCGCACCGACGTGGACAACCAAGCCGACCAGCTCACCCAGTCGCTCAACCGCACCGCGCTGATCCAGCCCGACCCCCAGCGAGCCCCCGCCGGAACCGGCTCTGAGGCCCTCAGCCAGGCCACCGCCGCCCTGCGCCAGCAGTACGACGCCGCCTGGGGCGGCTTCGGAGGCGCCCCCAAGTTCCCCCAGACCATGAGCCAAGAGGTGCTGTTGCGCTCCTACCTGCACAGCGGCGACCAGGACGTGCTCAACATGGTGATCAACTCGCTGGACGCCATGGCCTCGGGGGGGATCTACGACCACCTGGGCGGCGGTTTCAGCCGCTACTCGGTGGACGCCCAGTGGATCGTGCCCCACTTCGAGAAGATGCTGTACGACAACGCCCTGTTCGCCCGGCTGTACCTGCACGCCTGGCAGGTGACGGGACGCCCCCGCTTCCGCCAGGTGCTGGACGAGACCATCGGATTTGTGCTGCGCGACCTGCGTCACGACAGCGGCGGCTTCTACTCGGCCCTCGACGCCGACTCCGAGGGCGAGGAGGGCCGGTTCTACGTGTGGACCCCCGATCAGATCACCTCGGTGCTGGGCGACGACGCCACGGAGTTCATGGCCTGGTTCGGGGTGACCGAGGCCGGCAATTTCGAGGGCCACAACATCTTGTGGCGCCCGGTGCGGGGCGACCTGCTGCGCCCGGCCAGCGTGGAACTGAGCCGAGAGCGGCTGCTGTCGGCCCGCAACCTGCGAATTCCCCCCGGCCTGGACGACAAGGTGCTGCTGGAGTGGAACGGCCTCATGCTGGCCACCCTGGCCGAGGCTGCCGCGGCTACCGGCAACCAGCAGTGGATGGAGGCGGCCATCAAGAACGGCGGGTTCCTGCTCGACCGGTTACGCCAGCCCGACGGCCGCTGGCTGCGCTCCTGGCAGGCCGGCGACGGCGACCGGCCCGCCCAGGCCCGCCACTTGGCCTACGCCGCTGACTACGCCGCAGTGGCCGACGCCTTCACCCGCCTAGGCGAGGCCTCCGGCCAGGCCCGCTGGATCGAAGAGGCCACTCAAACAGCCGACGGACTGCTGGAGCTGTTCTGGGACCACGAGCGGGGCGGGGTGTTCACCACCGGATCGGACGCCGAAGAGCTGATCTGTAGGCCCAAGGAGATCACCGACAACGCGGTGCCCTCGGCCAACAGCGCCGCCGCGGTGGCCCTGCTGCGCTTGGGCACCCTCACCGGGCAAAACCACTATCTGGATCGGGCCCAAGACATCTTGGCCCTGCTAGGCGAGGTGGCCGCCAACCACCCCAGCGGATTCGGCCACTTGCTGGAAGCGGTGGACATGAACGCCACCGGACTAACCGAGGTGGTGATCGGCGGTGACCGCCCCGATCTGGTGGATACGGTGCGCGAGCATTACCGGCCCAACACGGTGCTGGCCTGGGGAGAGTCCTACGACTCGCCGTTGTGGGAGAACCGCACCGATGGGCTGGCCTACGTGTGCCGCAACTACACCTGCGAGGCCCCCGCCGACAGCAAAGATGACCTGCTGGCCCGGTTGTATTGAGAATGCGCTGTATAGAGCTTGGGGTTCACCAGAAGCACCCCAGCCTGGGATAAGCTACGGGGCCGCGAACGGAATGTCGCGCGGACCGCAACGATGGAGGGCAAAATGTCCAACGGCACCAGCAAACCGAGGCGGGCATTGCAGTTGGGCGGTGCACTTATTGCCATAGTGGCACTGGTAGCCAGCATCACCGCGATCGCGTCCGCGCAGACTGCGCCATCGCGCTACTACTCGGGGGTAATCACCGGACCCGACTACTGCCTCAACAACAGCCTGGGTGGCCCCAGGACTTTCCCCTTCGACAGCGACCGAGACGGTGTCGCTGACACCTGTTCGCTCCCCCGCTCCCGCCGGGAGACTGCCGCTCGCCAAAACGCCATGGAGCGGCTGGGTGGCGAATTAGCCCTGTACTTCGGCCAGTTGTTTGCCGATGAATGCACCAAGGTGGCCGAGACATTTGGTGAGCCAGCCGCCGAAGCCACCGACGAGTGCGCCGCTCCCCGTGCCGCTCATGCCGCCGGACGGGCTCTACCCGCCGTTCCCCAAGCACCCATCCCACAGGCCAGCACTTCACCGCGCTTCTTCTCCGGACCGTTGATCACCAGCAGTGTCTTCTGCTTGGACAAGAGCTTCGGGGGTCCGGTGACTTATCCATTCGACAGCGACGGCGACGGCGTGGCCGACACCTGCGCGCTGCCCCGCACCCGTCGAGCCGCAGTGGCTCGCCAGAACGCCTTCGAGCGTATTGCCCTCGAGCAAGAGCCCTATTTCCTTCTGCTCGTGGCCGAAGAATGCCTACGGGTGCCCGGCTCCTTCGGTGAGCCAGTGGCCGAGGCCTCCGATGTGTGCGCCACCGGTAGCACCACCCCCACCGAAACCGGGGATCCCCTCCCCACCCCCGACCCCGGAGGCACCGGCGGTACAGGTGGTACTGGCGGTGGCGGAACCACCCCTGGAACCACCACACCAGGCCAGCGCCCCATCACACCGCCAAAGGCTCCGGTGGCAACCGACCCCGGCACCTACAACCGGCGGGCAGCCCGAAACGTACAGCTGGACCCGGGCCCCAACCAGATCATCGTCAGCTGGAGCCCGGTCCCGACAACTAAAGACACAGATGACACCAGAACCAATTTGGACGCCAACGATCCCTATGACGCGAACGAAGTGTACGAATACGAGGTGTGGTGGGCGCCGCAAGGCCAGGGCTGGTCCACCACCAACCAGCACATCACCGATGACGCGTCAGTCACGAGCTACACAATCTCTGGATTGAACGACAGGGTGACCTACAACATCCGAATCAAGGCAGTGCGAGGGCCCAGCGGCGATCCGTTCACCCCCACGCTGACCAGCACCCCCGGCCTGGCCGGCCCGCCGGTGTGGCCAAGCGAAAACGCTCTCACCAGCCCGTTCTACGGGAGGATTACCGCTAATTGGAACGAGCCCCACGGAGCCTCAGACGACAACATCACCTCTTATGTAATCCAGTGGAGCACAAGCAGCGGCAGTTTCTCCAGCGCCCGCCAGGCGACAATTCCTTCTGGCACCACGTACACGATCATGGGCCTTACCAACACCACCTGGTACGTCAGAGTGCAAGGGGTGACCTCTAGCGGCCCCGGCACTTGGTCGCTTACCGAGTCCCTCCGGCTAACCAGCACCCGTCCCAGCCCAGGGCAGCCCACCGGACTAACGCTCACCACTGCGGCCAATTCGCAGCTGGCCGTGTCGTGGACGAAGCCCACTTCTGACAACGAACCAACCCACTACCAGGTGCAATGGCGCAACGTGACTGCCAGAGAATCTTTCAACGCCAGTCGCGAGCGCACTGTTGCCGGTGCTGACACCGTAAGCACCACAATCCCAGCCTCAGGCTCCTTGATCGCCTCGAACCAGTACGAGGTACAGGTCCGGGCTATCAATCAGGACATCGCCGGATCGTGGTCGTCAAAGGCCCAAATCGTCTTGGGCCAGGCTGCGGCGCCGGCAAACGTCAGACTTGATCCCAACGGCGGCCACCAGATCAAAGTGACTTGGACAGCCGATACTACGAGTGTTCCTGCGGTGCGCAGCTACAACCTCCAATGGGACACCAGCAGTGGTTTCGCCACCAACTGCCAGGTCGACGCTTCCTGCACTCAGGTATCACCGACAGCTTCCACCACGGAACATCAGATCTCGGACTTGAACAACAACACCACCTACTACGTGCGTATGCAGTCGGTCAATGACAACGGCCCCGGACCTTGGTCTCCAGTGCAGTCCGTCAAGCCGGGAGCGCTCCAAGCACCGACAATTAATTCCGTGAACCCCATTACCGACGTTTACACATCACTCACGGTCAGTTGGGGTTCCGGAAACGAAAGCGGTAAGTCTGCTCTGTCTGGCTTCACAATCCAATATCGGCGTACTGGAACCACAAGTTGGAGTTCCAGCAACTTAAACGATTTCACCGACAGAACGGACACCATCTACAACTGCACTAGCGGTGATGTCGACGGAGATCTGCCCACCTCAACACCGGGTACTGGAACTTACTCCTGCATCCTCACCGGGCTTACCAATGTTCAATACGACGTGCGGATACGGGCAAGGAACAGCTTCGGCGAGGGCCCCTGGTCGATTACCAACATGGGAACACCCACGGACGGCAAGCTCAGTGCTCCGTCTATATCAGACGTGGCAGATGTAGTCAGCTCGAGTGGAACACTGAGGGTGACGTGGACTCAAGCAGATGAGTCCCCCAAGCCCGCCGTGAGCAGCTTCGAAATGCGCCGGTGCCACACCCCAACGGGCAGTTCTTCTGAAACCTGCACAACATTCGGGGTTGGGAGACCGACACCCCAAGCAGGAGTATACGGGTACACCATCAGTGGGTTGACCAACGGCACCGTATACACCGTGAGTATTCGGGCGAGAAACACCCACGGATACAGCGACTGGTCTGCCACAAGCACAGGAACCCCAACCAACACCAACTGACCGAGAATGGCCGGGTGGCTTTGCCGCCACCCGGCCTGCGTCAATCAACGTAGTTGGAAACGGATCGGGCCTTACACGCGAGGGTCGTCGATGGTGACGGTGGCCACCTCAGCAATGCGAGTGCTCACCATGTCGAGGGCGATTTGCTCTAGGAACTCCTTGGGCATGACGCACTCGCGGCATTCAGCGCCTTCCAGGATGAGCCGCAGGGCCACTGTGCCGGCCTCAGCCGACACCAGCTCCACATCGCCGCCGTCGAGGGCTACCAGGGCCCTCAGTTCGCCGACGGCCTCGTCCAATAGGGCTTGATCCATGGCGATGGATACTAACTGGCGTCTTGTCCCAGGTTCGGCGGCCGGGTGCGGGACAGAAACGCTCCGGCATCGGCCAGGATGAGCTGGCCGGTGGTGCAGCGGGCCAGATCGGAGGCCAGATACACCGACAGGCGGCCCAGTTCCTCGGGCAGGGTCTCTTTACGCAGCGGAGTGGCGGCCACGATGGCCTCGTAATGCTCGGGAGGAAACGCCTCCCGAATCAATTCGGTAGGGGTGGTGCCGGGGGCGATGGCGTTGACCCGGATGTTGTGGGGGCCGAGCTCCACCGCCATCGACCACGTGAGGTGGTTGATGGCCGCCTTGGCCGCGGCGTAGCTCGACATCATGGGCGATGGCCGGGTGGTCTCCCCCGAGCTGACGTTGATGATCACGCCGCCCCCCTGCTCCATCATCACCAGGGCCTCGGCCCGGCCGCACAGCGCGGTCAGCACCAGGTTCTGATCCACCAGGTCCCGCCAGAACTCTCCGTCCATGTCCACAAACGGAGTGGGAGAACGCCCGGCCATCATGCCGACGTTGTTGACTGCGATGTCTAGACTCCCGCCCCAGGCCACTGCATCGGCCACCAACTGCTCGATGGCGTCGTCGTCTCGCAGGTCGGCTGCGAACGCTTTGGCCGTGCCCCCCTCGTCGGCGACAAGGGCCACCGTTTCCTCGGCAGTGTCAGCACGGAGGTCGTTTACCGCCACCGCGGCGCCGGCCCGACCCATCCATCGAGCGATCTCGCGGCCGATGCCTGCTCCCGATCCGGTGACCAGCGCCACCTTGCCGGAGTGATCGATCTCGACGCTCATTGCTGCGGTCTTGTTAGCCGTGGCGGAGCCCGACCCGCACTGCGTCGTGGTCGGCGGTGCGCTGAAGCAGGGCCATTGCCTGGTCGATCTGGTCGAGGCCGAACACCTCGCCCAGCAATGGCTCGGTGGGGAACTCTCCGCTGTTCAAGATGGCCACCGCCTCCCTCATGGAGCTGGGGGTGGAGCCGCTGCCGCCCGAGACGGTCAGGCCCTTGAGCACGATCATGTCGGTAATCAACTCCACTGGCGCCAAGTTCTTCAATCCGGCCAGCTGCACCTTGCCCCCTTGGCGAACCAGGTTCAGGCACAAGGGTACGGTTACGGTCGTATCGGCCAGATCCACGGCCATGTCAGCCATGGCCCCTCCGGTGATCTCGGCCACAAACGCCACCAGGTCGGTGGCGGTGACGTCTACGGTCACGTCGGCCCCCACCTCACGGGCCACTTCCAGGCGCAAGGCGTCGGCATCGGTGCCGGTGACGATCACCGTCTCCGCTCCCCGGCGCTTGGCCTCCGCGGCGTATACCAGCCCCATGTGTCCCGGCCCCTGCACTACCACGGTCTCGCCCTCGCCCACCGGCATCCGGCTCAACCAGTTGCACACGTTGGCCAAAGGCTCGAACACGGTCAGCTCGGCGGCATCGATTTCATCGGTCAGCTTGACGAGGTGGGTGCTGGGCAGCAGCCCCATGTACTCCCCGTAGCCGCCCCACAGGCCGTGTTCGTCTTCGATCCCCAGGGTGTATCCGTACACCTGGCCCAGGCCGAACGGGTTGTCCTCGGTGACCGGGGCTCGAACAACCAGGTCCACGGCCACCCGGTCGCCCACCGCCACGCCCAAATTGGCGTCGTCGGCCAGGGCATGCACCCGCCCGACGATCTCGTGGCCGGGCACCAGCGGGGACTTCTCCCCCGGAACGTGCTGGTGGCCGTGGAGCTGGGCCACGTCGCTGCCGCACATGCCCACGGCCTCCACCTTCAGCACCCCGCCGCCGGGCGGTGATTCGGGCACCGGGAAGTCGTCGCGAAGCTGATAGGTGCCGTCGCCGCTGAAGACAACTCCCCGACAGGTGCTGCTCATGGTGGTGGCCTCCTTTCGGGGGTCAGGCAAGTTAGATCAGGCTCAGCTGATCCCGCTCTTCTCCAGGATGTGAACGCCGCAGCTTGAGCCGAGGCCAATCACGTGGGCCAAGCCCACGTTGGCCCCCTCGATCTGGCGGTCGCCGGCCTCGCCCCGCAAATGGGTGGTCACCTCAAATACGTTGGCCACACCGGTGGCGCCGATGGGATGTCCCTTGGAGATGAGGCCACCGGAGACGTTCACCGGGGTGTCGCCATCGCGCCACGGGGCGCCTCGGTCGATGAAATCGCCGGCGCCGCCCGGCTCGCACAGCCCCAGATTGTCGTAGTGGATCAACTCTGCGGTGGCGAAACAGTCGTGCAGCTCCACCAGGCTGAGGTCTTCGGGGCCCACGCCGGCCTGCTCGTAGGCGGCTTGGGCGGCGTTGCGGGTGAGGGTGTTCACGTCAGGCTGCATGGCCCCCGACTCCACGTAGGGGTCGGTGGTCAGCACCGAGGCGGAGATCTTAACCGCCCGGGCCTGCTGCTCGCGGCTGAGGGTGGCGAACCGCTCCTCGCCCACCAGCACGCAGGCGGCGGCCCCGTCGCCGGTGGGGCAGCACATCAGCAGCGTGTTGGGGTACGACTGCATGGGCGAGCCCATGATCTCCTCCAAGCTGAACTCCTTCTGGTACTGCGCCAGAGGGTTCAGGGTGGAGTGGGCGTGGTTCTTTTGAGCCACCTTGGCGAATTGCTCAAAGCCGACACCGTCGTTGTCGTTGGCGTACTCCATGCCGGCCTGGGCGAACACGCCAGGCATGGTGTCGGTGCCCAGGATGCCGTCGATGGGCATGACCGCGCCGTAGCGACCCGACGGCTCGAACACGTTCTTCTCCTTGCGGGCCCCGCCGGCCAACAGCCCCATTTTGCCCATCTGCTCCACGCCGATGGCCAGGCCCATGTCAGCCTCACCGGCCCGGATGGCCATGATCACGGTGCGCAGGGCGGTGGCCCCGGTGGCACAGGCGTTGGACACGTTGTACACCGGAATGCCGGTCTGGCCGATCTGCTTTTGCACCTGCTGGCCCATTCCGGCGTTGGCCTGGAACAGGGTCCCGCAGGCCAGCAGGTCCATGTCGGAGATGGCCACCCCGCCGTCGTCGAGCGCGCCCAAGGCGGCGGCGCTGGCCAGGTCTACCGCATCCTGGTCGGGGTAGCGTCCGAACGCCGTCATGTGAGTTCCCAGAACCCAGATGTCTTGTGCCATTTTCGGCCTCCTGTATTCGGTTGGTTCTCGTTGTTGGCTGTGCCGATTCCTATATGCGCTCAGGTTGTCATGCCGGGGCGTAGCCGAAGGCGACCGCCTCTTGGCCGTCGTCGTCGGTGCCCACGACATATGTGTCGAGCTTGACCTTCATGCCGAGCGAGATCTTGGACGGATCAGGCTCGATGTTGATGAGATTGGAGCGCACCGAGGTGCCGTCGTCGGTCAACACGATGGCCGACACATACGGTGTAGGGATGGTGGGGGCAGCCCGGTAGACGATGCTGAATGTGCGCAGCGTGCCGGTGTCGCTCACCCGAACCTCTTTGAACTCTCGGTGGCCGCACTGGGCACACGCGTTGCGCCGGCCAAAGAAACGAGCGCCGCAATTGGCGCACTCGTTGGCTTGCAGGTGGGGCTCATCGCCCAAGACGAGGTAGTCCACAAGTGGGATTTGCACGACGGGCAGATTACCTCAGCACCTGATGCAGCGGCCCAACCGCGCTAAGCAGGTGGCTTGAGAATCGGCTATTGAGGAATGTCGAAGCCCTCGGGGAAGCCGCCGTCCATGTAGCCCCCGATTTCCACCTTCTTGACGATGCGGAACCCGTCGGGGGTCCGGGAGACGGTGTCGTGGTACCAGCCGCCCACGTAGAACAAGTGCAGACCCGATCCATTGGGGTCGAACTTCCCGTCACCGTCGACGGGCATGCCCATCGGATTGTGAAAAAGGGTCGTGCACTGGGCGGTGTCGCCGTCCCAGCTGCGGATGTAGGTCTTGCCCACCATGTGCTGGGTCATGGGGAAGATGGACAGGGCCATCTGGAGCCAACTCTTGACGGTGGGATAGTCGGCGTTGGCGTCGTCCACACCGGGAGCCGACGAGGAGTAGTCCAGATGGGCGTCGGGGGTGAAGACCGTGTCGAGAAGGTCCCAGTCCTTCTCGTCAATGGCGATGGTGTAGCGGACGATGACGTCTTCGATGGCCAGGCGGTCGACGGGATCAGGGGTACTCATAGCGGGTCACCGTAGTGGATGACCTCGTCCAGAGGCCTACGGGGGCGCTGTGCAGACGAACTAGCTCGATCGTTGGCTGGGTGGCCGAGGGCGACTATTCCGACGACTCGGCGGCCCTCGGGGATGTTGAGGCCGTCGATGACGGCGGGTTCGTGCTCGAAGGCGCCGAAGAAGCAGGAGCCCAGATCAGCGGCGGAGGCCGCCATGAGGAGGGTCTGGACCGCCATGCCGGCGTCTACCCACCAGTAGGGCACGGGCCAGGCATCGGTGCTTTCGCCCAAACCGGTATGGGCCTTGTCGGGCTCGCCATAGCGCTCCACGTAGCGATCAGGGTCGGTGAGCACCGCCACCAGTACTGGGGCCAGCAACAGGCCGGGCCAGGGGAATTCGGCTCGGCGCTCCGGGGTGAGGGTCAGGCGCCAGTACTGCTCGGGGTCGGAGACCACGCAGAACTCCACCGCTTGGGCGTTGCCCGCCGAAGGTGCCCGTCGGGCTTGGTCAAGCAGATCGGCCAATAGCCCGTTGGGCAGTGGATCGGGGAGATAGTTGCGGCACATTGGCCGCCGAAGAGGCAGTGTGTCGCTCAGCCGTACTTGAGCAGGTCTTCGGCCATGATCCAGCCGAAGGCGATCATGGTGTCGCCGCCGTCGCGGTCCACCTTGTCGAACAGGGCCTCCACGTCAGGGTCGATGCTCTCGGGCTTGACGGTCTCGTAGTCCATCAAACAGGCCTGGCCGTTGTCACCTACCACCCGGAAGTCGCGGTCGAGATACCGGGAGGCGCTGATGCTGAACCGCTTGGCCAGGCGGCGGCCCCAGGCCCGCTCCTCCCCGGAGGCCTTGTGCCCGGGACGGGGAACGATCTCCACCAAGGGCTTGAACGCTTCGAACCCGCCGGCGTTGTCGAACTGGGTGCCCAAGAGCACGTCCTCGTCGGGGAAGGCCATGAGCGCTCGATGGAGTTGCGCTTCGGTGAGCTGGCGGAGGACGGTGCTGCGCTTGGAGGTGCGGGCCACCGAGGCCAGACCCACCAGCACACTCGGCGTTCCGCCGATGCGCTCCAGGGTGGAGAAGGAGAACCCCCGGAGTTTTCCGTTTTCTCGAGCGGTGGAGATCAGCACCCACTCCTCGGTCTGCTTGGAGAGCAGCCCCACCGAAAATGGGTTGGGGCCGTCAGCACACATATCGGCCATTTCGGCCAATTCAGCGTCGGTAACCGCTGTGCAGTCCTTGGTTTCGACGTCGATTGCCATGCGCTGCTCGCCCTCCTTGCTCGCTGATCCCCCACAGTTTCCGCCCGTGGGCACCCCTATAGTCCATCAATCGCCCCGGTAGGCGCGCAAACCCGCAGGATTACAAGGGTTTTGGGAATTGGCCTCTCTCGGCAAAACGCCAGCTAGCGGAGTTACACCGCGACGGCGTTCTCTCCCAGCATTTCCCGCAACTCCCCGATAAGCCCGCTGCCCGTGTCCACCCCGTAATCCGAAGACAGCTTGATCCCCTTGTCGGCCCCGAGCATCAGCAACACCTCCGACTTGCCGGGATGGCTGGCCAGAATTGACTTGAGGGTGTCGATTCGCTCTGGAGGCAGCCCGCCCGACCCCAGCTTCAATGTCAGAGGGGTATAGCCGTTGGCAGATTCGGGATCGATGGGCTCCGCTCCGAAGCAGATCAGGTTGGCCCCTTCGTCGCGTCGGTCCAGGCGTCCCTCGAACACCACCACCAGGTCGTCGGCCAGCTTGTGGCCGTGCTCCTCCATGGCCCGGGGAAACAGCGTCACCTCCATGGTTCCGTACAAGTCCTCAAGATCGCATGACGCCATCTGATCGCCTTTTCGGGTCCATCGCTTCCGCAAGTTGCTCACCACCCCGCCAACCTTCACCGAGGTGCCCTCCTCCACTTCAGACAGCTGATCGATCCGATGGGTGGTCTTGCGGGCCAGCACGCCCTCCATGCCCATGATTGGGTGGTCGGACACGTAGAGCCCGAGCATCTCCTTCTCGGCGGCCAATTTGCGGGCCTTGTCGAACTCGACGTCGGGGATCTCGATGTGATCCTCGAAGCTCTCTTCGCTGCCCTCGCCGAACAAGCTCATGATGCCCTGGCTGCGCTCTCGCTGCTGCTGGATACTGCGGCGGACGATGGCCTCCGACACGTTGAGCAGCCCCTGTCGGGGATGGCCGAACGAGTCGAAGCAGCCCGCCTTGATGAGAGCCTCGACCACGCCCTTGTTGAGCACAATCGGGTCGACCCGAGAGCAGAAGTCGTAGAAGTCGTCGAACGGGCCGTTTTCCCCCCTGTCGTCGAGGACCATCTGCGCGGTGCCCGTGCCCATGTGGCGGATGGCGGACAGCCCGAAGGAGATGGCCTGTCCTCCGTCGGGGGATTTGATAGCGGCGAAGTCCGACTCCGACACGTTCACATCGGGCAGCGCCACCTGGATGCCCATCTGGCGGCACTCGGCCAGGTAGACGGCGGCCTTCTCCAGCCGGTTCTTGACGCTGGTCAACAGCGCGGCCATGTACTCCACCGGATAACAGGCTTTGAGGTAGGCACCTTGATAGGCGATGAGGCCATACCCGTAGGCGTGGCTCTTGGTGAAGGCGTAGTCGGCGAACTGCTCGATGATGTCGAAGAGATGGGTGCCCAGATCTGATCCGTATCCGCTCTTCTCGCATCCCTCTACAAAGGTGTCCCGCTCTTTGGCCATGAGCGCCCGGTCCTTTTTGCCGCAGGCCTTGCGGAGGTTGTCGGCGTCGGCCAGGGAATAGCCGGCAAAGCGCTGGGCCACCCGCATGACGCTCTCCTGGTAGATCATCAGCCCATAGGTGTCGCCCAAAATGCCGGCGGCATCCTCGTGGAACACCTGCACCGGCTTGCGCTCGTTCTTGCGGTCGGCGTAGTCGTTGTGCATGTTGGCCGCCATCGGGCCGGGCCGATAGAGGGCCACGAGGGCGGCCACATCGTCGAAGCAGGTGGGCTTGAGCGATCGGATCAGCGAGCGCATGGGTCCGCTCTCCAATTGGAAGACCCCGATGGTGTCGCCTCGGGCCAGCAGCTCATAGGTGGGCCCATCGTCCAGCGGCACGTTGTCGATGTCGACGTCCACGCCGTGGGACTGCTTGATGAGCCCCACGGCGTCCTCGATCACGTCGAGGTTTCGCAGGCCCAAAAAGTCCATCTTGAGCAGCCCCAGGTCTTCCACCGCGTGCATCTCGTACTGGGTGACGATGGGGGCCTCTTCGAGGGTCTGGCCCGGCGACGCCTTGCGCTGTATGGGGAGGTGCTCGGTGAGCGGGTCCTTGGTGATCACCACCGCGGCGGCGTGAATGCTGTCTTGGCGGCGCAGGCCCTCCAAGCCCCGAGCCACGTCGACCACCTTGCGGGCGTCTTCGTCGCTGTCGTACATCGCCCGCAGATCGGCGGCCGCGGTGTAGCCGTCGGCGTACTCCTCGGTCTTCTCGAGGCAGGCCCACAGGGGGGTGTCGCGTCCCAAAACCAGCGGGGGCATGGCCTTGGCCAGCTTGTCGCCCAGCGCGTAGGGGTAATTGAGCACCCGGGCGCTGTCGCGCACTGCGGCCCGGGCCTTGATAGTGGAGAAGGTGATGATCTGGGCTACATGGTCCTCGCCGTACTTGTGGGTGGCGTAGCGGATGATCTCGTCTCGGTAGCGGGAGTCGAAGTCCATGTCGATGTCGGGCATGGAGACCCGCGACGGGTTGAGGAAGCGCTCAAACAGCAGGTCGTAGCGGATGGGATCCAGATCGGTTATGCGCAGGGAGTAGGCCACCGCGCAACCGGCCGCGCTGCCCCGGCCTGGTCCTACGCGGATGCCCCGCTCCCGGGCGTAGCGGATCAAATCCCATGTGATCAGGAAATAGGAGGAGAAGCCCATGTCGGAGATCACTTTGAGCTCGAAGGCCAGCCGGTCGGCCACCTCTTCTGACAGTGGATCACCCCATCGGGCTTTGGCTCCTTCCAGGGTCAGGGCTTGGAGGTAGTCGTCGGCGTTTTCGTACTCGTCGGGGATGGGGAAGTCGGGCAGTTGCGGCTTGCCGAATTCGATCTCCACGTTGGCCCGCTCCGCGATCCACAGCGTGTTGTCGCAAGCCGGGCTGAGTTCGGAGAACACTTGGCGCATCTCCGCCGCCGTCTTGAGGTAGTGCTCGCTGCCGTCGAACTTCAATCGGTCGGGGTCGCTCACCAGCGAACCGGTTTGCACGCACAGCAGGGCATCGTGGGCTTCGGCATCATGGCGGTGGGTGTAGTGGCTGTCGTTGGTGGCCAGCAGGGGGGCATTGATCTGGCTCGCCAGCCGGAGCAGCTCGGGGTTGGTGCGGTGCTGCTCGGGGATGCCGTGGTCTTGGACCTCCACGAACAGGTTGTCTTTGCCGAAGATGTCTTGAAGTCGGGCCGCCTTGGCCACTGCGTCGTCGTAGTCATTGCGTAAAAGGGCTTGGAGCACGTGCCCGCCCAAACAACCGGTGGAGGCGATCAACCCTTCGCTGTGCTCGGCCAACAGCTCCCAGTCGAGCCGGGGCTTGTAGTAGTAGCCCTCGAGGAAGGCCCGGCTGGACAGTTGGATGAGGTTCTTGTACCCGGTGTTGTTCTCAGCCAGCAGGGTGAGGTGGTAATAGATCTTTTGCCCTCCCTCAGTGCTGCCCCCGCTGTCGTCCACCTTGCCCCGCCTCGGTGGCCGTTCACTCCTGCTCTCGTGGGCCATATAGGCCTCGGTGCCGATGACCGGCTTGATGCCCTCGGATAGGCAGGTCCGATAGAAGTCGACGACCCCGTACATATTGCCGTGGTCGGTCATTCCCAATGCGGGCTGTCCGTCGGCCGCGGCTGCCTTGACCAGATCGCTCACCCGGGAGGCGCCGTCGAGGATTGAGTACTCGGTGTGGACGTGGAGGTGGGTGAAGGAACTGGACACGGCGCTCCTGTGGGCTGTTTGTGGATGGTCTGTGCGTGTTGTTGGCCTGCCTGTGGATAACTACAGGGTTGTGGTTTGGCCTAACCCCGACCATACCAAGACTGGGGGACGTATGCTGCCCCCGGCTGAAATGGCGTCTTTCCCCTGGTTATAGGGGTCTTACAGATATGTGCCCGGCCGGCGTTCGGTTGGCAGCTGAGCACCGGGAGGCAGCTCGGCCCGGATGTTGGCCAGCTGCTGCTGGGCCGAGACCTGTTGGGCGAACAAGGCGGCCTGGATGCCCTGGATGAGACCCTCCAGCCAGCCCACCAGCTGGGCTTTCGCCACTTGAAGCTCGGCCTGGCTAGGAGGGTGATCCTCGGGGAAGGGCAGGATCAGACGGTCGAGCTCTTCACGCAGGTCGGGAGACAGCGCTGAGCCCAGCTCTTCGATCGAGGTGGCGTAGATGTCTCTCAGCCGGTCGCGGCTGGACTCGTCTAGAGAGGCCTGGCGGACCTCGTCCAAGAGCTGCTTCATCATCGTGCCGACCCTCATCACCTTGGCCGGCTGTTCTATGGCCTCCCCGGCCGCCAACGGCTCATCCGCCTCACCTTCTGCCTGCGGCCCCTCGTGAATCACCTCGGTGGGTTCGACCGGAACCGGCTGTGGGGTGTCTGCCATGGCTGGAAATCTACCGGCTAGCCGCCGGAGTGGGGCAACGCCGTCACGCTCTGGTTCCGGATGCGGCCAGGCAGGGAACCAGCATCTCGGCCGACGTCAGCGATCCGTGCCGGCCCAGCAGCTCAAACACCGGCCTGCCCCCTCCCCCGGCCGCGCTCCGGGGCTCGGGCTTGGGCTCTATGAAGGCCACCGGGTCGCAGGGCACTAGGGCCACGTCGCCCATTCGAGAGCGAGCCTCTGGTCCCACGTGGGGGCCGAACCATTCCTCGTCCAGCACCCGCTGCCGCTCGACTACCAGACCGTGGTGGCCGTAGCGCTCGGCGGCAGCGGCCAGGAGCTCGCCAGCTCGACCGGGCCGGGCATGGAGCCAGCGAAACCGGGCCTCTCCCGAGGTCACCGCGGTCAGGGCCAGCACGTCGCGGGCCAGCTCCACCTTGTTGTCGCCCACCATGACCTGTCCGTGGTCAGACACCACCAGCAGGGCCGCCTCCGGGGGCAACACGGCCAGGATCTGGGCCACCAAACGGTCCACCTCGGCGAACTCGGCGTCCAAGTAGGGGCCGAATCCGTATTCGTGGGCGATGCGGTCTGGTCCGTCGTAGTAGGCGTACACCAGCGGCTCACCTTCGTCTACCAGCTTCTGCACCTCCACCGCGATGGAGCTGGTCAGCTTGTACCCCTTGTGGTCCACACCGTCGAGATGGGCCCGGGTGAATCCGGTTCCCTGGAATTCGCTCCGCCCCACCGCCGGCACCCTCCTTCCGAAGAACGCGGGCCGGGTTTGGATCTGCTCGGGCACAATGGCCCTGCGGGCATCCGATGACTTCGGACCCGAGGTCCACCGCAGGGCGTTGAGCACCTGGCCCTGGATGTAGATCTGGTAGCCGATCAAGCCGTGCTCGCCCGGCGCCGCCCCAGTGACCAACGACGTCAGCGCCGTGGTGGTGGTGGTCGGCGCCACCGTAGTAATGGGGCCTCCCTCCATAGCCGAAAGCACCGGGGTGAGCTCGGCCCGGTCTTGGAGTTGCTCCCACCCCATCCCGTCAATCAGCAACAGCACCACTGCTTTGGCCTCTTGCACCGGTGCGGGCAGCCATTCAGCGGCGTCGGGTGGGCCGAGCAGGGCCGGCACCACGTTGCTCAGACACGATCCCCGGTAGTCGGGCAGCACCGGAAAGCCGGTGGCCGGACCGCCGGCGGTTGGCCCGTTGTGCTGGTTGGGACTTCCCATTCGGCCTTCAACCTACCGGCTTGACCATGGGGAGAAGCCTGAGAAGTAGTGTGATGGCTCGTGAGGGTGTCGACTCGAGGCGACTACGCCAGCCGGGCGCTGCTGTCGCTGGCCCTGCACGCCGACGAATCCGGTCCCACCTCGGTGCGGGACATCGCCGAACGCACCGGTCTCCCCCAGCCCTACCTAGAGCAGATTCTCCAGGCCCTCAAAGGCGCTGGACTGGTCCGATCCAAGCGAGGAGCGGGGGGCGGCTACACCCTGGCCCGGCCGGCCTCCGAGATAAAGCTGAGCGAGATCGTGAGCGCGGTGGACGGTCCCATCGTGTTGGGCGACTTCGGCGAGCCCCACCAAGACGGCGCCTGCGATCACGAGGGCCAGTGCGTCCTGCTGGCCATCTGGACCCATGCCGGTGACATCATGCACGACCTTCTGAGCGATTACACCCTCGATGACATCGCCAAAACCGCCAACGGCCTCCTCCCCTGGCCAGGATCAGACTGACGCTCAGCCCCTCTGCCCGCTAAGCAGCCGATAGAGGGCGGAGAGGTCCTCGGGAGGCTCGGCTTCGAATCGCAGGGGCTGGCCGCTCTCGGGGTGGTCGAAACCCAAGGTGTGGGCATGGAGAGCGGGGCGGCTGATGCCGGGAGCACCGGGGCCTCCGTAGAGATCGTCGCCCAAGACCGGGTGGCCGATGGCCGCCAGGTGGACCCGTATCTGGTGGGTGCGACCGGTTTCCAGACGCAACTCCAGACGGGCCGAGTCATAGGACACGGGCGGATCTTGGGGCTCGTCTTGGGATCCAGTGCGGGCTGGCATGCGGTCGGTCACCTGGTAGTGGGTTGTGGCCGGTCGGCCGTCGGCCTTCACCGTCATTTTGGTGGGGTGGCGGTTGGACCGGCCCACCGGAGCGTCGATCACCCCCCGGTCGTCGGCCGGCAACCCCTGCACCAGGGCGACGTAGCCCCGGTGTACGTCTCGTCGGCCCAGGGCCGCGGACAGAGCCTGGTGGGCGGCGGTAGTGCGGGCCACCATCAACAATCCCGAGGTGCCCCGGTCGAGACGGTGGACGATCCCGGGGCGCTCCGGCTCTCCCACCTCGGCGATTTCGGGATACCGGGCCAACAACCCGTGCACCATCGTCCCGTGGACATTGCCCGATCCGGGGTGGACCACCAGGTCGGCCGGCTTGTTGACCACGATCACGTGCTCGTCGGCATAAACCACATCCAGCTCCACCGATGGATCGGGTTCCAGCGCCACCGGGCCGACCGTGGGCTCCTCGGATAAAGAAATGTGATCTCCGGCCGACAACCTCTGGGATCGGGAACCGGCAGGCCTGCCGTTCACGGCCACCTTTTGCTGATCGATCAGCCGGGCGGCTTCGGCCCGGCTGCACTCCCACACCAGCGCCACTACCCGGTCGAGGCGCTCGCCCGCCAGTGCGTCGGGAACAACCCCGCTAGGGCCCATTGGAGGGGTCTAGCTCAGTGCCGCCACCGGCCGTGGACCCATCGGGCTCGCCGTACGGTTGGCGATAGCGGGGCGCGGTCAGCACGAGGATCACCCCGGCCACCACGATGGCGGAGTCTGCGGCGTTGAACACCGGCCACCATTGAAGGTCGACAAAGTCGACCACGGCCCCGCCGAGAAATCCGTCGCCGGATCGCAAGGCCCGGTCGGCCAGATTGCCGATTGCGCCGCCGAGAATCATGCCCAGGAGCACCGGCGGCAACGACAACCGTTGGCCGCCCCAGCTGGCCCAGGCCACCACGATCACGAACACCAGCGCCAGCACCGCGATCACCACTTCCAGTCCCTGGCCCAGCCCAAAGGCCGCTCCGGTGTTGTGGACCAGATGCAGCCGCAGAGTCCAAACCAGGTCTATGTCCCGGTCGTCGAGGGCCACCAGCGCCCACCATTTGGTCAGCTGGTCAGCGGCCACCACAAGGGCGGCCACCCCCAGCAAGACCAGGTTGTGGCGGCGAGATCGGCGCTTTGTCTCGGTGGGAGTGACGGCTCTAGAACCCACCGGCTTTGTGCTCAACCCGCTCTGCCGCCCACGGGATGGCATTGAGCCGCTGGCGGGGAATCGGCTTGCCCGAGACCAGGCAGATGCCGTAGGTACCGTCATCGATACGGGCCAAGGCGGCGTCGATCTGTTCGACTGCGGCGCGGGCATGGGCGCTGAGAGCCAGGTCCCGTTCCCGCTCCACCGCCAGGGTGTCGCCCTCGCCTGATTCCTCGTCAAACTGGACATCCCCCGGCTCGCGTTCCTCCACCAGGGAATCGGCCTCGGCCTTGAGGCGGGTGGCCGATGTGATGTAGCGGCTGCGTTCCTCCAACAGGAGCTGCCGCTGCTTGTCCAGGTACTTCTTGTCGAACTGGGCCTTCTTGGCCGCGGGCTTCTTCGCCGCGGGTTTCTTCGCGGCGGTCTTTTTGGCCGCGGGCTCTTTGGCCGCGGGCTTCTTGGCCACCGGTTTCTTCGCCGCTGGTTTCTTCGCCGCCGACTGCTTGGCCACGGTCTTTTTGGCCGCGGGCTTCTTCGCCGCGGGCTTCTTGGCGGCGGGCTTGCTGTCCCCAGCCTTCTTGGTCGCGGTCTTCTTGGCAGCCATTGCAGGCGGGAGTGTAGCCGCAGTCGCCGCCAATTACTCTCAAATGGGCTGAGACAGGCTTATTGATGTCTGAACCGGAATAGGGACGGGCTATTTTGTGATTTCCCAGTTTCTTCTGGAGGCCCGTTGTCAGATCCGTCAACTCCCTATCCTGAGGTCGACCCCAAGCCGTTCTTCCCCGAAATCGAGCAACGGGTGCTGGATTCGTGGGCCGAGAACCAAACCTTTGCCCAGTCGGTGACGGAACGGCCTGCGGGGACTGACGGCGACAACGAGTACGTCTTCTACGACGGTCCACCGTTCGCCAACGGACTCCCTCACCACGGGCACCTTCTCACTGGCTACGTGAAGGATGTGATCCCCCGATTCCACACCATGCGGGGTCGTCGGGTGGAGCGGCGCTTCGGGTGGGACTGCCACGGCCTGCCGGCGGAGATGCAGGCCGAAAAGGAGCTATCAGTGTCGGGGCGGGCCGCTATAGCCGACTACGGGATTGACCGGTTCAACGACTACTGCCGCCAATCGGTGCTGCGCTACACCCAGGAGTGGGTGTCCACGGTGAACCGCCAAGCCCGCTGGGTGGACTTTGCCGACGACTACAAGACCATGGACCTGTCCTACATGGAGTCGGTCATGTGGGCCTTCAAGTCGCTATGGGACAAGGGCCTGGTTTATGAGGCCTACCGGGTGATGCCCTACTCCTGGGCGGCCGAGACCCCGCTGTCCAACTTCGAGATCCGCCTCGACGACGCCACCCGTCCCCGCCAGGACCCAGCCATCACCGTGGCCTTCGACCTGGTTCCTGAATCCGGTGATCCCGGCCCGATGCGCATTCTGGCCTGGACCACCACGCCGTGGACCCTGCCGTCCAATCTGATGCTGATCGTGGGCCCCGAGATCGACTACGCCGTCGTGGAACACGACGACGGCCACGTGGTGCTGGCCGCGGCCACGCTGGAGGCCTACGCCGCCGAGCTGGGCGAGGGCCGGGTTGTAGGCACCGTGGCCGGCGCCGAGCTGGTTGGGCGGCGCTACCGCCCGCTATTCGACTACTTCGCCTCCCTGGACTCCGACGGCGCCTTCCAGGTGCTGGGGGCTGACTTCGTGGATACCGCCGAGGGCACCGGCGTGGTCCACGCGGCCCCCGGATTCGGAGAGGACGACCAGCAGGCCGCAGAGGCCCACGGGCTGCCCACAGTGGTGCCGGTGGACGATCAGGGCTGCTTCACCGACGAGGTAGCCGACTGGGCCGGGGTCAACGTGTTCGAGGCCAATAGCGGCATCATCACCCGGCTCAAAGAGCAGGGCCGGATCCTGCGCCACGCCACCTACGAGCACAACTATCCGCACTGCTGGCGCACCGACGAGCCGATCATCTATCGAGCCCTGAGCTCGTGGTACGTGAGGGTGACTGAGATACGGGACAAGATGCTGGCGCTGAACCAGCAGATCAACTGGGTGCCGGGCCACGTGCGCGACGGGCGTTTCGGCAACTGGTTGGAAGGCGCCCGCGACTGGTCGATCAGCCGCAACCGGTTTTGGGGGTCGCCCATTCCGGTGTGGCGCAGCGACAATCCGGCCTATCCCCGAGTGGACGTTTACGGAAGCCTGGACGAGATCGAGCGGGACTTTGGTGTGCGGCCGGACGACTTGCACCGGCCGTTCATCGACGAGCTGACCCGGCCCAATCCCGACGACCCCACTGGAGAGTCGGTGATGCGCCGGGTGCCCGAGGTGTTGGACTGCTGGTTCGAATCGGGGTCGATGCCCTTCGCCCAGGTCCACTATCCGTTCGAAAACAAGGAGTGGTTCGAGCACCACTTCCCGGCCGACTTCATCGTGGAGTACATCCCCCAGACCAGGGGCTGGTTCTACACCCTCCACGTGCTGGCCTCCGCCCTGTTCGACCGACCGGCCTTCAGCAACGTGATCTGCCACGGCATCCTGCTGGACGCCAAGGGCCGGAAGCTGTCCAAGAAGCTGAGGAACTACACCGAGCCCGAGGAGATCTTCGCCACCAAGGGAGCCGACGCCCTCCGCTGGTATCTGGTGGGATCGCCCATCGTGAGGGGCGGCGACCTCCGCCTCGACGACTCGGGCATCGACGACGTGCTGCGCCAGGTGATCATCCCCATCTGGAACGCCTATTACTTCTTCGCCCTGTACGCCAACGCCGACGGGATCCAGGCCAAGCCCCGGGCCAGCTCTGAGGAACTGCTGGACCGCTACATCCTGGCCAAGACTCGGCTGCTTACCGAGGCGGTAACCGACCGCATGAACGCCTATGACCTGCCCGGTGCCACTGCTGAGCTGGAGGGGTTCATCGATTCCCTCAACAACTGGTACATCCGCCGCAGCCGGGACCGGTTCTGGGCTCCGGCCCGCCCGTCGTCTGCTGATGACAAGCAAGACGCCTACGACACCCTGTTCACGGTGCTGACCACCTTGGCCCGGTTGCTGGCGCCGTTTCTGCCTTTGGTATCCGAGGAGATCTACCGGGGCCTCACCGGGGAGTCCAGCGTCCACCTGTGCGATTGGCCCGACCCCGCGGAGCTTCCGGCCGATCCCCAACTGGTGGCTGCCATGGACCGGGTGCGCGATGTGTGCTCCACCGGCCTGCGGGTTCGTGAGGATGAGGGAATTCGGGTCCGCCAGCCCCTGCTATCTCTGACGGTGGCCGGCACGGGAGTGGATGCTCTGGCGCCGTTCACCCCATTGATTGCCGACGAGGTGAACGTGAAGGAAGTTCTCTTCAGCGACGACCTCACCGCCTACGGGCAGTTCGTGCTCCGACCCAATGGCCAAGTGCTGGGCCCCCGCTTGGGCAAGGACGCCCAGGCGGTGTTTGCCGCTGCCCGCGAGGGCCAGTGGGAGGCCAACCCCGACGGCACCGTGACTGTGGCCGGCCACACCCTGTCGGACAGCGAGTTCCAATTGGCTCTGAACCCGGTCGAGGGGACTACTGCGGCGGCGCTGCGCACCAACGACGCCCTCGTGGCGCTGGACACCACCGTCAGCCCGGAGCTGGCCACCGAGGGAATCGCCCGAGATGTGATTCGAGTCATTCAGGCCGAGCGCAAGAACCAGGACCTAGACGTCACTGACCGAATCGAATTGTCCATTTCCGCCGATACCGAGATCATCGAGGCGGTACAGGCCCACCTCAACTACGTCTGCGAGCAGGTGCTGGCCGTCGGCCAGCCTCAGCTCATCGACGTCGATCAACAGACCGAGACTCCCACCGACCTGTCAATTGACGCCGGCCGACTTGCTGTCCGCCTGGCCAAGGCTGAATCGCAGTAGTCAGCCGTTCTGGCAATTAGCTCTTCTGCCAATCAGCCGTTCTGGTAGTCGGCCTGCTCCATGCGGCGGCGATCTTCGGCCGACACCTCTACGTTGGTGGGGGTTAGCAAGTACACGTGATCGGCCACCCGTTCCATGCGGCCGTCTAGTCCGTAGCAGAGGCCGCTGGAGAAGTCGATAAGCCGTCGGGCCACTTCCCGGCTGCTGTGTTGCAGGTTCACGATGACCGCCTGCCCGCCTCGGAAGCAGTCCCCCACATCTTTGGCGTCGTCAAATGAGATGGGGCTGACCACGGAGGGCTTGGATGACGTGGAGGGAATGGGCCGGACAAAGCTGGTGCGAGGCTGTTCGGTCGTCGCTTCGCCATCGGGCGAGTCGCCCGCGGGAATGGGCCGCACCGAGCCCCCCTCAGCACCTGCCGAATACTCAACATCAGGCGACTGAGACACGAGTCGCATGTCGGAGTCCTGCTCCATATAGCCCTCGGGAGAGAACTCCTCTTCGGTCCCGAACCCGAGCCAGAACTTAGTTTTCTGCCACACGGTTGACATTTATTCATCCCCCTTTCGGCAGCGATTCACTTGCTCTCGCTGATGGTACAGGAACCGGCCCCCCAATTCGGGGAGGGCCGCTATGCCGGTGCCGTTTAGTTTGGTCGAGGGCCGAACAGGGCGGTGCCGACCCTCACCATGGTGGCGCCCTCTTCCACCGCCACCTCGATGTCGGCCGTCATGCCCATCGACAGCTCGGCCAGACCGAGATCGTGGGCCTGGGAGGCCAGGAGGCGAAAGCCGGGGCGGGCCTGGTCTGGCGTTCCCGGTGCTCCCACCGCCATCAGCCCGGCCACCTCCAAGCCCTCTTCGCGGCAGCGCCGAACCAATCCGGCGGTGTCGTCGGGAGCACATCCCCCCCGGCCGCCGATACCGGCGATGTCCACCTGCACCAGCACTCTGGCGCCCGGAGCTCGGCGGGCGATCTCCGCAGCCAGCTCGGGGCGGTCCACGCTCTGCCAGAGGTGGACCAGGCCGGCGATCTTGCGGATCTTGTTGCGCTGGAGCCGGCCGATGAAGTGCCAGCGGAGCTGGTGGCCAACACCGGGATGGGTGGGCAATTCGGTGGCCTTGGCCAAGAGGTCTTGGGCGTAGTTCTCGCCGAGGTCGGCCAAGCCAGCCTCCATGGCCGCGGCCACCGCTTCCGGGCCGAAGCCCTTGGTCACCGCCACCACCTTCACATGGTCGCCCCCGGCTCGAGACAACCGGTCACGTAGTGAGCCCAGACGATCGGCTACCTCGGCGGAGCTGATCAACGTCTCAGTTAGCGTGTTACCGGAGGAAGGAGGGGATGTCGAACTCGTCTTCCACGTCGGAGGACAACAGGTCGTCTTCGGAATCTCCGAACACATCGGGAACATCCCCGCCGCCCAGCGAATCGGTGGTCGACATCCTGGTCGCCCGCTCGCCTTCCCAGCGGTCGAATCCGGCTGCGATCACCGTGACCCGGATGTGGTCCTTCATGGCGTCGTCCACCACCGTGCCGAAGATGATGTTGGCGTCGGGGTGGGCCACGCCCTGGACGATTTCGGCCGCCTCATTCACTTCGAAGATGCCGAGGTCGGCCCCACCGGCAATGCTCAGCAGGATTCCGCGAGCCCCTTCGATGGACGCTTCGAGCAGCGGACTGGCGATGGCCTTGCGGGCCGCGCTGACTGCCTTGCCCTCACCAGAGGAGATGCCCACGCCCATGAGCGCAGAACCGGCGTCCTGCATCACCATGCGCACATCGGCGAAGTCGGTGTTAATGAGTCCGGGGGTGGTGATCAAATCGGTGATTCCCTGGACGCCGTGCAACAGCACCTCGTCGGCCATGCGGAACGCGTCGACCACCGAAGTGTGGTCGTCGGAGATGCTGAGGAGGCGGTCGTTGGGAATGACTATCTGAGTGTCGACCTTGTCCTTGAGTGACTGGATGCCACTCTCGGCCTGAACCGAGCGGCGGCGACCCTCAAAGCCGAACGGCCGAGTCACCACTGCGATGGTGAGCGCGCCGATGCTCTTGGAGATCTCGGCGATGACGGGAGCAGCCCCGGTTCCGGTGCCGCCGCCCTCGCCCGCGGTGATGAACACCATGTCGGCGCCGCTGAGGGCTTCTTCGATCTCCTTGCGATGATCGGTTGCCGCCTGAGCGCCGACCTCGGGATCGCTGCCCGCGCCCAGCCCTCGGGTCAACTCTCGACCGATGTCAAGCTTTACCTCAGCTGAACTCATGAGTAGAGCCTGAGCGTCAGTGTTGACAGCCACGAACTCCACGCCGCGCAGACCGGCGTCGATCATGCGGTCGACGGCGTTGACACCGCCGCCGCCAACGCCGATTACCTTGATCACTGCTAGATAATTTTGGGGTTCAACCATGGGGATTCCTCACTCCAATAGCTCAACTCTTCACTCTCTACTTTTGGTTTATATGAACGAAGGGTTGAGGCTTTAGAACCTATTCCTCAAGTAGAGGTGTATTCAGCTTACGAGCATTCCTCGATTGGGGTCAAGGCGGGACGATCGGGGTCGCTCAGATCAACCTTCTCGTAGCAGTGCAAGTCGACTCTGGCCAGAAACGTGGCCAGGGCCACTGCTTTGCCCCGGGGATTGTCTCGACCTCCCCAATGGACCTGCCCCACACCGGGCAAGTCCACAATCAACTGTCCGTTGATCCAGGATATCGGGCCGATTTCGCTGCCTTGGAGGGGCACTAGGGCTTGGCTGATTTCCAACAGCGGCAGTGCCGACTCCCATAGCCACTCCCCCGGCTCGGGCACCGGACCGAACAGCACCACCGGCAGCGGTCCGCGAGTTGGATCGATCTGGAGCACCCTGCCTTGGAGGTCGACCACCGCCCAACTCTGCTCACCGGGAATTTGGGCATCAACGGGAACTTGGGCGACCGCCGTCCGCTCAGTGACGTCGAACGTGACTTTGCCTCCCCACGTCCGACTGGAGCGGACTTGGTCCACCCACGGGAGCGCTGCGATGGACCTCCGGGGACCGGACAAGTCCAGTCCCAACAGCGGGGTGCCGAGTTCGACCTCGGCCGCCTCCAACACCTGGGCGGCTCCGGTGCGCCGGGCGCCGATCACTTCCACCTCATCCACATCCAACAGCGAACTCCGGCTGATGCCGAAGGCAACGGCGAGTAAAACGGCGACAACGCCGATGGAGATCCACACCCGCAGACGCCGTCGGGAGTGGACGTCTTTGCGTCGGGCCTCGATCCGGGGATCGACTGGCAGCTCGGTGGGCAGGGGCCTGCTTTCGGGCCGATCGCCGGGGGTCTCATCCGCGGGCATATCAGCCCCCGCGCTCTGTCCAGGGACCGGCTTCGAACCCCACGAGTCGAGTCTCAGGCCGCAAAGCGATGCCGAACTTGGCCCGGACCCGGGCGAACACCTCACCCATCAGAGCGTGGAGGTCGTCGGCCGAGCCGTTTCGGTCGGCGATGAAGAAGTTGGCGTGCTTGTCGGATACCGAGGCGGAGCCCAGCCGGAGTCCCTTCAGGCCGGCCGCGTCGATGATTCGACCAGCGCTGTCTCCCTCGGGGTTGGTGAACACCGAACCGGCGTTCTGTCCTCCCGGCTGGTTCTCCCTTCGCCAAGCCACGATGTCGGCAATCAGGGCCTGCGACTCCTCGGCATCACCAGCGGCCAGACCCAACTCGGCGCCTAACACCAAGTGGTGATCGGCCAACGCGGAGCTCCGGTAGCCAAGCTTCAGCCGAGGTCGGTCCCACGCCTCGAAAACGCCGGTCCGAAGATCGACGATTTTGGCATGGATGAGTGATGCGGCCATGTCAGACCCGTGCCCACCGGCGTTCATACGAACCGCACCCCCCAGCGATCCGGGCACGCCGACCGCCCACTCAAAGCCCGTCAGGCCGGTCGCCGCGCTCTGGCGAGCCAGCACGGGCAAGCTTGCCGCGGCACCGGCGGCGACCCGGAGTCCGTCGATCTCCATCCAGTCGCACCCGGGAGCCAGCCAGACGGCTACCCCGTCGAAACCAGTGTCGGCAACCAGCATGTTCGAGCCCTTACCCACCACCAAAACGTCGGAACCGCTGGCTGCCACCACCTCGGCCAGGGCGGCCATGTCGGCGTCGGCGGCCAGCGTCACTCCCACTCGCGCTGCCCCACCCACCCGATAGGTGGTCTCCGGGCCGATGGGGTGCTCGCGGACAACTGCATCCTGCCCCAGCACTCGGGCCAAGTCTTGGCCAAGGCGATCCCAGTCAGCCGGGCTCATTGCCGCTCGGAAAGCCTCGGAATAACCCAGTCGGGAACCTGGGTGAGGTCGCCGGCGCCCAGGGTCAAGCACAATCTCCGGGTCGGAGACTGTCGACCAGATAGTCGGCCGCATCCTCGAGCCGGGCCACATAGGAGATGTCGCCATCGGGATGGGCTTCCTTGGCCGCCTGCCATATGAGCTCCCCGGATACGCCGGGGATGGGCGGCTCGCCCGCCGGGTAGATGTCGGTGATGATCACCTCGTCGGCGGCCTCAAAGCAATGGGCGAACGTTGTCCATAGCTGTGAGATACGGGTGTAGCGATGGGGCTGGAATACGCACACCACCCGATCCCACCCCCCTTCGGACGCCGTCTTCAGCGCACAGGCCACTTCGGTAGGCAGGTGGGCGTAGTCATCGATGAAATCGACCCCGGCCGCCTCGCCCCGGCGCTCGAATCGCCGGGTCACCCCTTCGAAACCGGCCATGGCCGCGGCCGCATCGAATCCATCCGCCCCCAACTCGCAGGCCATGGCCACCGCACCTAGCGCATTGAGCGCGTTGTGGTCTCCCGGTATGGGCACCGTCAATTGACCCAAGAGTTCGCCCCGGCAAGTGATCTCTCCAACCGTTGCTTGGCGGCTGCGGCTCAGGGTCCGCCAGCGGTAGTCGGCATCGGGCCCGAAGCCGTACAGGACCCGGGGGCAACCCTCTGAGGCCTTCATGGCCCCGGGGTCGTCGGCGCACACCACCAGCCCGTCGGCTGCTCCCGTGCAGAACCGGGCGAACTCGGCCTCCAGCTCGGCAACCGGACGATCCTGACGCAGATGGTCGGGCTCCACGCTGGTAAGCACAGCCCGGGTCACGGTCAGCTCCCCGAAGGTGCCGTCGCTCTCATCGGCCTCCACCACAAACAATGGGCTCTGCGACCATCGTGCGCCAATGCTTCCGTTGGCCAACACCGCTCCCACCACGAATCCAGGGTCGGCGCCAGTTTCCGTGAGCACGTGGGACAACATCGCCGCTGTTGTGGTCTTGCCGTGGGTCCCGGCCACCGCCACGGTGGAGCGCATTGCGGTGATGGCCGCCAAGACCTCGGCCCGGCGGTAGACGGTTATGCCGGCGTGGCGGGCCGCGGCGATCTCGGGGTTGTCGTCGCCCACCGCGGTGGAGCGGGCAACGATATCGGCCCCCGCTACATGGGACGCCTCGTGGCCGACATTCACATCAACCCCGATCTCCCGCAATCGGTCGAGCACCGGGGTCTCAGCCGAGTCGCTGCCGCTCACCCGACAGCCCAACCCCCGCAGAACCACAGCGATGGCCGACATGCCCGCTCCGCCCACCCCCACCAAGTGGACCCGGGTTGTCGAGCTCAGATCGACCATGGTCTCTATTGTTGGTCTTGGCGAGGGCCGCGAGCGTGCACCTCCAAAAGATCGGCCACCCGGTCGTCGGCGTCGCGGTAACCCAGATCGGCCGCCTCCCGGCCCATGGCGTTGAGAATGCCGGGGACCTTGAGGAGTTTTTCCACCTCGACGACCATTCGGTCGCCGTCCATCTCGGCGTCAGGCACCAGCACCGCCCCTCCTCGGGCCGCCAGCTGGGCGGCATTGGCCGTCTGGTGATCGCCTGGCGCCCCCGGCAGCGGGACCAGCACCGACGCCAGACCAACGACGGCCAACTCGGCCACGCTGGATGCGCCGGCCCGGCCCACAATCAGGTCGGCGGCGGTGTACACGCCGGGCATGTCCTCTTCGTACTCCACCGCCCGGTAGTCCAGCGCCGCATCGGACAGGTCGGGTCGCAAATCGGCCAGCTCCTGCCAATCCCTTCGCCCCACTACATGGTGTATGGCTAGATCGTTTCGATCGGCCCAGCGGTGGACGGCGTCGAAGGCGGCCCGGTTGATGCGAGCGGCCCCCAGCGAACCGCTGACCACGACGACCAATCGGCGCCCGTCTTCCACACCTAGCGCGATCCGGGCCGCAGACCGGCCGCTTTCCCGGTCGACCCCTTGGATTTCGCCCCGCACCGGGTTGCCGGTCAGAACCGCCCGGCGAAGCGGGGTTCCCGCAAAGGAGACGGCCGACGCTCGGGCCCACCGGCTGGCGACGCGGTTGGCCAACCCAGGAACGGCGTTTTGCTCGGCCACGACGACCGGGATCCTGCGCAGTCGCGCTGCCAGCGCGCAGGGCACGCTGGCATAGCCCCCCAGCCCCAAAACCACCGACGGCCGAAGGCGCCGCAGGAGCCTCCAGGCCCGAACCACCGCCTGGGCCAAACCCCAGGCCGCCGACAGGTTCTGCCTCGTCAGCCGCCGTTGGATGCCCCGACCGGGCAGCAGGGTCAGACTGAACCCGGCGAGGGGGACCAGATCACGCTCTACCCCTCGGGCCGACCCTACAAAATGAATGGTGTGGGGCTCGTGGCCGCGCCGAACCAGGGCGCGGGCTACGGCCAATCCCGGGTGGACATGGCCGGCGGTTCCTCCCCCGGCTATCACCGCCCAAACCGGATGGCGGTCTGAATCCTCGCTGTGCCCCGCCGACTCGCCCGGCTGGGACGGAAGGTTCACGGCTCAACTCGGATCTGACGGGCGATGTTCAAGAGCATCCCCGAGGCCACCATGCTGGTCAACAGTGCTGAGCCTCCCACCGACAAGAACGGCAGGGGTACCCCGGTGATGGGCAACACCCCGACTACCGCCGCGATGTTCACAAAGGCCTGGGCCCCCACCCACACCGTGATGCCGGCGGCCAAGACCTGTCCGAATCGGTCGGGCGCATTGACCGCCACCCAGATCCCGCAGACCACAAAGCCGGCGAACAGGGCGATCACGAACGTGGCCCCCAACCAGCCCATCTCCTCGGCCAAGACGGCGAAGATGAAGTCGGTTTGGGCCTCGGGGAGAAATCCCCACTTGATGCGGCCCTCCCCCAAACCCACTCCGGAGGGACCCCCCGAAGCAATGCCCACCCGCGACTGGATGGTCTGCCAGCCAGTGTCGAGCGGGTCGGACCACGGGTCGAGCATGGCGGCCAACCGGTTGCGGCGATAGGTCGATCCCCATGCGGCCAACGCGGCTGCCCCGCCGCTGAACAGCGACCAGCCAGTCAGCGGAAGCAGGGGCACTCCGGCCATGAACAACGCAGCGAAGGCGATCAACACCAAGAGCACCGAGGTTCCCAGGTTGGGCTGGAGCAGAATGAGCCCGGACATGATGCAGCAAATCACCAGCACCGGACGGATGGTGGTTCGGGTGCTGCGCTCTTCGCCCTTCTTATCGGCCAGCCACGCGGCCGCGAACAAAACCATGGCCAGCTTGGCCAGTTCGGAGGGCTGAAAGCTGATGGGGCCGAAGTAGATCCAGCGGGTGGCGCCGTTGGCCGTCGTACCGATGCCCGGAATCAGCACGGCCACCAGGAGCAGCAAGGAGAGCGCCACTCCGGCATTGGCGTATTTCTTCCACTGCCGGTAGTCCGTCCGCAAAACCAAGATCATGGCCACGAGCCCGCCCACGCACCAGACGAACTGACGCTGGAAAGTGAACCAGGTGGACTGGCCGACGTACAGGCTGGTGACTGACGAGACCGACAGCACCATGACCAGGCCGATGGCGTTGAGGGTCACGATCAATCCGAACAGCAGGTAGAACGGAACCGTGGCCTGGCCGGCCGGGGCCGCTCGGAGGGCCGAGACCCACGCCCGACGGGGAGCCCGGGGAGCAATTGCGGTCATGGCGATCCTCCGATCATCTCGCGTACCAAGAGGGAGAAGTGGTCGCCTCGCTCGGCGTAGGAGCCGTACCAGTCGAATGAGGCGCATCCCGGCGACAACAGCACTGCGTCGCCACTTTGGGCCATCTCCGCGGCGGTGCTGACCGCCTCTTCCATGGACTCAACGGTGACCACCGGGCACAGCCCGGAGAACACCTGTTGGACTTCCGAGGCGGCCTCTCCGATGGCCACCACCGAACGGAGATTGTCGGCCGCCGCGGCCAGTGGCCGCAGGTCGAGTCCTTTGTTGCGGCCACCGGCAATGAGCACCGCTTTGCCTGGCGATTGGCCTACCGACTGCACCGCAGCGCACACCGCGTGGGGGGTGGTGGCTTTGGAGTCGTCGTAAAAGCGCACCCCATCGTGTTCGGCCACCAAAATCACTCGATGGGGCAGGCCGGACCACGACAGCAGGGCCGCCCTCACTCCATCACGGTGGGCTCCGCCGGCCATGGCCACGGCCGCCGCGGCCAGGCAATTGGCCAGCTCGTGGGGCTGGGGCCGGCGTAACTCCCCGATGTCGGCCAGCTTTTCCGATTCGGCCCACAAGGCTCCTCCGCCTACCCGGAAGTCGCCGTCTTCGAGCCCGAAGGTCACCACCCGCCCTCGAGTGGGCGAATGTTCGGCCACTACCGGATCGTCTCGGTTCACCACCGACGTGGTGTTCTCATCGACTCGACTCCATAGTGCGGCCTTGGCAGCTCGATAGCTGTCCAGCGAGGCATGGACGTCGAGGTGGTCGGGGGCGAAGTTCAACCATGCCCCCACCGTGGGCTGGTAGCACCGGCTGTGGGCCAGGCGGAACGAGGATGCCTCGACCACGAATGCGGCGGGGCGATCGTCTCGAATGGCCTCAACCAGCGGCGTCTCGGTGTTCCCGGCCACGGCTACTGGAATCCCAGAGGCCTCCAGCATGGCGGCGGCCATAAGCGTCACTGTTGTCTTGCCGTTGGTTCCGGTGACCGCCAGCGTTGGGCGGCTGTCCCACCGTTGGGCCAAGTCGAACTCAGAGATGACGGGCGTGCCCGCAGCGGCGGCCGCACTGAGCGAGGGGTGGGACTCGGGCAGTCCCGGAGTGGGAACGACGGCCCGGGCTTCGGCCGCCAAGGATGTCCAGTCTTCCGAAGCAGGCCGCTCCAGGAGATCGACCCGCAGATCGGCGGCATAGCGGCGGGCCTGATCGTCGGGAGCGTCGTCGGTAGCCACCACCGGCAAGCCGCGCTCCACCAACTGGGCGCACACCGCCCGGTTGGTCACGGCAAAGCCCACCAGCAGCAGCGGATCCCGGCTCAATCTGCCCCCCCGATGGATACGAAGTCGGCGTAGAAGAGGCCCAACGCCACCGCAGTGGCGAAACCGGTCATGATCCACAGCCGGATGATCACCGTGGTCTCTGGCCAGCCTCGGAGTTCGAAGTGATGATGGATGGGGGCCATGCGGAATAACCGGGTGCCGAACACCCGGAAGCTGAACACCTGAATGATCACCGACAGGGTCTCCATCACGAACAACCCCCCGATGATGGGCAGCAAGAGGTGGGTGTTGGTGGCCAAGGCCAGCGCAGCCATTCCGGTCCCTAGGGCCAGCGATCCGGTGTCGCCCATGAAGATGCGGGCCGGTGCGGCGTTCCACCACATGAACCCGGCGCTAGCCCCCACCATGGCCGCGGCCAAGATGGCCAGGTCGAGCGCGTGGGGGATGCCGTAGATGTCCTCGTTGCGAAAAGCCCAGAAGCCGATCAAAACGAAGGAGGCGTAGGCGAACACCGACGAGCCAGCCGCCAGGCTGTCGAGCCCATCGGTCAGGTTCACGGCATTGCTGGTGGCCAGGATGAGGAACACCGCCCACAGGCCCCAGCCCCACGGCCCCAAGTCGATGTTCAGGGAGTCGTAGCGGGTGTAGGACAGCTCGGTGCGCACATCGGTCAGGTGGATCATCATGAGCGCGTAACCCACGGCCACGATCAGCAAGCCCAAGATCTTGGTCTGCTTGCCCAGGCCCAGATTGCGCTCTCGGGTCACCTTGAGCCAGTCGTCGATGAAGCCGACCACGCCGGCACCGAGGATGGACAGCATCACGATCAAACCGGTGCGGGTGAATATGCCGTTGTAGAGGTCGCTGATGCCGTAACCGGCCAGCGCGCCCACCACGATGGCCACTCCTCCCATGGTGGGCGTACCCGCCTTGCTGATGTGGCCCTGGGGTCCGTCCAGCTGGATGGGCTGGCCGATGGAGTGCCGGCGCAGGAAGGTGATCAACAGTCGGGTACCGATCACCGACACCACCCCGGCTATGGCCACCGCGAACAAGAGCCGGATCATCGGGCTGTCTCCATGGTGGCCAGGAGCTCCCGGGCCACCACCCGGTCATCGAAGGGAATCACCTGGTCGCCCACTGTCTGGGTGGTCTCGTGGCCCTTCCCGGCCAGCACGACCACATCGCCCTTCTTGGCCTCGGCCAGACTCCGGGCAATGGCGGCTGCTCGGTCGGCCAGGGACATGATCCCCTTGGCGCGGCGAGGCACTCCGGCCAGGATGTCGGCGATGATGGCGTCGGGATCCTCGGAACGGGGGTTGTCGGAGGTGACGATGACCTGATCGGCCTGTTCGGCCGCCACCCGGCCCATCATCGGGCGCTTGCTGGAATCTCGGTCGCCGCCGCAGCCGAACACCACCCACAGGCGACCGGGGTTGGCAACAAGCTCCCGGGCGGCACCCAGCACTTTGGCTAACCCGTCGGGAGTGTGGGCGTAGTCCACCACCACCGTGAACGGGCGGTCGGACTCGATGGTCTCGAATCGGCCCGGCACGGGGGCAGCCGATTCCAGTCCGGCTACCACGTCGGGCACGCTGACTCCCAACAGCAGGGCGGCCTCGGCCGCAGCCAAGGCATTGGCCGCGTTGAATCGGCCGACGAGCGACAGGGCGACATATTGGTCCCTCCACTGCATGGACAAACCATGCGGCGTCACCTCGACCGGCACGTCTGTGGGGTCATAGCCCGTGGTGGGGATGCGGGAGTCGGACATCAGCCGCCGGCCGTGCTCATCGCCGCAGTTGACCACGGCGCGGTCGGACAGTTCAGGGGTGAACAGCCGGGCCTTGGCCTCGAAATACTCCTCTTCGGTGCGGTGGTAGTCGAGGTGATCGGTAGAGAAGTTGGTGAATACTGCGGCGTTGTAGCGGATGCCGTCCACCCGATGCTGGTGCAGGGCATGGCTGGACACCTCCATGGCCACCGCTTCAACACCGTCCGACCGCCAACCCGCCAGTTGGTGCTGCACGTCGAGGGACTCGGGTGTGGTTCTGGTGCCGGTCAATGTGCCCAAAACCTCGGTCTGAAGGCCCGCGGCGGCTAGTACCGAGCCCAGCAGGCTGCACACGGTGGTCTTGCCGTTGGTGCCGGTAACACCGATCATGGCCATGGACTGGGACGGGTGGCCGTGGAAGGTCGAGCTCATGGGTCCCATTGCCGGGCGGACCGAATCGACCTGCACTTGAGGGCAGTCCTGGCTGAGTGGGCGCTCCACAACCAGCCCAACTGCTCCCCGGTCCACCGCCTCGGAGGCGAAGTCGTGACCATCGTGGTTGGCTCCGGGCACGCAGAAGAACAAGTCGCCGGGATTCACGGCCCGGGAATCGTGGGCTAGCCCGGTGATGTCGGCATCGCCTTGGCGGTGGACTAGTCCCGGAGCCGACTCGGCCAGCTTCCGCAATGCCATCGTCGGGGCGCTCACTGACCGTCCTCGGTCGAGGGGGACTCGCCGCTTGCCTGTTCCGGCGCTTCTGAACCCTGGGGCTCGACGCCCGGGGAGGGGTTCTCCGGATCAGACGGGGATGGAGGTTCAGGTACGGGCTCGGGGACCGGCGTTGGTACGGGGGTGGGAACTGGTTCGGGGGTACTGGTTGGAGCCGGGGTTGGCTGGGGGGTGGGAGCGGGTGCTGGAGATTGAGTGGGCTGAGGCGTGGCGGCGGGAACAAGAGCCGGGGTTGGCTGGGGGGTGGGAGCGGGACCCAGCTTTGGCGCGACAGTGACAAAGTCGACCGGCGGGGCGATGCGGAGGCGTTGCAGGGAGTACTTGGCCAATTCGGCGAATAGCGGGGCGGCCGCCTGGCTGGCGTAGATGTTGGTTACCGGCTCGTCTATCACCACGATGATCGAGATCTGAGGATCTTCGGCGGGCAAAAAGCCAGCGAAGGTGGCGGTATAGAGGCGCGCCCCGTCCTCGCCCTCGTAGTTGCCACCGGTCAGCACCTTCTGGCCGGTCCCGGTCTTGCCCGCGACGGTGTAGCCGTCTACTTGGGCGTTCCGCCCCGTTCCCTCTCGCACAACGGTGACCAGCATGTCTGTCATGAGCGAGGCGGTGTTGTAGGACACCGCCCTGACCGGCTCGGGCCGCTCCAGCGGGACTTCCCGGCCATCGGTGTCCACGGCCGAGTGCACCAGGGTGGGCGGCACCCGTAGTCCGCCATTGGCCAGGGTGTTGTACACCATCAGCACCTGCAATGGCGTGGCCAGCATGCCCTGGCCTAGCGCAAAGCTGGCCACATCGGTTCCGCTCCATTCCAGGAGATTGGGTACCAAGCCGGATGATTCGCCTTTGAACCCCAGTCCGCTGAGCGATCCCAGTCCGTACCGGGACATATAGGCAGCCAAGCGGGTGGAGCCCAGGACGAGGGCCCACTCGACGGTACCGGTGTTGGACGAACGGGCCAGGATCTCCTCCATGGTGTAGAGCGCGGTCCCGTACTCGGTGTGATCGGTGAACTCCCGATCGTAGAGGTTGAGCCAGTGGTTGACTTCGCGCACATGGTGGGGCGCTCCCAGGCCTTCTTCGATGACGCCGGAGAGCACCACGCTCTTCATCACCGAACCGGGTTCATAGCCCCAAGTGACGGCGAGGTTCTCGCTGAGCGAGATCGGATCGCCCTCCCCATTGCGACCCACCGAGGCCATGGCCAGAATCTCGCCGGTGTCGGGCACCATGATGATGACCGAACCGCTGGACGCCTCCACTTCCTCGATCTGGCGCATCAGGGCGCGCTCGGCCTCGAATTGCAGCGAGCGGTCGATCGTCAAATGCAGATCGGCGCCCGGCTGGGCCGGCTTGATGTGGCGGGCGCCGGTGGGGATGGTTCGGCCATCCTGGCTGCTCTCCAGCACCATCTCTCCGGGTGTGCCGCCGAGGACAGAGTCATACTGGTACTCGAGGCCGCTGATGCCGATTTGGTCGACGTCCACAATCCCGACCACGGCTCGGCCTAATCGAGAGCCTGCGGGATTGAAGCGAGCCGACTCCTCCAGCAGGTACACCCCCTTGAGGCTTAGCTCGGCTACCGCACGCGACACTTTGTCGGGCACCGTCCGGGCCAGATAGGCGTGTTGATCGGGCTCGCTCAGCAGTTGGAACAGGTGGTCTTCTTCCATCTCCAGCACTGGGGCCAGCGCGGCGGCGGCTTTCCTGGGGTCGTCCACCTGACTGGGGTCGGCCCAGACCGTCCATTGCGGCACCGACACGGCCAGCTCCACCCCATTGCGGTCGAAGATCTGACCTCGGTCGGCGGTCAGCTTGACGGTTCGAATTCTCTGCTGCTCGCCGTACTTGACGTAGGCGTCGGAACTGAAGAGCTGGAGGTCGGCCAGCCGAACCCCCAGCACCACCGCGATCAAAGCGAACACCACGGCCATGGCGGTGCCTCGCCTCCGGCGCGATCGGGTACCCCTAACCTCCTCGGAGGAGTTCACTCCCCGCCACCCTCGTCCAAATCCACGGGAGACAGGTAAATCAGACGGTCGGGCTCTACCATCCCCAATCGGTAAAGGGCTACCGCCACTATGCGGTCGGGGGCCTCAGCCCGAGCCACGTTGAGTCTCAACCTGTCGTTGGTGGCCCGAACATCTTCGAGCTCCTGATTGAGGTTGTCGAGAGTGGTTTGCCGGTCGACGATCATGGCGTGGAACAAGGCCAGCGCAAAGAGGCCAAACACCACGGTGATGGCGGCGGCCCAGCCCATCAGGGGCATCAGCTTGCGGCTGGGCCGGGGGGCGACCTGAAGGTGCTGGCGGGGACTGGCCTCGGTCTGGGCCGGTGAAGGGCGGGCACCGGGTGCGGTTTTGGCCGGCGAGGGGCGGGAAGCAGAGGCGGTTTTGGCCGGCGAGGGGCGGGGGTGGCGCTGAGGGGAAGCCATTACGCCGCCTCTCCACTCTGGTCGTCTCCCAGCTTGGCGAATGCCCGAAAGCGGGCGCTGGAGGCTCTGGGGTTTTCGGCCATCTCCGCTGGGCTGGGGCGGCGACTGCCCCGGGGAATCAACTCGATGACGGGTTGGGGCTGGGACGCCGACGGAGGCAGACCGCGGAAGCGTGACTCGTCGCTTAGCCCGGCGCGGCGGCGAAGGACCCGCTTGACGATGCGGTCCTCACCGCTGTGGTAGCTAAGCACCACACCCCGGCCCCCGGGCACCGTGCGATCGATGGCCGCTTCTAAAGCAGGCTCAATCTGGTCCAGTTCGTCGTTGACCGCGATCCGAATGGCCTGAAAGGTCCGCTTGGCCGGGTGGCCACCCCGTCGGCGGGCGGGAGCGGGGATGGCCTCTCGCACGACGTCGGCCAACGCGGTGGTTGAGGCGATCGGCCGGGCGGCAGCAATGGCCGTGGCGATGCGATTGGCGTATCGCTCATCGCCGTAGCTACGCAGTATTCGGGCCAAGTCGCCCGGTGCCCAGTGGTTCACCACATCGTCTGCCGAGAGTTGCTGGCCGCAGTCCATCCTCATGTCCAGTGGCCCGTCATTGCGGTAGCTGAACCCCCGCTCTGGCTTGTCGAGCTGTGGCGAACTCACCCCGAAGTCGAATAGCGATCCAACGATGCGAGACACGCCCTGTGAATCCAACACCTCGTTTAATTGCGCAAAGCTCGCCCGGCAGATGGTGGCGCCGCGGCCGGCCAGAACAGTGGTGGCGGCCTCGACCGCGGAGGGGTCACGGTCGAGGCCAATCAGCGAGAGGTCAGGCCGGGCGTTCAAGAGCGCCCGAGAGTGTCCTCCCCCTCCCACGGTGGCGTCGAGAAATATTCCCGGCGGCACCGCGGACAAATGTTCCACCACTTCTGCGACCATGACGGGGTGATGAGCAAACCGACTGTCGATCGCCTTCGGTGTCCCCCCGTTCATGCTCATTCACCTCCTCGGCTACTCAGCAGCCCAATGGTTGAGGGAGCTGTTTTTTGCGTCCGACCGGGTCGGGCGATAAAAATGGCGCCCATCGGCAGTCCTCCGCCTGGCGACCGCACTCCGGGATTTCTCCCCGGCAGTGTCAGATGGCAAGCGGGCGGAGTAGGGGCCTTCCATCTCGTCAGACGGAGGACTGCCCATGAGCCCTATTTCCTCCTACATCGATATATTCAGCCGTGTCCTCCCTCTCTCAATCTCCGTCACAACCACCGGCCGATGTCGTCGGTGCTCCGGTCGCTCAATACCGACTCCCACTCGTCGGCATCCCACACCTCGCCCCGGTTGAAAACGCCGACCAACACCACGTTCTTGTCCAAGCCCAGCACCTCGCGCTTGGAGGTCGGGAGGCTCAATCGGCCCTGGGCGTCCACGGTCACCGGTTCGAGGCTGGAGGAGAATCGCCGAAACTCATCGCCGGTGGCCTCTCCGGCCCGAACGGCGGCTTCGAAACGCTCCAGCGCGTTACGGGCTTCGTCGGAGGTCCAAATGCCGAGGCACTGGTTGTAGATGGCAACGTATGCCCCTTCGGCCAGCACCGAGCGAAAGGCCGGCGGCAGCGAGAGCCGGCCCTTGTCATCCAGGGAACGAGTGTGCTCACCGGTGAGCATGATTTCCCCTGATGGGTCCCGAGTATTTCCCCTTCTCTCCCATTTCGCCCCACCTTATCCCCTATAGCCCCACCAAAGCAACCCGATCGCGGGTTTTGGGGACAAGCCGTGCCATCGCGTTCAGTAGGGACGGGCCGGCCCTTTGGCGACAGGCCGACGAAACTAGGGGTCTACCTAGGAAGAGAGCTCAAGATGGCCGCGTGGATATCGTCTCTGTGGGAATCAACTTCGAAGGCTGCTCCGGCTAGGGCGGCTCGAAAATCATCGATCTGATCGGCCGGTACTGCGAGGCGGGCGGTTAGCTCCTCAGGGTCCCAGCGGCGATACACCAGGGTCTGAAACCGGGCCGTGTTCCGGGTGCGGCGCTGAGTGATGCCGACTGCCTTGACCTCGCCGATCAGTACTTCCCCGGGGCCTTTGCTGGCAAAGCAGGCCAGCCGCCCCCAGGGGCCGGGCTCATAGCGATCCAGGACCACTCCCCCATCGACTCCCACTAAGGCCAGCGCAGCACGCCAGACTTGGCCCAACCACAGGGGCGCCCGATTGACGTCGTCATCCCAAAGCGGGTCGTTGCGGCTGATCACCATATCGATCCACACCGTGTCGTCGGGCGTCACTAACACCGCTCCCCCGCCGCTGCGACGCCGCACCACCGCGGTTCCATCGGTAATTTCGTCCGCTGCGATCTCCTCGGATTGAGCTGAGCCCAATACCAGCGCGGAGTCATGGGGCGACATGAGCCACACTTCCCTATCGGCCTCGGGATCGGGGCTCAGTTGGTGCAACTCGCCCACCGTCCCGCTCAAATGACGGGTTGTCCACCCGCCCTCGATCACCAACGGTTCAGGCTGACTGGGCGACGGATTCCGCGTTTGGGTCGAGGTAGGGCAGCCAGTCGGAGGGCACATGGCCGACAGCAGAAGCCACCCAGGCCGAACGCGGTGGCTCGGCTGGCGGGCGCATCAGCCTCATGGGGGTCTCCGACAGCAGCCGATCCCGCTTGGCCATGTTGCAGCGACGGCAGGCTGCCACAACGTTCTCCCAGGAGTGGGTTCCTCCCCGGCTTCGGGGCCGGACGTGGTCGATGGAGTCGGCGTGGCGCCCGCAGTACTGGCAGCGGTATCCGTCTCGGGCGAACACCCCGCGGCGGCTGAGCCCGCCGGTGCGGAAGAACGGCACCTTCACGTAGTAGCGCAGTCGAACCACCGACGGAATTGGCAGATCGAGCCGCTCAGAGCGGATCCGCTCGCCGGACTCCAGCACGATCTCGGCCTTCTCAGCCATCACCAGAACGAGGGCGCGCCGGGGAGACACCACGCTCAGCGGTTCGAAGGATGCATTCAGCACCAGCGCCCGGCTCATGAGGGAAACCATAGTGAACCCACTGGCATGCGTTGCGCGGATTACCCAGAACACGCCTTTGCGTTGGATGCCGGCCGGCGGCTGTTCAACCCGGTTTCACCTAGTAGTCCGCCCCCAGGCTTTGCACCATTGCAGATAGGTAATGAGGTCGTGGCTGCGAGGTTGCGCGCCGGCATCGCCATACATGGTGACCATCCGGAATTTCATGTAGGCCGGATCGGGAAAGAGCCTCAGGCGCCATCCCATCCGCATCGCGGTCATCCAAAGGCCGGGATGTTTGAGCATTCTGGCCAGCGATCGAGCCATATTCTTCAGGCTACGCGTTGTGACACAGGGCCGTTACGATGGGCGGATGGGAACACTTGCCGTCACCGGCGATCACGACGCCGACCAACTCCTCCTCGATGATCCGTTCGCTCTTCTGCTGGCCATGATGCTCGACCAGCAGGTCCCCATGGAATGGGCGTTCAAGTCGCCCCTGCGGTTGAAGGAGCGGATCCCTGACGATTTCTCCGCGGAGCGGCTCGCCGTGCTGGATCCCGAGAAGGCGGAGGCTGTTTTCAAGGAGAAGCCCGCGCTGCACCGGTTCCCCGGATCGATGGCCCGCCGGGCCCAGGACCTGGCCCGCCACATCGTGGACAACTACGACGGCGACGCCGCCCGAGTCTGGACCGAGGCCGATACCGGCAAAGACCTCCTCAAGCGGCTCAAGGCCCTGCCCGGCTACGGCGATGAGAAGGCCAAGATCTTCCTTGCCGTGCTGGCCAAGCGCTTCGGTGTAACCCCCGAGGGCTGGGAAGCCGCCGCCGGGCCCTTCTCCGACCCCACCCCCCGCACCGTCGCCGACATCGACAGCCCCGAAGCCCTCGCCCAAGTCCGCGCCTGGAAGAAAGCCCAAAAAGCCAAAGGCAAAACCAAGCAAGACTGACCCCTTGCCATCGGCCCGTGCCCCTCAGGGGATGAGGGTGATTTGGGAGTCGAGCCAGCCTAAGAGGATGGCAATGCAGCGGGGGTCGGAGTGGAGGCGGTGGCCGGCGCCGCTGATGATGCGCATACCGGCGTCGCCGTGGGCGTCGGCGATGGCTCGGGCGTCGAGCGGTGACACTTCCCGATCGTCGGAGCCGTGCAGCACCAGCATGGGCCGGGGAGCGATTTCAGCCGCGCACCGGTCAACCCGAAACGATCGGGCGACCTTGGCCCAAGAGTCGACCGAAGCGGGGTAGTCGGGAGTGGAGATGATTCCCAGCGAGCGGGAGTACTCCACTACCCCGGAGGCGTCCAGGCCCCAGTGGGCGAAGTCCACCGGCGCGCCGATGGTGGCCACTCCCCGCACCCGGAGGTCATCTTGGGCCACAAAACTCGCCAGCGCCCCGCCGATGCCGAATCCCGCCAGCCAGACGCCTTCAACCTCCTCGAGTCCGTCGAGGTGGTTAACTGCACTGCGAACGTCGTCGGTCCATCCATCCAGGGAGAAATCCCCCTCGCTGTCACCGCAGCCGCGGTAGTTGAGCACCAGCGCGATCCACTCCATGTTTTGGGCTATTCGATCAGCTAGGGGGTTGAGCCGGTCAGCGGCCCTCGAACCACCATTGGCCGCCGATGGAAAACCGGGGCACAACACCACGCCGGGCAGCGCCCTCGTCCGCCGGCTCTCCGGCAGCGCCAAGTACCCGGCAAGCTTTAGCCCGTCGGAAGTCTGCCAGTGGATCACACCGACCGAGGCCGATAGCCGCGGTTTCGGGCTTCGGCCAATGAGTCCGGCCCGAACACCAAGTACTGCTCCGAGGCCACCAGCTCTTCGATGACCGACTCGTCGCTCACCTCATCCAGGTCGTACACCACTTGGGACCGCTTGTCCCCCACGTACCGGAAGCCTTCCAACGACCGAGGCCTGTGCATCGCCTAACCGTACCCTTCCACTACTCGGATTCCTCGGCCGGAGGACCGAGGGCTCCGATCGCCTTGAGGTATTGGCTCTCGAGGTCGAGCACCACCACCACGTCGAGGGCATCGATGTCCCTTCCCGACTCTGAGGCCTGGGCCAGGACGTAGTCCACCGAGTCGTCGTCGCTGGTGACGACCTCCTCGTCCTGGCCTTCTGCTTCGGTGGCCGTCACATCGCCCCGCCCGTAGGTGGCCGAACCCCGCAACCGCAGGTGGTCCAGCCGCCAAAGCAAGATCTCCTGCACGTCTTCGTAGCTCAGCTTGGCCGAGAGGGCGTCGGGCAGGCGCTCGGCCACAAAGTCCACCGCCTCGAACAGGTCGTACACCGCCCGAGCCCGGGTGTGGGACAAACGAGATGACACCCGCATCACCGCATAGGCGGCCAGCCCGACCACCAAGACTGCGGCGAGAACGATTAGGAGCGTCAGATGCCGATGCGCTGAGCGAGCAGCTCGCGGTGGTACGTGGGATCGCCGAACAGCAGCTCCGACGACTTGGCCCGCTTGAAGTAGAGGTGGGCGGGATGCTCCCAGGTGAAGCCGATCCCCCCGTGGATCTGGATGTTCTCGGCGGAGGCGTGGAAGTAGGCCTCCGAGCAATAGGCCTTGGCCAGGCTGGCCACCGAGGGAAGCTCGTCGTTTAGCTCCGAGGCGCACCATCCGGCGTAGTAGGCAGCCGACTTGGCCGACTCCACCTCTAGCAGCATGTCGGCGCACTTGTGCTTGATGGCCTGGAACGACCCGATAGGCCGACCGAACTGCACCCGGTCTTTGGCGTACTGCACCGACATGTCCAGGCACATCTGGGCCCCTCCGACCTGCTCAGCGGCCAGGGCCACCGCGGCCAGATCGAGCACTCGCTCCAGCACGGCCCAACCGCCGCCCTCCGCGCCAACCAGCGTGACCGGGGTGTTTTCGAAATCCAAGCGGGCCTGCTTGCGGGTCTGGTCCATGGTGGACAATGCAGTGCTGGTCAAGCCGTCGGCGTCGCCGGGGCACCAGAACAGGCTCACCCCGCTGGCGGTGCGGGCGGCCACCAGCACCACATCAGCAGTGTGGCCGTCTATCACGAACATCTTGGTGCCGCTGATCTTCCAGTCGTCGCCGTCGGCAGCCGCCTCCACGGTGATGCCTGACTCGTCCCAGCGGCCGTTCTCCTCGGTGAAGGCCAGCGCGGCCACCGTCTCCCCGCTGGCGATGCCGGGCAGCAGCTCGGCCTTGGCCTCCTCGTCACCGCTGTGGATGAGGGCGTTGGCCGCTAGCACCACGCTGGAGAAGAACGGGGCGCACAGCAGGGCCCGGCCCATCTCTTCCAGCACCACGATCAGCTCGATATAGCTGAAGCCGCTGCCCCCGTGCTCCTCGGGGATGATGAGCCCCTGCAACCCGAGCTGCTCGGCCATCTGGTTCCACACGGCATCGTCGTAGCCCTTCTCGGTGTCCATCTGCTCTCGGACGGCCGATTCGGGGGATTTGTCCTCCAAGAACTGCCGGACGAAGCGCCGCAGCTCTTCTTGTTCCTCGCTGAAGGCAAAGTTCACGGCCTTGTTTCTACTAGACCACAACCCTGGTAGCCACGCCCGACCACTCTGCTCACCGATCGGTTCGGTGCCCTCTACACCGATGACCTGTCACTGACCCTCTTGATGGGGCACAATCGGGGTCGCAACGTGATGCACCCGCGAAAAGAGCCGCCATGACCCTTCACTGGCAAGACACCCAGGCCGAGATCCACAAAGTGGTGGTGGGTCCGATGGACAACAACGTGTTTGTGGTCCGCTGCCGCGATACCGGCGATGCCGTGCTGATCGACGCGGCCAACGAGCACGAGCGGCTGCTGGAGCTGTGCTCGTCGCTCGGGGTCCGCACTGTTCTGGAGACCCACGGGCACTGGGACCACATCCAGGCCATTCCCGCGGTGCGCGACGCCGGGTACGAGGTGGGGGTCACCGCTGAGGACGCCGCCATGCTCGACTCCTACGACTACCTGCTGGAGGACGAGTCGGTGATCGAGGTGGGCCGGCTCCGGCTGCACTGCATTCACACGCCGGGCCACACCCCGGGGTCGATGTCGTTCCGCTTGGAGGGCTCGCCCATCTTGTTCTCGGGCGACACCCTTTTTCCCGGTGGACCTGGTGCCACCGGCTTCGAGGGCGGCGACTTTGACACCATCATCGAGTCCATCGACCAGAGGATGTTCTCTCCCCTCCCCGCTGACACCGTTGTGCTGCCTGGCCATGGCGATCAGACCACCATTGGCAACGAGACTCCCCATCTTCAGGAGTGGATCGACCGGGGCTGGTAGGCCCACTCACCGGTGCGCCATACGGCTTTCCAGTGATAGGGATCACCGGCCCTCCGGCGTAGACTGATCTGGTGAGCCCGCCCGAGGCCCCGCTGTTCGAGGTCGAAAACCTGCACGTCGCCACCGCGGAAGACGGCATCACGATCCTGTCGGGCATCGACCTCACCGTTCGAGCGGGCGAAGTACACGCCCTCATGGGGCCCAACGGCTCGGGCAAGTCGACCCTGGCTAGTGCCCTTTTGGCCAGCCCCGAGTATGAGGTGACCGGGGGGCGGATCCGCTTCAAAGGCGACGACATCACCGACTGGCCCGCCGACGTCCGGGGCAAGGCCGGGGTGTTCCTGGCCTTCCAATACCCCCAGGAGTTCCCTGGCGTGTCGGTGATGAACTTCCTGCGCCAAGCCCTGTCGGCCCGCAAGGGCATCGACTTGTCGGTGCTGGAACTGCGGCTAGCGGTGATGGAGTGGATGGAGCGGTTCGACATGGACCCCTCGTTCGCCGACCGCTACCTCAACGACGGGTTCTCCGGGGGCGAGAAGAAGCGCAATGAGGTGCTGCAACTGGCCATCTTGGAGCCGGAGATGGCCATCTTGGACGAGACCGACTCCGGCTTGGACATCGACGCGCTGAAGATCGTGGCCAGCGGGGTGCAGGAAGTGATGACCTCCCGGCCGGAGATGGGGGTGCTGGCCATCACCCACTTCCGGCGACTGCTCGACCACCTGAAGCCCGACCACGTCCACATCCTTATGAACGGGAAGATCGCGGCCAGCGGCGGCTTCGAATTGGCCGCCCAGCTCGACGCCGAGGGGTACGAGGCATGGCGCTAGACCCCGCCACGATCCGGGACGACTTTCCCATCATGTGCCGGCAGGTACATGGGCGCCGCATGGTGTATCTGGACTCGGCCGCCACCTCTCACAAGCCCAGGCCGGTGATCGACGCCGTCACCGACTACTACGAGCGCTTCAACTCCAATGTCCACCGGGGTTCATACCAACTGGCAGTGGAAGCCACCGAGGCGCTGGAGCAGGCCCGGGCCAAGGTGGCCCAGTTCATCGGGGCGTCTCGTGACTCGGAAATCGTCTTTGCCAAGAACGCCACCGAGGCCATCAACCTGGTGGCCCGAACCTGGGGCCGCGCCAACCTGGGGCCGGGCGATCCGGTGGTGATCACCGAGTTGGAACACCACGCCAACATCGTCCCCTGGCACATGCTGGCTGCCGAGCAGGGCATTGATTTGCGCTGGATCCCCATCCGCAGCGACGGCCATCTCGACTTGATCGACCTCGACCGCTTGCTCGACGGCGCCCGGCTGCTGAGCGTGGCCGCGGTGTCCAATGTGCTGGGCACCATCAACCCCATCCGGCAGCTGGCCGACGCGGCCCACGATGCCGGCGCGCTGATGATGGTTGACGCCAGCCAGTACACCCCCCATTTGCCTACTGATGTGGCGGAGATGGGGGCCGACTTTGTGGCCTTTACCGGCCACAAGATGTGCGGCCCTACCGGGATTGGCGTGCTGTGGGCCAAGTCTGAGCTGCTGGAGGCCATGCCGCCGTTTTTGGGCGGGGGCGAGATGATCCTCAACGTGACTAAGGAAGGGTTCAGCACCGCTGCGGTGCCATGGAAGTTCGAGGCTGGCACCCCGCCGATCGCCGAGGCGGTCGGGCTGGGAGCGGCGGTGGACTATCTCAATGGGCTGGGCATGGAGCAGGTTCGAGAGCACGAGGTGGCCCTCACCGGTTACGCCCTGCGCACCCTCAATCAGCGCTATGGCGACGACATCACCATCCACGGGCCGACCGAGCCAGCTGAGCGGGGCGGGGTGCTGTCGTTTGAGTACAAGGGGATCCATCCCCACGATGTGGCCCAGGTACTGGACCGATCAGCGGTGTGCGTGCGGGCTGGCCACCATTGCGCTAAGCCGCTGATGCGGGTGCTGGGCTGCTCCGCCACCAGCCGGGCCTCGATGTACGTGTACAACGACGAGTCGGACGTTGATGCGCTGGCGGATGCCCTGGCCGATGCCGATGCCTTCTTCATTGAGTGAAGAATGACTGCATATCGCTGAGCCTTCGCCCGTAGACTGTTGAACCGTCGCCATGCCGGATCTTGAAGACCTCTATCGCGAGATCATCCTTGATCACTACCGCAACCCCCGCAATCGGGGTGAGCTGGACACCCCGCCCGCCGTCCGGGCCGAGGGCTTCAATCCTCTGTGCGGCGATGAGGTCATCGTCTACGTGCGCTTGGCCAACGGGGTGGTCGACGACATCAAGTTCGGAGGCCAGGGCTGCTCCATCAGCCAGGCTTCGTCGTCGATGATGTCGGCCATCGTCAAGGGCCGCACCACCGAGGAACTGCACCGGCTCAACCGGGCATTCAAGTCCATGATGTCCATCGAGCCCGATCCTGACGATCCCGCGCCCGCCAACGGCAACGGTGCCGACATCAAGCTCGGCGACCTGGAAGCCCTCAAGGGTGTGGTCAAGTTCCCCGTCCGCATCAAGTGCGCCACTTTGTCCTGGCACACCCTCATCCAAGCCGTCGAAGAAGCCCAAACCACCGGTTAGTAGCGTGTCGGGCGTCGACATCGGGCAGGGTTGGCACCCTGACCCCAGCTCGTCGCTCTCACTGCACGCCGATGCCTACACCAAGAAGCGGTGGTTCGACGCCGACCAATCGGCCATCATCAGGCGGACCTGGCAGTGGTTCTGCCATGGCGAGAAGCTCCGCGAACCGGGCAGTTTTGTGGCCGAAGCCATCGCCGGGCAGCCGATCTTCGCCATCCGCGGGGCCGACGGCGAGGTGCGGGCGTTCTACAACGTGTGCCAGCACCGGGCCCACGAGCTCGTCGAGGGCGAGGGCCAGCTGAAGAACCTGGTGTGCCCCTACCACGGATGGTCCTATGACTTGTCGGGCCAGCTTCAATCCGCTCGCCACACCAATCACCTCGTGGACTTCGACACTGATCAGATCTGCCTGGATCCGGTGCAGATCACCGAATTCGGCGGGTTCGTCTACGTCAACCTCGATCCCGAGGCCTCTCCCCTTCGGGAGCAGTCGGGCGATTTGGGGGCCGAAATCGCCCAGTGGGCCCCCGATATCGAGCAGCTCACCTTCGCCCATCGCCTCTCCTACACGATCAACAGCAATTGGAAGAACGTGGTGGACAACTTCTTGGAGTGCTACCACTGCCACAACGCCCACAAGGACTTTGTGTCGCTGGTGGACATGGACACCTATGTGGTGACCACCCACGGCATCTACTCCAGCCACATGGCCGAAGCGGGCAAGGCCGCCAACACCGCCTATGACGTGAGCGAGGCCACGGTGACCGACCACGCGGTGTGGTGGCTGTGGCCCAACACCTGCATGATGCGGTACCCGGGCCGGGGCAATTTCATCGTGTTGAAGATCATCCCCGCCGCCCCCGACCTCACCTACGAGACCTACGACTTCTTTTTGGAGACTGCTGAGCCCAACGAGGCTGAGCTGGAGTCGATCCGCTATCTCGATGAGGTGCTCCAGGTGGAGGACATCAACTTGGTGGAGAGCGTGCAGCGGGGAATGTCGACCCCAGCGTTTGAGCAGGGCCGCATTGTCAACGACCCCAGTGGGTCGGGCCTCTCCGAACATGCGGTGCATCACTTCCACGGGCTTGTGCTGGACGCTTACCGACGAGCCGCTTCATGACCGGGACGCTGGTAGGCGGTTTTAGCTCCCTTGCCTAAGGTGATTCGGGATGATCGGCCGCGGTGAAGTGGTAATCGTGTCGGGCCCGCCGGGTTCGGGAAAGACGACTGTGAGCGCCGCTCTCGCATCGGATTATGAGCGAGGCGTCCATCTGGAGTCGGACTGGTTCTTTCGGTCCATCCGATCAGGGTTTGTTGCACCTTGGCTACCGGACGCGCACACCCAGAATGCCGCGGTAATGGTGGCCGCCGCGGACGCTGCGGCGGCATACGCCGATGCTGGCTACGGGGTTGTGTGGGACGGAATCGTCGGGCCGTGGTTCCTAGATCGTGTTGTCCGACGTCTTGAGAACCGTGAGATCGGTGTTCAGTATCTAGTCCTGCGACCCGGGCGCGTCACGGCGTCGCAACGAGTGCGGCAGCGTGGGGATACGCCCGCAGCCTCCGGCGCCGAATCCATGTACGACCAATTCGCCGATCTGGGAGAATTCGAGCCCCATGTCATCTCGTCGGACGCACCGGCGGAGCAGGTCATTGAGGCATGCAGAGCCGCTCTCGCCGATGGCAGCCTCAAGGTGAATCTCGACCCTTAAGCCGCCAATTCTGACTGCGTTCTGGGTGTGACTATCACTGCCCGAGCAGCGTCAGCCCAGGCCCACAGCCAAGATCGCGCCCCAGGTCGGCAAGGACAAACCCAACATGGTGAACACCATTGTGCGGGTCTGCTTGGCGAACTGGAGGGCCATGTCTCCCCGAAATTTGGTGAATTCGGCATCGACCTTGGCGAACCCTGCATCGACCTTGGCGAACCCTGCATCGACCTTGGCAAACCTGCCGTCCATCTCGGTGTGGATGTTGGTGAATCCGGCGTCCATCTCGGTGTGGATGTTGGCAAATCTGCCGTCCATCTCGGTGCGGAGGTTGGTGAATCCGGCGTCCATCTCGGTGCGGAGGTTGGTGAATCCGGCGTCCATCTCGGTGCGGAGGTTGGTGAATCCGGCGTCCATCTCGGTGCGGAGGTTGGTGAATCCGGCGTCCATCTCGGTGCGGAGACGTTCTTCAAGGGCGTCGATGGCTTTGTGGGTGCCCTTGATGTCGTCTTTGGTGGCGAGTTGGTGCCAGTCGAAGGGGGGAAGGCTCTCCATCAGAACTTCGGCCTCCTCCTCTCCTAGGACTTCGATCAATCGATTGCGCAGCGCCAGGCGCTTTTGTTCACTCGCAGGCATTTTCAGCCTCCTCGGATGTTCTTATCGCTAGAGGAGGACCAAAAACCATGTCCTCGAGTGGTTGCGGCCAACCCTACCGCTAACAGTTGCGTGTCACAACCACCGTCTTGCCCTTTGGGCTCGACATCTGCATGTCGGTTAGGGCAGCGGTCCCCGCAATTCGCCCGATTAGGCGGACTTAGACCAGGGCGTTGACGCGGCGGGCGAATTCGAGGTCGAGCTCGGTGAGGCCGCCGGCGGCGTGGTTGGTGATGGCAATCTCGACGGTCGACCAGACGTTGGACCACTCGGGATGATGAAACAGCCGTTCGGAGATCAATGCCACCCGGGACATGAAGCCGAAGGCCTCAGAGAAGTCGGAGAAATTGAAGGTAGCGGCGAGCTTGTCTCCCTGGCGCTCCCAGCCGGGAAGATCGGCCAAGGCAGCCGTAATCTCCTGATCGCTCAGCAGTCTCTTGGCATCAGCGTCTACGGCCATGGGTCACTGCCTCCAAATGGTTCAGAACCTTCTAGGTGAGAGTGTATTTCGACGGGCGACTCGGCCCGAGTGTCGATCCAGGGATCGTAACCAGTCTCCTCCAGCTGGGCAGCCAACTCTGGGCCACCAGTCTCGGCGATAGCACCTTCGATGAGGATGTGGACCACGTCGGCATGGAGCACGGTAAGCAACCGGCTGAAGTGGGTAATGGCCAGCACCCCGAGATTGTCCTCATGGGTGGCCTGTTCGATGCGATGGCTCACCGCGGCCAGCGCATCCACGTCGAGGCCGCTGTCCAGCTCGTCCAATATGGCGATGCGGGGTCGGAGCACCCCGAGCTGCACCGCCTCGCTCCGCTTCATCTCTCCCCCGGACAGGTCGACATTTAGCGAGCGGTACAAGAGTTCAAGGTCGAAGCCAACCAGCTCGGCCTCGGCCACCACCTGGGCCTCCACCGCGCTGCGGTCTCCCCCAACTGCGGCCACCGCTTCTTCCAGCATGTTCTCCAAGCCCACGCCCGGCACCTCGGTGGGGTACTGCTGGGTGGAAAACAGCCCCGCGTGGGCCCGCTCCCACGGGGAGAGATCTACGAGATCGACTTCGTTCAGGGTGATCGAGCCCTCGGTGATCTCATAGCCGGGACGGCCCATGATGGCGTAGGCCAAAGTCGACTTGCCCGAGCCGTTGGGCCCCATCACGGCGTGGACTTCGCCCGACGCCACTCGGAGGTCTACCCCATTGAGCACCATCTGCCCGCCGACCCGGACATGCAGGTCCGAGACAACCAGCTCGCTTTTTGACTCACTCACTGGGGCCGACCTCCAGCCAGACCTGGCCGTCTTCCACGCCCACGTCATAAACCGGGACCGGTCGAGTGGCGGGCAGAGTCTCGGCTTCGCCGGATTCCAAGGAGAACAGGCTGCCGTGCTTCCAGCACTCGATGGTGCCCTCTTCGGGGTCAACCTCACCTTCCGCTAGCGAATAGTCAGCATGGCTGCATATGTCGCCCAAGGCGTAGAGATCATCTCCCAAGCGGATGACTGCGACCTCATGGACCAGGCCGCTGGCCTCGACGTCGAACCGCCGAGCCCCCCCGTCCTCTAGCTCATCCAGGGGGCACAGCGTGATCCTCTCAGCGCTCACGATCCGCTCCCGTCGCCCACATGATGATGGCTCAACCCCTCGATCTTCGACAGGAGCCGCTCGCGCACCGCCGGTACCGCCCCCGCAACGGGGAACTGATCCAGCACCTCATCGAAGAACCCGGTCACGATGAGTCGTTCGGCGGTCTCGGTAGGCACTCCCCGGCTCTCCAGGTAGAAAAGCTGCTCGCCGTCGATGGGTCCCACCGCGGAGGCGTGGCTGCAATGCACCTCGTTGTTCTCGATCTCCAGATTGGGCACCGACTCGGCCCAGGCATCCTCCGACAGCTTGATGTTCCGGTTGGTCTGGTAGGCGTTGGTGCCCCGGGCGTCGGGGCGCACCCTGATCAGCCCGGTGTACACCGACCGGGAGGCGTCGTCCACCGCACCCTTGAACAGCAGGCTGCTGGTGGTATCCGGAGCGGCATGATCCTGGAAAGTGCGGAAGTCCAGCGTCTGCTCGCCATCGCCGAAGTACAGCGAGATCAAATCACCGGTGGCCCCCCGCCCCGACAAGTGGGTATCCAGCCGCGTCCGGGCGTATGCCCCGCCGAGTGAGGCGGTGGATGCCCGCAAGTGGGCCTGCGAGCCGATGTGACTGACTTGCGAGCCGATGTGCCACACCTTGGGCCCCAGATCCTGCACGGCCAGATAGCCCACCCGAGCGGCGGCGGCCGCCCTGATCTCGATGACCGGGCTCACGAACGCGGCCACGTCGGCCGAGCCGTACAACTCCAGCACTTCAACTGTGGAGTCAGCCCCCGCGTCCACGATCAGACGGGGGAACGCTGCGACCCCGTCGGCATCCAGCCAATGGCGCACAATGATTGGACCCTCCACGCTCGCCCCTGGCGGCACCCGAATCAGCAAAGGCTCGACGGCGAAGGCCGCATTCATGAGGGCGAACAAGTCAACATCCACCGATGCGGCCAGGTCGGCGTCGCCGTCGCCCAGCGGGCGGATCTCCACGCCCAGGTCGGCGAGCTCCGGAGCCAACTCAACTCCACATAGCCGGCCGTTGCTGGTATCGGCAACGGCGCAGTGGTCGGGAATCTCGGCTGTAGACCGCTCACCGGAATCAGCCGCCAGCTGATAGCGGCCGAGGTCCAACTGGCCAATCGGCGTGTACCGCCACACCTCCTCTTCCACCGAGGGCATAGGCGCAGCAGCCACCTGCTCGGCGGCGGCCACTCGTCGGCGGACCAGCCAATCAGGGCCGGGAATGGCTCCGGCCGCATCGGGGGTGAACTGGGTTTCGATCACGTACGCCGACGGCGCTTTCGCCGTTTCGCCTTTCCGCCGCCGCCTGCTCTCGACCGCCGCCGGGACTTCTCCTTCTCCAGTTCGGCCAGCACCCTGGGGCCCGCTTCATTCACGATGTCTTCGGCCGCGTCCAGAAGGGCGCCGATGCTCTCGTCGCTGCCCACACTGGCCGGCGCATCAGGAGTGGGCGGAGTGACCAAAGTCCCGTGCGACCAATTCACGTCCACCATGCGGCGCTCATAGGCCGAGCAGTCGTCGGGACAGCGCCAGGGGGCCTCGGGAGCCAGGTCTAAATCGCACTTCCGCACGGTCTCCCCATTGGGGTACGACCGGCTCTCGAAGTACTTGCAATCCTGCCGCATGGGCATTAGCCGACAGATCCCTCCATCTGCAGCTCGATGAGCCGGCTCCACTCCACGGCGTACTCCATTGGCAGGGTGCGGGTGATGGGCTCGATGAAGCCGTTGACGATCATGCCCATGGCTTGCTCCTGGGTGAGCCCCCGGCTCATCAGATAGAACAACTGCTCGTCGGCCACCTTGGAAACGGTGGCCTCGTGGCCGATCTCCGCGTCCCGGGTGCCCACCTCCATGTAGGGGTAGGTGTCGGACACGCTGTCCTCGTCCAGGATCAGCGCATCGCACTGCACATGGCTGCGGCACCCGTAGGCATCGTCCTCCACCCGGACCAAGCCCCGGTAGCTGGTGCGCCCGCCCCCGTTGGAAATCGACTTGGACACGATCTTGGAGGTGGTTTCCGGAGCGGCGTGGGTCATCTTGGCCCCGGCATCCTGATGCTGGTCGGGACCGGCGTAGGCCACCGACAGCACCTCGCCCGAGGCCTTGGGGCCGACCATCACCACTGCCGGGTACTTCATGGTCAGCCGGGAGCCGATGTTGCCGTCGATCCACTCCATGTGGCCCTCGGCCTCGACCTTGGCCCGCTTGGTGACCAGGTTGTACACGTTGTTGGACCAGTTCTGGATGGTGGTGTAGGTGACCCGGGCCGACTTCTTGACCAGAATCTCCACCACCGCGGAGTGCAGCGAATCGGTGGTGTACACCGGCGCCGAGCATCCCTCGATGTAGTGAACCTGTGAGCCTTCGTCGGCGATGATGAGAGTCCGCTCGAACTGGCCCATGTTCTCGGCGTTGATGCGGAAGTAGGCCTGAAGCGGCATCTCCACCGTCACCCCGGGCGGAACGTAGATGAAGCTGCCTCCCGACCACACCGCGGAGTTGAGGGCGGAGAACTTGTTGTCGCCCGGCGGGATGATGGTGCCGAAGTGCTCCTTCACAAGCTCGGGATATTCCTTGAGCGCGGTGTCCATGTCGCAGAACAGCACTCCCTGGCGCTCCAAGTCCTCCCGATTGCGGTGGAACACCACCTCCGACTCGTACTGGGCGGTCACCCCGGCCAGGTACTTGCGCTCGGCCTCGGGGATTCCCAGCTTCTCGTAGGTGTCCTTGATGGCGTCGGGCAGGTCCTCCCAGGCGTCGACCTGCTCCTCAGTGGGCTTGATGTAGTAGTAGATGTTGTCGAAATCGATGCCCGACATGTCGCCGCCCCAGGTGGGCATGGGCCGCTTCTCGAACCGGGAGAGCGACTTCAGCCGGAAGTTCCGCATCCATTCGGGTTCGCTCTTCATCCACGACATCTCCTGCACGATGTCGGTGTTCAGCCCTTTCTTGGGCTTGAAGACGTAATCCTCCTCGTCACTCCAGCCGAGCTTGTATCGGCCGAGATCTAAGGCGAGGGCTTCCGACGACATATCCAAATCCTAGTTGCAGGGAAGGCGTGGTTGATCTGAATACTACCGGCGGTCAGCCCATTAGGCGCATCTCAGCGCGATATCGGTGGCACCGGTCCACATAGCCCTGGGCGTCCTCTCGATTCTGCCCCTCGGCCATGTGGCCTTCGCGGATTTTGGCCGGCACTCCGATGGCCAAGGCCAGCGGCGGGATCTTCATGTGGTTGGTGACCACCGCGCTGGCTCCCACCAGCGCTCCCCGGCCCACCACCGCTTCGTGCAGCACCACTGCGGCGACGCCGACCAGGGCCTCGTCTTCTACCGTGCAGCCTTCCAAGTGGGCCAGATGGCCGACGGTGACGTCGTTGCCCACCACCGTGGCCAGCTCATCGGTGTTGTGGATGACGGCGTTGTCCTGAATGGAGGTGCGGTCGCCGATGGTGATCCCCGCTCCATCGCCTCGCAGCACCGTCCCCGGCCAAATGGTCGACTCGGCACCGATGCTCACCCGGCCGATGATCACCGCCTGCGGGTGGACAAACGCCTCGGGGTGGATGTTGGGTTCTATGTCTCCCAGCGCGTAGATCGGCATGGCTCGTGGTCCTAGGGATCAGCCCATCGGGTCGAAAGAGCCGTACTTGCCGGCCAAGAACACCAGCGGCCCCACATCGTCTCGCTGCACGCCCAGATCCAATACCCGGCCGAGGACGATCCAGTGGTCGCCCCCCTCAACGATCTGGTCGATCTCGCAGTCGATCCAAGCCAGGGAACTCTCGAAAATGGGGGCGCCGGTGATCTTGGTGGTCCACTCCAAGCCGGCGAACTTGTCCTCAGCCTTGGAGGCGAACAGGTTGGACATGTCCCCTTGGTCTTCAGCCAGAATGTTCACCCCGAAATGCCCGGCGGCCTCGATGGCCGGCCAACTGGTGGACGTCTTGCCCGGCATGAACATGACCAGCGGCGGATCGAGCGACACGGAGCCAAAGGAACCAATGGCCAGCCCGGCGGGTCCGTCAGAGCCCGCGGCGGTGACCACGGTTACGCCGGTGGGAAACTGTCCGAGCACTTGGCGGAAAAAGGCCGAGTCGAACGGCGGGCTGTCAGACACTTGGACTCCTCGGTCAGGGACAGACTTTGCCCCGGTCAGCAAAAAGGTTAGTGGCTGTCTGCTGGCGACCCCGCGTTGGGCATCCTGGTCGGGCGGTCAAATGGCGGCGCAGAACAGTTCAGGGGCTACGGGGCAGTCGGTGCTCGAGATTGCCTCGGCCACGGAGGCCAGTCCGTCGGGGCCGGCCACCTGGTCCACCAGCGCGAGCGGCACAACCTCTTCGTCGGCATCCCACGCTTCCACCATTCCCAATGCCCGCTCGATCAGCGAGTCCCACATGGGGCCGGGAAGGACTGTTCCCTTGCCAGCAACCAGCCACACCGGCACGCCAGCGGCGTGGGCCACCGCCGCGGCCGCACGAGACCCGGCAACGGCAAGACATCCGTCCGGGCCCACCGCAGCGGTCTCCAACAGCACGACGTCGGCTGAGGCCGCCGCCGCACCCAACCCGCTCTCGGCCACCTCGTCCACCCAACCGTCCTGTTCCGATAATCGCCGCACGAAATGCTGGCCCTCCCCCAGCACGTCCACCACCAGTACCCGAAGATCGCCTCGAAGACGGAGAGCCCGGCCGATCGTATCGGGCCATCCGAGTACGCAGACCGAGGCCTCGACGGGAAGTTGGCGCGACAACAGGCGAGCGGTCTTGTCATCGGAGATCGCCTCCATGCACGCCCGGACTTCAGACCGGGGATCAGCCGCAGTGAGGACCCGTGAAGCCAGCCACATCAGCGGACCAGAAGAAGGCTGCCGAGCGAGCATCCGCCGACAGGTGGTAACCAGCCCGGCCGGGTCGTGACCGAAACTCAACAGCGCCCCGGCCGTCTCCCGCACCAGTGACTCCTGTCCCACGCCCGAAGACCGGGCCACGTAGCGCAGATGCTCGATCGGGTGCACCGCCAAAGCGTACGCGACCGCGATCTGATCATCAGCCACGACACCGGGTTCCTACCCCACACTGGGCTATTTTCAAATGCGATGTCCACCACGCTTGACGCCGATGTGAACCTGACACCTCTGAACGGCGAGCCCCGCCCAATCGGCGACTGGGTCACCGTCTTCCATCTGGTCATCGTCGTGCTCGATCCCTATACCTATGAGAGCTCGTGGATGATCGACACCGCCGGTCGCATTCTGCGGAACTTCGTCGGAGCCGACTGCCGGGTGTCCTTTATGGTCACCGCCTCGGCTCAAGAGGCCGAGGAGTTTCTCGGACCGTGGAGCGAAGAATTTCTGACTTTCGCCGACGAAGACCGCTCCGTTGTGAGAGCCCTGGGGCTGGAGTCGCTGCCCGCCATTGTCCATCTGGATCACCAGCTCAACCTTCGGGCGTCGGCCGAGGGCTGGAATCCCCCGGACTGGCGTGACTTCGCAAACCAGCTGGGCCAGGTCATGAGCTGGCACCCCCCGGTGATTCCCGACGCTGGCGACCCATCGCCGTTCGCCGGAACCCCGGCGTTAGGCTGAGTAGAACCACGCTGAATGGCTCAACAAAATGGCCGAATTCGCCTACTCCGAACTGCTCCCCAAGGGGCCTGATACCACCACCGAATACCGCCTGCTGACCACGGACTACGTCTCCACCGTCACCCTCGGCGACCGCCAATTCCTCCAAGTCGATCCCGAAGCCCTGCGACTGCTCACCAGCGAGGCCATGCGAGACATCGCCCACCTGCTGCGCTCCGGTCACTTGGCCCAATTGGCCTCCATCCTGGACGACCCCGAGGCCTCGGCCAACGACCGATTCGTGGCCACCGAGCTGCTCCGCAACGCCAACATCGCGGCCGGCGGAGTGCTGCCCGGCTGCCAGGACACCGGGACCGCAGTGGTAGTGGGTCACAAGGGCGAGCGGGTGCTCACCGACGCCGACGACGAGCGGGCCATCGCCCGGGGGGTGTTCGACACCTTCCAGACCTCGAACCTTCGCTATTCCCAGATGGCCCCCTTGACCATGTTCGAAGAGCGCAACACCGGCAACAACCTGCCAGCCCAGATCGAGATCTATGCCACACCGGGAGACTCCTATTCGTTCTTGTTCATGGCCAAGGGCGGCGGCTCGGCCAACAAGTCGTATCTGTTCCAAGAGTCCAGGGCGCTGCTCAACCCCGAATCGCTCACCCGCTTCATGGACAAAGAGCTCCGCACACTGGGCACCGCAGCCTGCCCGCCCTACCACTTGGCGGTGGTCATCGGCGGCACCTCGGCCGAGTACACGCTGAAGGTGGCCAAGTACGCATCGGCCCGCTACCTCGACACACTGCCCACGCAGGGGTCGGAGACCGGCCACGCCTACCGCGACCTGGAGTGGGAGGACCGCATCCTGGAGCTAACCCGGCAGTTCGGCATCGGGGCCCAGTTCGGGGGCAAGTACTTCTGCCATGACGTCCGGGTTATCCGACTGCCTCGCCACGGCGCCTCCTGTCCCGTGGGCGTGGCAGTGTCGTGCTCAGCCGACCGCCAGGCCCTGGGCAAGATCACCTCAGAGGGGATCTTCTTGGAGCAATTGGAGACCGACCCGGCCCGCTTCTTGCCGGAGGTCACCGACGACGAGTTGAGCGGCCAGGTGGTGCGCATCGACTTGGACCAGCCCATGGCCGACATTTGCGCCGAGCTGTCGAAATACCCGGTGAAGACTCGGCTGTCGCTCACCGGAACCCTGGTGGTGGGCCGCGATCTGGCCCACGCCAAAATCAAAGAGCGCCTCGACGCTGGCGAGGCCATGCCGGAGTACCTGCGCGACCACCCGATTTACTACGCCGGTCCGGCCAAGACCCCCGAGGGCTACGCCTCCGGATCATTCGGGCCCACCACCGCGGGGCGCATGGACGCCTATGTAGACCAGTTCCAGGCGGCTGGGGGCAGCTTGGTGATGCTGGCCAAGGGCAACCGGTCTCGACAGGTGGTCGATGCCTGCGCCCGCCACGGCGGGTTCTATCTGGGTTCGATCGGCGGGCCAGCCGCTCGGCTGGCCAAGGATTCAATCCGCCAGGTTGAGGTGCTGGAGTACCCCGAGCTGGGCATGGAAGCGGTGTTCCGGATCGAAGTGGAGGATTTCCCCGCATTTATTGTGACTGACGATAAGGGGAATGACTTCTTTACTGAAGTTTCAACACCGGTAGCCATCAGCTAGCGGGGTTCCCGTTCGCCCGGGCGGCGGGACCTGTCGGTCAGTTGATCTGGCGGTCGTGGCCCGACCAGTAGGGCTCGCGTAGGCGGTATTTCTGGAGCTTGCCGGTGGCGGTGCGGGCCAGTTCGCCGCGGAACTCCACCGACGTGGGGCACTTGTAATGGGCCAAGCGGCTGCGGCAATGCTCGATCAACTCGGACTCCGAAGCCGATGCCCCCAGTGCTAGCACCACCAGGGCCTTCACCGTCTCACCCCACTTCTCATCGGGCACCCCGATGACCGCAACCTCGGCTACCGCCTCGTGGGCGAACAAGGCGTCCTCCACCTCGATCGACGACACGTTTTCTCCGCCGGAGATGATCACGTCCTTCTTGCGGTCCGACAGGGTGAGATAGCCCTCCTCGTCGATGAGTCCGCCGTCGCCGGTGTGGAACCAACCCCCGGCCAGGGCCTCGGCCGAGGCGTCGGGCTGCTCCCAATAGCCCGCGAGAACGTGGTTTCCCCGAGCCAGCACCTCACCGGAGTCGTCCACATCCAGAGAGATGCCCAGAGCGGGCACGCCCTGGCGGGAGAGCTTGGCCGCCCGCTCGGCCGGGCTGAGATGGTCCCACTCGGCCCGGCGGCGGTTCATGGTCAGATACGGCGCGGTCTCGGTGAGGCCGTAGAGCTGCATGAACTCCCAGCCCAACTCGGTCTCCATCCGCTCGATGGTCCGAGTGGGCGGGGGCGCACCGGCCACCGTCATCCGCACCCGGCCCGAACCGGGAATCCCACCGTCCCAGTCTTGAGCGGCGTCCAACACGGCGGCCACCACCGCCGGCGCCCCGCACAGGTACGTCACGCCGTGGTGCTCCACCCGGCGCAGGATCTCCGTCCCGTCCACCTTGCGCAGCACGATGTGGGTGGCGCCCGCGCCGCTGACGGCATAGGGCATGCCCCATCCGTTGCAGTGGAACATGGGCAGCGTGTGGAGGTACACGTCCCGGTCGCTCACTCCGGCAGCCCAGCCGAAGGTGGTGGCGTTCAGCCACAGCGAGCGGTGGGTCATCTGCACACCCTTGGGGCGGGCGGTGGTGCCAGAGGTGTAGTTGATAGTGGCGGTGGCGTCCTCGTCCGGGGTCCACGGCACGGGTTCGGCGTCGAATCGATACAGGGTTTCGTCGGATTCCGCGCCGATCACGTAGCGATGGCGGCAGTCAACACCGGCCAGAGAGTCGATCAACTCGGGGTCGATCAGCAGCATCGTCGCCCCGCAGTGTTCCACGATGTAGCTGATCTCCTCCTGGTTGAGCCGGAAATTGATGGGCACGCACACCCGGCCGTACCCGCTGACGCCGAATAAGGAGACCATCAGCCGGGCGGCATTGTGGGAGACGATGGCCACCCGCTCGCCGAATCCGATCCCGTGTTCGTCCAAGCCGGCGGCCTGGGCCCGGGCTAACTCGCCCATCCGGGAGTAGGTCAGCTCACCCCAGCTTTCGGCCGGCTGGTCCGGTTCGTCAACGATCCCCACCCGATCGCCGTAAACCGTCTCGGCCCGATCCAGGAAGTCCCGCACGCTCAGAGCTACCTTCATTGCCCCACCGTACCCAGCCCGCCGTCACCTCTACATAACGGCGCGCCGCCTCCCCCTTGGACCCGAGGCCAGCCGAAGTCCTCTGGCCAACATGGGTTCGCCACCTACTACTCGTAGAATTCGCGCCGTGACGGTAGCGCGGGTCTTGGGAACGCTGGGCAAAACCGTCATCGCGCTCGGGCTCATGATTCTGCTGTTCGGGATATTCCAGCTCTGGGGTACCGGCATCATCGAAGCCAGGGCTCAGCAGAGCTTGGACAACGAGTTCGCTGATTTGCTGGAAGCCTCCAGCGCCCTGGGACCCGCCGCCCCAGTCGCCCCCGTCGTGCCAGCCACTCCAGCACCCACGCCAACCGCGGCTGCCCCCGAGCCGACAGCCGAACCACCGGCCGAGGGTTCCGAACCGGCCGCAGCAACCCCTAGCGCCACCCCGATTCCCACCCCAGCCGCCACTCTCGAGCCGGTCCGGGAACCGCAGCAACCCGATCCCGCCTGGCTGGCCATGCTCTACCGGGAAAATGGAGCGGCCATCGCCCGGATCCAGATTCCCGCTATCGACGTGGACAAAACCGTGGTGGAAGGCGTCCGGGTGGGCGATCTCCGCAAGGGCCCCGGCCACTACCCGGCGACCCCCTTACCCGGTCAGGCCGGAAACGCAGCCATCGCCGGGCACCGCACCACTTACGGCGCCCCATTCGGGGAGATCGACAAGGTGCTTCCCGGGGACGAGATCATCATCACCACCATCCAAGGTGAATTCACCTATCGGGTGCTGCCCCAAGGAGAAGACCATGGCCACCTCATCGTGGCCCCCACCGCCGTAGAGGTTCTCGACCAGGACTTCAGCGTGCATCCCAACCGGCTCACCCTCACGGCATGCCATCCCAAGGGCTCAGCCCGCCAGCGGATCATTGTCATTGCTGAGCTGATAGGCGAGCCCGCCCCCACCTATCCGCGACCGGGGCAGGAATCACTGCCGACCGTCGAGCTGGCCACTGAGAACCTGGAAGAGGCCATCGACTCCCAGCAGACGATCACCGCCACTCCCGTTCCGGTGCCCACCGAACCGGCGGCGCCGGCCCCCGCCCCCGAGCCCGACCCCAACGAACAGGCGGCGCCTTCCCCGGAACCCACGTCCGAACCCACCGAACCGGCAGCCAGCCTGACCCCCGACCCGGAGCCCACCGAGGCCGCGGCCGCACCGGCGCCGGTCTCGGCGCCGAACGACGATCCGCCCGACCCAATGCCGGTGCAGGAAGCGCCCCAAGAGGCCCAGACGGCCAGCTCCTTTGGCGAAGGCCTCGACGGTGACTCCGACGGGCTGATCCCGGCCATCCTGTGGGGCTTGGCCGCCTTGGCCATCTGGTTCTTCGCCCTGTTCGCCGGAAAGCGCTGGAGGAGGCTCCCGGCCTACGCTCTATCGGCAGTGCCCTTCTTGGTTGTCATGTTCATGGCCTTCTGGCACATCGATCGAGTCCTACCCTCCTACTGATGCTGAGGAACCGGTGCTGATCTTCAGGCGAATCTGGATGCCCCTAGTCCTCGTGCTGGCCCTTGTCGCGGCCGGATGCGGAGACGAGGAGACCGAGGAATCCGTGCTCGACGAGATATTCGTCGTGCCCACAGCCGAGCCCGATCTCCTGCCCACCGAAGAAGACCTTCGAGACAGGTTCGAGGGCACCGTCACCGATCCCTACGACCTGCCAGTGGGGACATGCTTCAACCAGTACACCTACCTGGACCGCAACGACCTACCGGCCCAGTTGACCACCGCTATCGGCTGTAACCGTCCCCACAACGGACAGGTGTACGCCATCTTGATCCACTACGCACCCTCCGGCGCCCCCTACCCCGGTGAAGAGGCGGTCAACACCTGGGGCGTGCTTCAGTGCTACGAGCAGTTCGAGCCGTTCGTGGGCCTCGTCTATGAGAAATCTGAGCTTGACATCGGCGTGATCACCCCCAGCCGGACCGACTGGGAAGGTGAGGACAGCCTCCGGAGCGTCTCCTGCTATGTGTTCAGCCGCAAGCGGCTCCTCATCGTCGGCACCATGAAGGACATCGCTCTCTGAGCCGAGCCGGTTAGGCCATCAGCGCGGCCAAAGCCGTCCACGACTGCGGCACCGCCCCGCCGCCCGTACCGTCGTCGGGATCCCAATACTCGGCGAAGCCGCTTCGCATGGCGCCCCTGACCGTGGTCGAGGCCAGGCGTTCGGCTGCCGCTTGCCAGCCGTGTCGAAGCAGCCCTTGCCAGAGCAGATAGCCGAGCTGGGGCCACGCCGGTCCCCGCCAGTACGAGCGAGGATCGAAACCGGGCTCTTGTCGATGGACGCCCGCGGGGCCGCATAGTCCGCCGTAGGCCGAGGAATCGAGTAGGTCGGCCGCAACCGCATCGATTCGCCCTGGGTCGGCGGTGACCAGCATCGGCAGCAGGCCGTCGAGAGTGCGGGTCCTCCCCGAGCCCGACTCCGACGCCCCGGCATCGGTCCAGGTTCGGCGAGACTCGTCCCACTGGCCAGCCAGGCAGCCGGCCAACTCGTCGGCTCGGTCGGTTGTCGCCGTCCGACCAGTGACCGCTCCCAACTCCCAGGCGTTGAACACCACAAGAGCATTGAACCCAGCAGAAGCGGACTCGAAGGCCGGATTGGCCACCGGAGAGCCAGCCGAGCTGCGCTCGATCGATGCCACCAATTGGTTCTTGATCGGCCGCCAGGACTCCAGCAAAAACCCCCCAGGGCAGAAGTCGTCCCAGCGGGGGCTGTCGTCAGCCCCGCTCTCCCACGGGTGGCACAGCGCCACCAGTCCGTTGGGATGACGGCGGCGGACCAATAGCAGGAATCGCAGCCCGCTCTCCGCCTTGGCCACCGTTTCCTCGTCGACGTCCACACCCCGGCGCACGAGCTCAGCCACTGCGTGTCCGTACATGGGGGGCTGGGTAATAGATGAAGCGTCGTCCCTCCCCCACAGGTCGGCGGCCACTCCGGGGTTGCGGACATAGTTCATATGGGGAACGAACCCGTCTTCGGCTTGAACCGATAGCGCAGTGCGAAGCTCGGTCAAGGCGCGATCGTCACCGAGGTCGGCCCAGCAAATCGCGTGGAAGCACGAATCCCACAGCCACTGCCAGGGATAGGTGGCATGGTTCGGGGCGGTGTATCCCTGGGGAACCCAGTGGGCCTCCAGCACCGCTCGTGCCGCCGCCCGAACCGCCGAGCGGTCAGGGTTCTCAGGGCCTTCCATACTTCCAAAGTCTCACAAAACCGGGTTATCTGGTTACCTCATGGGAATGGCCCGGGCTGCGATCGTCTCCTTTCGACTGGGACTGAGCGACGGAGTGTCCATCGTCGCCCGTCTCTGGCAGGAGTTACTTGGCGACATCGGATTCGACATGGTGACGGTGGCCGCCGAGGGTCCGGTCGACCGAGTGTTGCCTGGCCTGGGCATCGACCAGCTTGACGGGCCCGACCCTGAACAGTTCTCAGCCGCAGTGGACGACGTCGACTTGGTGGTGGTGGAGAACCTCTGCACCATTCCGTTGAATCTGTCGGCCGCTCGCGCGGTGGCCCGGGTGCTGGCCGGTCGGCCCGCGATACTCCACCACCACGATCCCCCGTGGCAGCGGGCGAGATTCGCCTCGGTAACCGAGCTGCCGCCCGACGATCCCGCCTGGCGCCATGTGGTGATTAACCGGCTTACCGCTGAGCAGTTCGCTCAGCGGGGGCTTGAGGCAGCGGTGATCTACAACGGTTTCGACACCAACAGCGCCGCCGGCAACCGGCACGCGATGCGAACCCGACTGGGAGTAGCCGATGAGACCCTTCTGGTGGTACATCCTGTCCGGGCCATTCCCCGCAAGAACATTCCGACGGCCATTGCCATCGCCGAGGACCTGGGGGGAACCTACTGGCTGATGGGACAAGCCGAAGAGGGTTACGACGACACCCTGGAAGGGTTGCTGGACAATGCCCGCTGCCCGGTGATCCACCGACCGGTGACCCGCACCCCTGACATCTACGCGGCGGCCGATCTGGTGGTGTTCCCCTCTCTTTGGGAGGGGTTCGGCAACCCCCCGGTGGAGGCGGCCATTTGGCGACGACCGTGCGTGGTGGGCGACTACCCGGTGGCCGATGAGCTGGCCGAGTTCGGGTTCCGATGGTTCTCACCCCAGCGCCTCGACGAAGTGCGGGATTTCTTGGAATGCCCCGATGCCGACCTGTTGGACCAGAATCAAGCCATCGCCCAGCAGCACTTCTCACTGGAACGGGTGCGATCCGACCTAGTCGCCCTCTTGGACGACGCCGGGTGGCTTCCGTGAGCGCCGACGATCTGGCCGCCCGCCGCCACCGCATCGCCCGGTTGACCGCAACCGGCCAGCGGCTGGGCTACCTCCTGTACCTGGCGGCGGCCGCCTTATTCTTCACCGGCTTCGCCACCAAGTTCCACGGCCCCCTGGTCACCGCCATCATCGTCTGCCTCGTCGTCGGCTCCCTCGTGCTGGCTCCCGCCATAGTCTTTTCCTACGCGGTAAGAGCCGCCGACCGCGAAGAGCCGCTCCCCCCTCACTAACAAGTCAAGAGGAGTGGGCATCAACGGTAGGCAGGGCTGGGGGTGGCGCCGGAGGCGGACCTGGCGCACGCGAAGCACGCCAGGCCGCCGTCAGGCGACAGGACCCGCAGCCCTGCCAGTTCGCTAAGGGCTTATGTCAATCGGCACTTCAGGCAACCGCCCAGCGATCACATCAGGCAGAAATTCCCGCAATCGCTCCGGCAACACCTGATCATCAGAAGCCAGCAGCTCATCCAGGGTCCACCAGCGCGCATCCTCGAATGCCGCGGCCTCCAGCGCTTCGAGATGCTGGGGGTTCCACTCGCCCCCATCGGCGCACCAGGCCACGTGAATGCGCTCATCTGAGTCGAAGTGGATGCCCGCGAAATCGAATTCAACATGCTGTGTCCAGATGCAGGGACCCACCTCTACGTCGGCGAAACCCGCCTCTTCCCACAGTTCGCGACGAGCGCCCTGGGCCGAATCCTCCCCCGGTCCCAGACCACCCCCGGGAATCTCCCACCACGGCCCCTTGCGGGGGTCGATGGGATCGCTGGCCTGCATCAGAAAGATGCGCCCGTGCCGGTCCAGCAGCACCACTCGGGCTGCGGGGCGGCGCAACGTCCATGCCATGGGCGCCGACCCTACCCGGCGGGAAAGCGAGGGCCGCAGCGCAGCCGATTTGACCCCTGTATAGATCGCAGACGACCAACGCCGGTACAGTCCCGCTCGATATACCGCTAACCAAGGGTTGCAAAAGATGGAATTCGGATATTTCGCCCAGTGCTTCGTGCCCGACTTCGGCTACGAGGGCAATCCCGACTGGGAGGCCCAGCGCATCCGCGACAACTTGGAGATCTCCCAGCTGTGCGACCGGCACGGGTTCAAGTACATCTGGTCGTCTGAGCACCACTTCTTGCGGGAGTACTCCCACATGTCCTGCCCCGAGGTGTTCTTGTCGGCAGTGGCGTCCACCACCGAGAACGTGCATCTGGGCTCGGCCATCTTCAACATCACCGCCCCGGTGAACCACCCCGCCCGCTCGGCCGAGCGAGCCGCCATGATCGATGTGCTGTCCAACGGGCGCTTCGAGCTGGGCACCGGCCGGGGCTCGTCGTCCACCGAGGTGATGGGGTTCGGCATGCCAGGAACGCCCCGCAACCCGGAGACCGGCCTGGCCGACACCGAGGTGACTCGAGGCCTGTGGGACGAGGCCATTCGCCAGATCCCCCATATGTGGCGCGAAGGCGCCTACAGCTACGAGGGCGACAGCTTCTCGATGCCGGCCCGGGAGATCTTCCCCAAGCCGGTTACCAAGCCCCATCCCCCGCTGTGGGTGGCGTGCGGCAGCCCGGGCACCTTTGAGAAGGCCGGCAAACTGGGCATTGGGGTGCTGTGCTTCACCATCGGCACCCCCGACGAGATCGCCCCGCTGATCGAGATCTACAAGAACGAGGTGGCCAGCTGCAAGAACCCGGTGGGCGACTTCGTCCACGACAATGTCATGTGCGTGGGGTTCGGCATCTGTCTGGACGACCGGGAGATGGCCATCGACCTGGCCACCCGCAGCCACATGTACTACTACCAGTGCCTCGTGTACCGCTGGCTGGACACTTTCCCCAAGCCCGACGGCATTCCCGAGTGGCCCGCGGTCATCCCCGAGCCGAGCCACGACGACGTGAAGATGGCCATCGAGGGCGGTTCGCTGTGCGTGGGCAACGCCGAAGACTGCGTCCACGTCTCCCGCCAGTACGAGCGGGTGGGCGCCGACCAGTACGTGATCAGCCCCCTCACCTCCACGTTGCCCATGGACGTGGTGCGCGAGACCATCGTGAACTTCGGCAAGCACGTCATCCCGGTGATCGACACCGACCCTGTGCACCGTTCCACCCGCCAGCGCGAGGCTGCCCTGGCGTCGCAATAGTGCGTCTGATCAATTGTCGAAAGTCATTGAAAACTCCATCCAAAATTCTTTGACGGGCCTAGTCAGGCCGCGATTCAGCCGCTAGCGTCTTACCCGTCCCTTGAGTCCAACGTTGGGAGCAATCACATGCAAAAGTCCGTTTACCGCTTGCTGGCCCTACTCGGGTTGGTGCTGGCCTTCTCGCTGATTGCCGCGTCGTGCGGCAACGACGATGACGACGGCGCCGCCCCTGCCCCAGAGCCGGCGGCTACCGAAGCAGCCACACAGGCGCCAGAGGCAACACCCGAGGAAACAGTTGAGGTTGTTCCCTCGCAAGACGGTGGAACCTTGCAGGCTGTGCTGGATCGCGGCCATGTGCTGTGCGGCTCCCGCGACGACGTGCCCGGGTTCGCGCTGTTGAATGCAGACGGCGAGTACGAGGGTTTCGACATCGACATGTGCCGGGTGGTGGCAGCCGCCATCTTCGGCGATGCCGATGCCGTGGAGATCGTGCCCGTCACCAGCGCCGAGCGCTTCACCGCCCTGGCATCAGGCCAGTTCGAGGTGATGAACCGCAACACCACATGGACGGCCACCCGTGACGGCACCGAGGGCGCCAACTTCTTGTTCACGACTTACTACGACGGCCAAGGCCTCATGGTGCCGGCTTCCACCGGCTTCACCACGCTGGATGACCTCGCCGACGCCAATATCTGCGTGAGCACCGGTACTACCACCGAGCTGAACCTCACCGCGGTGTTCGCCGCCCGGGGAATTCCCTTCAACCCGGTCACGTTCGAGGGCTTCGACACCCTGGTGCCGGCCTACGAAGAGGGCCAGTGCGAGGCGATGACCGCCGACAGCAGCGTGCTCGGAGTGTTCAAGTTCGAGATCGAAGGCAAGGGCGGCCCCGACCAGCACATCATGGCTGAGCTCATCTCCAAGGAGCCTCTCGGCACAGTGGTGCGCGACGGCGATACCGAGTGGGCGCAGGTTGTGAACTGGGCCACCATGGCCACCGTTCAGGCTTGGGAGTTCGGACTCGACTCCAGCAACATCGGTAGCTACAGCGGCACCGATCCCAACATCTTGAACTTCCTGGGTCGCGATGGCTTCGATCCCGGCCTCGGCCTTCCCACTGACTTCGCCGTCAACGTGGTGGAGCAGGTCGGCAATTACGAGGAAATCTTCAACCGCTATCCGCAGTTGGGAGTCCTCGCTGGCAGCGTCAACGACCTCTGGTCAAATGGCGGGCTCATGTACGTCCCGCCCTATCGCTAGGCAAAACCCCGCTCGTCTCATGACGAGCATTATCTGAAACGATGAGAGGCCCACCGGTCACCGGCCGGTGGGCCTCTCTCGTCTATTGTTCAAGGTCACACTGCTATGAGCAGCAATGCTGATTTCGCCAGCACACAAGCTGATCTGACCGCGGTACCCTCCGCGCCCCTTAGCCGCAGGGTGCTGGCAGTATTGGCCGACCTGTTGATTCTGGCCCTCGTAGGAGCCATCTCGGTTTGGCAACTGGGTTTGCGGCTGCTTGACAACTACAGCGACATCGCCGAACTGATTCTTGCATGGGTGTTCGCCGCTGCAGTACCCGCCGTGGTTGTTGCCATCGTGGTGATAGACGCAGTGCGCATCGGCCAAACCCCGGGTATGGCTGCTATTGGTGTCCGGTCTGTCTATGACGGCACAGCGAAGCGGGTTCTCCCAACCGGTGATCCGAGAGTTCCCGAACCCGGCATTCCCGCACTCTGGCGCGACGTGCGAGTCCTCCGGTTGGCCGCACAGCTGCTGGCCGTGATTGTTGTAGTGGCTCTCATCCGATGGATGTTCCACAACCTCATCGTGAGCATGGACAGAATCGGTCTACCCAAAGACTTCGACTTTCTCGACTCCCCTTACGGGGTTGCTCTGCGAGACGCCCACGGCTTTGACGTTCGAGATCCCGTATGGAAGGGACTGCTCATCGGTTTGCAGAACACCGTTGTGGCGTCGGTCGTGGGAATTTTCATCGCAACCGTTGTGGGCCTGTTTGTGGGAATCGCCCGACTCTCCTCCAACTGGCTAGTAGCCAAAGGAGCCAGCCTTTATGTGGAAAGCCTGCGGAACATCCCACCGCTGGTAGTCATCGTCTTCTTCGGCTTTGCCCTGTTCACCTTTGGCCCATTTCCCCGTTTCAATCCCTCCAGCCCTCCCTGGCAGGGCACATTCTTCGGTTCCGACAGCAACTGGATCATTGTCAGCCGGGACCGCTGGGCCATCCCCTCATTGGCCTCCGAGAACAACGTTGGCGTCTTCTGGCTGCTTGTGCTGGCCGCAGCAGTCATAGCTACTGCTGTGTGGCTGTGGCGGACTCGTCGCAATAACGCCACCGGCGAGCCGCACCACCGAGTGCTGTGGTCGGTGGGGATATTCGCAGTAATCGTGGTGGCATGCTTTGCCGCCCTAGGCGGCCCCTACTCTTGGTCGTGGCCCGCTGTGTCGGAGAATGGACGACGAGTGATCGGTGGTTTCAGCACCAACTCCGGATACATGGCGCTGACCCTGGGATTGGGCCTCTACACGGCCAGTTTCGTAGCTGAGATCATCCGTGGGTCTATCCTGGCCGTCCCCAAAGGCCAGACGGAAGCGGCAACGTCGGTGGCGCTTAAGTCAAGCCAGCGATACCGCCATGTAGTGCTTCCGCAAGCACAGCGGATCGCCATTCCCCCCTACATCAGCGAGTGCGCCAACCTGATCAAGAACACCTCTTTGGGACTCGCCGTGGCCTACCCCGACCTATTCCTCGTGGCCGTTACCGCTTGGGGCATCAACTTCCCTGCTCCCCAGCTCATCCTCATAATCATGATTGTGTACCTGACCATCAACCTCATCGTGTCGGCGTTGTTGAACGTGTACAACCGATCCATCCAGCTCAAAGAACGATGATTCCATGACCGCCACCGCGCCTCCACCCGAGATCAGATCTCAGGGCGACTCAACCCGACTACCGCCCTATATGCGAGTCTCGTCCAGCATCTGGCTGCGCAAGAACCTGTTCAACAACTGGTACAACTCGCTGATCACCCTGGTAGCCGTGGTTGTCGGAGCGATCCTGCTCTACTACGGCGGACGCTTCATCTTCGTCACCGGCCAATGGGAGGCAGTGCGCAAGAACCTCACGCTCCTCATGATGGGCGTGTACCCCCGGGACGAGCAGTGGCGGCTGGTGGCCCAAATGTACCTTGTGGCCTCGGCTCTAGGGTTAGCCTGGGGAACAGTCACAGCCAGAAGCCATGACCAAGCCGAGGACACTGGCGTCGCGGCCCAGCGTCCCACTCCGCTCGATTTGCTGCGCCGCTATTGGCCAATCCTGCTGCTGCTCGTGGTCATCCTGGTGTTTACCCGGACCATTTGGCCGACGCTGTTCACCCTTTCCACCCTCGTCGTGGGGCTTGCCGTGCGCTCGGTTGCCATGCGGCTGCCCCGCTCCGCCCGGCGGCCGTGTTGGTATGCAGCAGCCTTCATGGCCATCGTGTCTTTCCAGGTGGTCTCAGGAACGAACGGGAACGCCTGGTGGTGGACCAGTGCGCTGTTTGCATTCGCCGTCTTCCAATTCGCCGGCGAGAGAGACCTCACCAAGTACTTGGGAACTTCAATGGTCTGGCCGATCTCCGGCCGCTCGCGCCTTGTCACCGCGAGAGATCTCGTGTGGATCAAGCGAGCGGTTCAGATCGTGGCCGTGGTCGCCACTGTAGTTGTGGTCCGCATCGCCTACTGGCTAATCGGCGACACCTCCAGTGTGAGTTGGGATGACTGGTCAGGGCTCTACCTCACTCTGGTGGCCTCAGGCGCGGCCATCATCCTGTCGTTCCCGCTGGCCTTGTTGTTGGCCGTGGGACGACGCTCCTCGCTACCCGCCATTCGCTGGCTGTGCGTGGGCTATATCGAGCTGTTCCGAGGGGTGCCCTTCATCGCCCTGCTGTTCATCGCCAAGATTTTCATCGACTTCTTCCTTGACGTCGATACCCCTCTTTCGTTGACGACGCGGACGATCATTGTCTTCACAATTTTCAGCTCGGCCTATCTGGCCGAAGTGGTGCGCGGCGGCCTGCAAGCCGTGCCCAGAGGCCAGATCGAGGCCGGACAAGCCGTGGGCCTCCAGCCCCCCGGGGTTATGCGCCTCATCGTGCTACCTCAAGCGCTGCGAGCGGTCATCCCCGCCATGGTGGGTCAGTTCATCAGCCTGTACAAGGACAGCACCCTCTTCGCCTTCATCAGTGTGGTGGAGTTCTATCGGGCCCGCGAGCTGATCCACTCTCAGCAGGAATTCACTACCACTGCCATTGCAGAAACCCTGGTATTTGTGGCCTTCACCTACTGGGCCATCAGTTACACCATGTCTAAAGAAAGCCAGCGCCTAGAGCGCCACCTCGGAGTGGGAGAACGATGACAGACTCAATGACTACTACGACCAAAGTCAACAGCGACGCCACCCAGATCGGCGGGCGCGATCTCATCATCGAGATGGCGGCCGTGGACAAGTTCTTCGGAACCTTCCAAGCGCTCTCCAACATCGATATGAAGGTGGGCGCGGGCGAGGTGGTGGTGGTGATCGGGCCGTCGGGATCGGGTAAGTCCACCCTCATCCGCTGTATCAATCGACTGGAGCACCATGACCGCGGTCACATTGTGGTCGACGGCGTCGAGCTCACCGATGACGTGCGCAACATCGCCCTCATCCGCCGGGAGACCGGCATGGTCTTCCAGCAATTCAACCTGTTTCCCCACCTCACCGTGATCGACAACATCACCCTGGGACCCCGCCAAGTGCTGAAGATGCCCAAGAAACAGGCTGAGGATCGGGCCATGGAGCTGCTGGAGCGGGTCAAGATCCCCGAGCAGGCCAGGAAGTTCCCCGGTCAGCTCTCCGGTGGTCAGCAGCAGCGGGTGGCCATCGCCCGGTCGCTGGCCATGCAGCCCAAGATCATGCTGTTCGACGAGCCCACCTCGGCCCTTGACCCCGAGATGATCTCCGAGGTACTTGACGTGATCCTGGAGTTGTCCAGAACCGGCATGACCTTGATCGTGGTCACCCACGAGATGGGCTTTGCCCGAGAAGCCGCCGACCGGGTCATCTTCATGGCCGACGGTGAAATCGTGGAGGTGGGCGAGCCCGAGCACTTCTTCACGAACCCCCGAGAAGAACGCACCCAGCTCTTCCTGTCCCAAATCCTCTAGCGCCTGCATTCTTAGAACGCAGCGCACAGCGGGGTCAGAAACGGAACAATCCGGACTCCCGGTACCATGGGCGGCATGAATGCCGTTTCCCCGTTGACTGAGAACGTTGCTCCTCCTGGCCTGAAGGGCTTGATCGTGGCCGACACGGAAGTGGGCTCAGTTCGCGGGGATGAAGGGTGGTACCACTATCGAGGCCATAGTGCTGCTGCTCTAGCTCGCAATCACTCCTTTGAGGCGGTGGCCTACCTACTCTTGAACGGCACCCTCCCCGACCGGACAGCCGAGGAGGATTTTCGGTCCGAACTGGCTGCGGCCCGTCGTCTGACACCGGAAGCCGCAGAAATGGTCTCTGTCCTGGCCAAGACCGATCTGCCGCCAATGTCGGTCTTGCGGAGCGTGCTGGGAGTGGTAGTCGATCCCCGCCCCACACTGGACCTTGACTCGGACGAACGGCGGGACGCGGTCATGCAGGCCATCGGCATCACCCCCACGGTATTGGCGGCAGTCAACCGCATCCGCTCAGGGGCTGAGCCACTGGAACTCGACGAGTCGCTGTCCCACAGCGCCGACTACCTGCGCATGACCCTGGGCGAGACGCCGCTCCCTGAGCATGCCCGGGCAGTGGAGACCTATCTGTGCCTGACCGCCGACCACGGCTTCAATGCCTCCACGTTCACCGCTCGGGTCATTACCAGCACCGGGACCGACGTTGCCGGGGCAATGGGTGGAGCGTTGGCCGCCTTGGCTGGTCCGCTGCACGGCGGGGCACCGGGCCGGGTGCTGGACATGCTCCATGCCATCGGCCATCCGGACAACGCCGTGCCCTGGATCGCCGCCGAACTCGACGCTGGTCAAAAGATCATGGGCTTTGGCCATGCGGTCTACCGGGCGGCCGACCCCCGCTCCGAGACCCTGAAGGCCGTCGCCATTGAGTTGGGCGGCGAGTTGGTGGACCGAGCCCTCGATATCGAGGGCCGCATCCTGGCCTATCTGGCCGAGTGGAAACCTGATGCGGTGATCGTCACCAATGTGGAGTTCTACGCCGGAGTGGTGCTCCACCTGGCCGGCTTGCCCCAAGAGGCCTTCACCCCCACCTTCACCACCAGTCGAGTCGTCGGCTGGGGCGCCCACCTGCTGGAGCAAGCGGCCAACAACAAGATCATGCGCCCCAGCGCCCGCTACACCGGGCCCCTACACAACTCCAATTAGATGGTGACTCCCCCGCTGGATCCACTCGAGAGGGCGGGGGGTGGCGCCGGTGGCGGACCTGGCCGCACCGACGGCCAGGCCGCTTCCGGTGACAGGACCCGCCGCCCGGACTTGAGATCAACTAGCTATCGAAAGCAGCCAAGATTTGGTCCGCCGCGGCCGCAGGGGCGGTTTGGCCAGCAGCTACCTGCTGTTCCAACTGTGTAGCCAGATCCCCAACGGCCGGCGAGGCCTGTAGGCGATCGCGGAGGCGGTCCTCCACCATCGCCCACATCCACCGCACTTGCTGGCCAGCACGCTGGCCGGCGAGTTCCCCGGAGTCGGCCAGCACCTGGAAGTAGGCCTGGATCTGGTCCCACACCTGGTCGAGGCCGGTGCCCTCGATAGCGCTGACCGCTAACACCGGGGGAACCCAATTGGGATTGTCCGGAGCGGTCATGGCCAGCGCCGCCCGATAGTCCCGCACCGCCCGCTGAGCGGCAATCTCGTTGCCGCCGTCGGCCTTGTTCACCACCAAGGCGTCGGCCAATTCCAACACGCCCTTCTTGATGCCCTGGAGCTCGTCGCCGGCACCGGGCAGCATCATCACTAGGAAGAAGTCCACCATGTCGGCCACCGCGGTCTCCGACTGGCCCACCCCCACCGTCTCCACCAAAACCACGTCAAATCCGGCCGCCTCCACCACGGTCATGGTCTCGCGGGTGGTGCGGGTCACCCCGCCCAGCGAACCGGAAGACGGCGACGGACGGATGTAGGCAGCATCGTCAATTGCCAGGTTGGGCATCCGGGTCTTGTCGCCCAGGATGCTGCCCCCCGACACCGACGAAGACGGGTCCACCGCCAGCACCGCCACCCGGTGGTCCTGGGAAGTGAGGTAGGTGCCCAACGCGTCGATGAAGGTTGACTTCCCCACTCCGGGCACGCCGGTGATGCCCACCCGGCGAGCGCCGCCGGTGTGAGGCAAGAGCCGCTGAAGAAGCTCGGTAGCCGACTCCCGATCGTCGGGCTTGGTGCTCTCCACCAGGGTGACGGCCCGGCCGAGCCAGGTGCGATCGGCCCCCAGCACTCCTTCGACACAGGCGTCGAGATCGAATTCCATCACCGACATCCTGTCGGTGGACGGCGAGACCGGTCAGCATTCATTGACGTCGAGATCGATCACTGGCGGTCGTCCAAGGCGGCCAGCAACTCCAGAGCCGCGTCGGCGATCACGGTGCCGGGGCCGAATATGGCTTCAGCACCCGCGGCCCGCAGCTCGTCGTGGTCGCTGGACGGAATCACCCCGCCGACCACGATCATGATGTCGGCCCGCCCCAGCTGCTTCAGCTCAGCCCGCAGCTCGGGCACCAAGGTCATGTGCCCCGCAGCCAGCGACGACGCCCCCACGATGTGAACGTCGGCCTCCACCGCCTGGCGGGCCACCTCGGCCGGGGTTTGGAACAGCGGCCCGACGTCCACGTCGAATCCGAGGTCGGCAAATGCGGTGGCGATCACCTTCTGGCCCCGGTCGTGGCCGTCTTGGCCCATCTTGGCCACCAAAATGCGAGGCCGGCGGCCGGCTCGGGACGCGAACCCGTCCACCGCTTCCCGCACCTGGACGGTGCCGCTGCCGCTGCCGTCGCTCTGTCTCATCTCTGATTGATAGACCCCAGAGATCGTTCGGATCTGAGGCGCATGGCGACCATACACCTTCTCCAGCGCGTCGCTGATCTCTCCCACCGTGGCCCGGGCTCGGGCCGCGTCCACGGCCAGAGCTAGCAAATTGGAGTCTGCGCTGCCTACCGGACGGTCGGCGCCCGCCGTCAACGCGTCCAACGCCCGACCGCAGACCTCGTTATCCCGCTCGGCCCGAAGCCGCTCGAGGCGGGCGATCTGGGAAGCCCGGACCTCGGCGTTGTCCACCTTGAGGACTTCAATGCCTTCTTCGCCGTCAACCTGGTAGCGGTTCACCCCCACCACAGTCTGGGCGCCGGAATCGATTCGGGCCTGGGTACGGGCGGCGGCCTCTTCAATACGCATCTTGGGAATCCCAGCCTCGATGGCCTCGGCCATTCCGCCGGCGGCCTCCACCTCGCTGATGTGCTCCCACGCCCGTTGGGCCAGGTCGTGAGTGAGCCGCTCCACGTAGTACGAGCCGCCCCAGGGGTCGGCCACCCGGCAAGTGCCCGACTCGTGCTGTAACAGGAGCTGGGTGTTGCGGGCGATCCGGGCCGAGAAATCGGTGGGCAGGGCCAGGGCCTCGTCCAGGGCGTTGGTGTGCAGCGACTGGGTATGGCCTTGGGTGGCGGCCATGGCCTCGATGGTGGTGCGGACCACGTTGTTGAATACGTCTTGGGCGGTGAGGCTCCACCCCGAGGTCTGGCTGTGGGTGCGAAGCGACAGCGACCGGGGATTGGACGGATTGAACGGGCGCATCAGCTTGGCCCACAGCAGGCGGGCGGCCCGCAGCTTGGCCACCTCCATGAAGAAGTTCATGCCGATGCACCAGAAGAAACTGAGCCGGGGAGCGAAGGCGTCGATTTCCAGCCCCGAGTCCAACCCGGCCCGCACGTACTCCACCCCGTCGGCCAGGGTGTAGGCCAGTTCCAGATCGAGGGTGGCTCCGGCCTCTTGCATGTGGTAGCCGGAGATGGAGATGGAGTTGAACTTCGGCATGTTGGCCGAGGTGAAGGCGAAGATGTCGGAGATGATCCGCATCGACGGCGTCGGGGGGTAAATGAAGGTGTTGCGGACCATGAACTCCTTCAAGATGTCGTTCTGAATGGTCCCGGCCAGCTTCTCGGACTCCACTCCCTGCTCTTCGCCGGCCACGATGTACATGGCCAGGATCGGCAGCACCGCTCCGTTCATGGTCATCGACACGGTCATTTGGTCCAGCGGTATGCCGTCGAACAGGATCTGCATGTCGAGAATGGAGTCGATGGCCACCCCGGCCATGCCCACATCTCCGCTCACCCGCTGATTATCGGAGTCGTAGCCCCGATGGGTGGCCAGGTCGAAGGCCACCGACAGGCCCTTCTGGCCGGCAGCCAGGTTGCGTCGGTAGAAGGCGTTGGAATCCTCCGCGGTGGAAAATCCGGCATATTGGCGAATGGTCCACGGCTGTGTGGCATACATAGTGGCGTAGGGACCCCGCAGATAGGGCTCCAGCCCGGGGTAGGTATCGCAAAAGTCCAGCGGTGCCCGATCCTCGGCGGTATAGAGCCGGCGCACGCCGAAGCCCTCGGGGGTAGCCCAGGTGAGGCGGTCGGGGCTCTCCCCGGTCTGCGCCGCCACCAGGTCGGCCCAACCCATCCCGTTGGCGCCGGAGACCGGAGGGGCGTGGAAGTCGACGCGGGAGAAGTCGGGGACGGTCATAGGCCCAGCCTCTTGTGGATGGTGCGCAGGGCGGCCAGCGCGTCGCAGCCCATGTAGATATAGCCGTCGGCTCCCCACCGATCATCGGGACGGCCAGCCAGCAGCACGTAGCCGCATCCGGCCTCTCTCAGGGCGGACACTGCGGCAGCGGCATGCTCTTCGTACATTTGGTCAGAAGAGCACACCACCGCGATGGGCGTGCCCGACGCTTTCCACGCCGAGGCCGCTTCTGACGGTGTGTCGTATCCATCTCCGCCAACGGCACCGATTCCGCCGGCAGCCAGCAGATTGGCGGAAAATGCAGTCCGGGCCGTGTGGACGGTGATGGTGCCCAGACTGGCCAAGAACGCGGTCGGGGGAGAAGGGCTGGCCTCAGCGGCGTCGCGCAATACCTCGAATGGCACGGCCAGGCGGCGCACTCCGGAATCGGGCGCCATCGGTGGACGATCGACGGCCGGCTCATCCAAGTCGGGAAACTCGCTCACACCGGTGAGCGGCAAACGGCGGGTGGCCACATCCCGGCTGCGGGCCTCGTGGGCGGCATCAATGCGCTCCGAAAGCCTTGCTCCCGACTCCAGCTCCTGGAACAGACCCCAGGCCGCGCTGGTCAGGGCATCGGTGAGCGATTCGATGTAGTAGGAGCCGCCCGATGGGTCGATCACCTGATAGAGGTGGGACTCCTCCCGAAGCAGCAGCTGAGTATTGCGGGCGATACGCAGCCCCAACGGGTCAGGCACACCAATGGCTGAGTCATAGGGGCTCACAGTGATGGCATCGGCCCCACCCGCCGCGGCGGCAAAGCACGCCACGGTGGTGCGAATCATGTTCACCCATGGGTCGCGGCGGGTCATCATGGCTTCGGCAGTCACCGCGTGCTGGCGCTGAGCGGCGGGCTCGATGCCACAAGCCTCGGTCACCCGGGCCCACAGCCGGCGAGCGGCGCGCAGCTTGGCCATGGTCAAGAACTGATCCACTCCCGCGGCGTAGCGGAATTCCAGCCTGTCGGCCGCCGGTGCCAGGTCTAGGCCCGCCTGCTCACAGGCCCGCAGGTAGGCAACTCCGTCGGCCAGAGATCCGGCCAGCTCCTGGGCTTCGGTGGCACCCTGATCTGCCAGTCGCGCCCCGTTGACTACCGCAACCAACACGTTGCAGTAGTTCAGATTCAAGGTGTTGGCCACCGCCTCGGCCACCGCAGGATCTCGGGGGTCCATCCCAAAACCGCCGAGAGCCTTGTCCCTGGCCACTCCCCTGCTGTCCCACAGATCGACCAAGTGCCATATCGCGGCCTCGCTCCCCGGCGCCAGCATGATGGGCACCGTGGCGGGAACACCATCAAGTAGCTCTTCGAGTTCTTCCAGGCTGGTTTCACCTTCGATGTGGAGCTCTATGGCATCAGCTCCCCCGCGCAAGTCATCCAGCACAGCCCGGTTGCCGGTAGCACGGCTGTGGGCCTGGCGAACCTGCCACGCTCCGCCCGCAACCCTGCTGCCCCGGGTGAATGGCGCGGCACCGGGGAGGCTCGAGTCTCCGGGGTGATCGTCACCGGTGTAGAGAGGTTGAATCCGAATGTCGTCGTAGGTGGTGCCCACCAGCTTCTTGTCGAACGGCGCTCCCCGCAGCACTTGCTCCACCAGTTCCATCCACTGGTCCCGCCCGGCCGGATCGAAATCGGCGGCCAGGCTCATTACGGCGTCGCTCACAACTCTGAATGGTACGTCCTGGCCCTCAATCTTCCCGCCTTGGAAAAGAAGCCTGGCTGTCGCTTTTCGCAGCGCAACTTGTGGCCGATTCCCGATGAGGAGGACAATCAAGGCGTTCTCTCCCCCATTCAGAGGTGCAAAATGGCAGACCTGCCCTTCAAGGTGTTCGACGCCGACAACCACTACTACGAGGCCACCGACGCCTTCATCCGCCATATCGACCCGACCATGAAGAAACGCTGCATGCAGTGGGCCAACATCGACGGCAAGCAGCGCTTGCTGGTGGCGGGCAAGATCAACCGGTTCATCCCCAACCCCACGTTCGACCCGGTGTCCAAGCCGGGGGCGCTCCAGGACTTCTTCCGGGGCCGCAACAAAGACGGTGTGGACGTGAAGACCATGTTCGGCGAACTCGACCCCATCTCCGAGCGGCCCGAGTACCGCGACCGCGACAAGCGCCTCGAGCTCATGGACGCCCAGAACATCGAAGCCGCCTTGTTCTTCCCCACTCTGGGAGTGGGCATGGAGCAATCCCTGCGCCACGACCCACCCGCCGTGGTGGCGGCCTTCACCGCATTCAACCGCTGGCTGGCCGAGGACTGGGGCTTCGCCTACCAGGAGCGCATCTTCGCTGCTCCGGTGATCTCGATGATCGACGTGGAATGGGCTGTCTCCGAAGTGGAGTGGGCCTTGGAAAACGATGCCCGCATGGTGGTGATGGTGCCCGGGCCGGTGCCCACCGCCGAAGGCGGGAGCCAATCGCCGGGAATGCCCGACTACGACCCGGTGTGGGCCCGTCTGGCTGAGGCCGGCATCACCGTGGGAATGCACGGCGGCGACGGCGGCCTGCACGAATACAACGAGATGTGGGAGCCGACCGAGGACTTCCAGTCGTTCCGGACTTCCACGTTCAAGCAGGTCACCGGCCACGACCGCCAGATCTTCGACACCATGGCGGCCATGGTGTGCCATGGGCTGTACGAACGCCATCCCAACCTTCGGATCGCCTGCATCGAAAACGGGGGAATGTTCGCCCCCCGGCTGGTGGAGGAGCTCAAGATCGCCTACGGCAAGATGCCCAATGAGTTCCAAACCGACCCGGTTGACCAGTTCTTGGCCCATGTTTGGGTGTCGCCCTACTACGAGGACGACATCGACCTGATCAAAGAGACGATGGGCGCCGACCACATGCTGTTCGGCTCCGACTACCCCCACGCCGAGGGGTTGGAAGTGCCCACCGACTTCATCTACGACATCCCTAACTTCACCGATGCCGAGGCCAAGGCCATGATGCGGGACAACGCCTGGGACGTGATCACCCCGCGCTCCGCGCTGGCCGCCTGAGCATCGCCCGCCTGAGCATCAACCACCCGACCAGCCGATCGAAAGGGTCCAACACCATGGCCATGCCCACCGATATTCCGATCATCGACACCATGATCGGGTTCCCCAAGCCCGACTTCTCCACCTACGACTTCATCCGGTCCCAGACCAAGGACGCCCAGTCGTCCGAGGAGTTCGACTTCCCGGTGGAGTACATGTTCAAGGGCGTACCCAAGGAGCTGTACGGCACCGACGACGACCCCGTTCAGGTAACGCTCAAGGAGATGGACCGGTTCAACATCGAGCTGGCCCTGATCTCCTGCGAGGACGATTCCGGCCAGCGGGCACTGAAGGACTACCCCGAGCGGTTCATCCCCTCCATGAGCGTCGACCCCAACGACGTGATGGGAGAGGTGCGCCGCATCGACCAACTCCACCGGGAATGGGGGGTCAAAGCGGTGGGGGCTTTCCCCGCGGGCTGCTTCCCCCAAGTGCCGATCGACGACGCCAAGTTCTATCCGATCTACGCCAAGTGCGTGGAGCTCGACCTGCCCATCTTCGTGTGCGCCGGCGTGCCCGGCCCCCGGTTCCCGTTCTCGCCGCAGCATGTGGAGCGCATCGACCAGGTGATGTACGACTTCCCCGAGCTCACCTTCGTCACCCGCCACGGCTGCGAGCCGTGGGAGGACCTGGCCGTGAAGCTCATGTTGAAGTGGCCCGGGCTGCACTATTCCACCTCGGCATTCGCCCCCAAGCACTACCCCGAGGCCATCATCCGCTACGCCAACACCCGGGGGGCCGAAAAGGTTGTCTACGCCGGCTACTTCCCAATGGGCCTGTCGCTGGAGCGAATCATGACCGACATGAAGGACGTGCCCTTCCGGGACAAGGTGTGGCCCGGCTTCCTGCGGGAGAACGCCCGCCGGGTGTTGAAACTGGACTGAGTACTCGACCGAGTAGAGGAGAAAACCGATGAGCGATCAGAGAGTTGAGCAGACCTGGGAGACCCCTTCTCTGGAGGAGATCCCGGTCATCACGAAGATGCACGTGGAGGCCATGGAGTCCAGCGACGACCCCCTGGTGTGGGAGCAGGTGGGCATGCACCATGTTCTGATCCGCACCGTCGGCCGGCGCTCGGGCAACGAGCACAAAGTAGCCCTGCCCTACTGGCGCGACACCGACGGCCATCGCATCGTGGTGGCGTCATACGCCGGGGCCAAGGCCCATCCCTCGTGGTACTTCAACATGGCCGACAAGGAGGCCAACCCCGAGCTGTTGATCACCGAGAAGGGCCAGCAATTCTGGGCCGTGGCCGACATTTGCGATGGAGACGACTACGAGGCTACCTGGGAAGGCCTGGTGGCCGACCGGGCCTGGTACGCCGACTACCAGGCCAAAGCCCCTCACCGCCGCATTCCCCTGGTGCGGCTGGTAGAGCAGCGCCCCGCTTAGGTTCGACAGCCATGGCGAATCAACCAGTCCGCACCCTGCCGCCGGCCGGGGCCATCCAAGACGAGCGGGAGATCGAAGCCGTGCTCGAAGTGCTGCGCTCGGGCGACCTCAACATCGGCGAGAACGTGGCCCGCTTCGAGGACGAGGTGTCCACGGTGCTGGGCAAGGAATTGGGGGTGATGGTCAACTCCGGCTCCTCGGCGCTGCTGCTGGGCATCGGACTGCTCGACCTGGAGCCCGGTGACGAGATCATCACTTCGGTGCTCACCTTCTCCACCGACGTGTCCTCCATCGTGCAACTGGGCCTGGTGCCGGTCTTTGTCGATGTGGAGCCCGACACCTTCCAGATCGATGTGAACCGCATCCCCGAGATGATCGGCCCCCGCACCAAGGCCATCATGACCCCCAACCTGATGGGCAACTGCCCCGACTGGGACGTCATCCGGGCCATTGCCGACGAGCACGGGTTGAAGGTGATCGAGGATTCATGCGACGTGTTGGACACCCGGCTGCGGGGCACCCGGATCGGCGCCCGCAGCGATATCAGCCTCACCAGCTTCGCCATCTCCCACTCGCTCACCTGCGCGGGCAACGGGGGCATGGTGGCCATGGACGATCCCGAGTTGCACGACAAGTGCCTTACCCGGCGGCGCTGGGGACGGCGCTCAGAGTCGTACCTCTACGGCTCCCGCAAGGGGGAGGACACCCGTTGGGGCCCGCTGGACGACGGCACCATGTACGACCAGATCTTCATCTTCGACGACCTGGGCTACAACTTCGAGCCCTCCGAGCTCGGCGCGGCCTACGGGCTGGTGCAGTTTGCCAAGCTCCAGGAGTTCAACGCCCGCCGTCAGCACGCCTTCAATCGCTACAACGATCTGCTGGTCAATCACACCGACAAAGTGATCCTGCCCCGCACCACGCCCGAACTGGAGACCACCTGGATGCGCTACGGGTTCATCCTGCGGCCCGAGTCGGGGTACGACCGCACCGATGTGCAGAACTTCCTCGAGGACCGCAACGTGCAGTCCCGCATGGTTTGGACCGGCAACATCCTCCGCCAGCCCGGCTTTTCCAATATTGAGCACCGGGCCCCGGCCGACGGCTTCCCCAACGCCGATCTGGTGATGAGCCATGCGCTGTGCATCCCCACCCACCACGGGCTGGGATCAGATGACGTTGGGTACGTGGTCGACACCCTCTCGGAGTTGTTTGGCGGCTGAGCCGCCCTACTGATCGGTTGCCGGGCCGGCGACGCTCTCAGCCGCCGGCGAACTGTCCCATGTCGAAGTAGTCCGACCAGCGGGCGATGCGCCCGTCGCGCACTTCGAACACGCCGCACACCGGCAAAGCCAGTTGGCCGTCGCCGGTGTTGATGTAATCGGTTCGCTCGTTCAAGACCACATTGCCGTTGGCCGCCTGTTGGTGGGTCTCAAACACGATGCCCCCGGACGTGGCGAAGAACCCCTCCAAAAACGCCTGAATGGCCTCGGCCCCTTCCAAAGGATCCATCGGCACGTTGTGGTAGACGGCGTCGTCGGTGAAGTAGGCCATCAGCTCATCGGCATCGCCGTTGGCCCACGCGGCGCAAAACGAACTCACCAGTTCGCTGGGATCGGTCGGCAGATCAGACATCGCTTTCTCTCCTATCGTCGAATCGTCTTGTCGGGATGCCCAGCATGGCCCTCAGCATGCCTGCTCTGCCAAATGGCCAAGACCCTCTAGCGCACGGCTTAAGGATGTGCTATGTTAGAAAACAGTCCAGCTAGCCTGTTTTTGGCAATTGAACCTAGGGGGGATCCCATGCGGACAGAAAACACCAAGTCAACCCGAGGCTGGAGGGTCATCGTCTTGCTCTTGGCGGTACTGGCCCTTGTCGCCGTCAGCTGCGGCAACGACGACGACTCCCGAGGCTCTCAGTCGACGATCACGATTGCCGTCAACGGATGGAACGGAGCTGCGGCGAACTCCGCAGTAGCCGCCCAGCTACTAGAGAGCGAACTCGGATATGACGTTGTCCGGGTGGACATCGACGAGAACGCCCAGTGGCCAGCCATCAACACCGGCGACATCGATGTATCGCTTGAAATCTGGCCATCTGGGCACGCCCAGGACGTCGTCGACTTCATCGACAATCCAGATGCGAACATCGACAACGCTGGCCTGCTCGGACCTGTCGGCAAGATCGGCTGGTTCATCCCCACCTACATGGTGGACCAGTACCCAGAACTGGCCACTTGGGAGGGGTTCTCCAATCCTGAACTGGCCGGGATGTTCGCAACCGCAGAGACCGGTGACCTGGGACAATTCCTAGGCGGCGACCCGAGTTTCGTGCAGTTCGACGAGGCGATCATCAACAATTTGGGCCTGCCCCTTCAGGTGGTCTACGCCGGCTCCGAGGCTGCAATCCTGGCCGCGGTAGATTCGGCATACAGCCGTCAAGAGCCGGTCCTTGTTTACCTGTGGACGCCGCACTCGGCATTCAACAACTACGACCTCACTAATGTGCTCCTTCCCGAGTACACCGACGCCTGTGGCGAGGCAGCGGCCAGTGCGCCCGAAGATGTTGACTGCGACTACCCAGCAGACGTGCTGTTCAAGATCATCAATAGCGACTTGGCTGAGAACGCCCCTGACGCCGATGCCTTCTTGCGTGCGATGAACTACACCAGCGCCGACCAGATCTCGATGCTGGCCGCAATTGAAAACGACGGAATGTCAGTGGACGACGCCGCAGCCCAGTGGATCGAGGCCAACGAGAGCGTCTGGAGCGCTTGGCTCCCCTCCTAGGCTCCAGCTGAGAACCGGTGTCGGCGGCTTGCGGGAGTCGCCGACACCGGTTCTCTCTTCCTCTCTTTAGGAGCAGTCGTTGTACGACTTCATCATTGTCGGAGGCGGCTCTGCGGGCTGCGCGTTGGCTAACCGACTGAGTGCGGATGCCGACAGCAGCGTTCTGGTGTTGGAAGCAGGGCGCCGGGATTACAAGTGGGATGTGTTCATTCACATGCCCGCGGCCCTGGCTTTTCCCATAGGAAACCGCTTCTACGACTGGAAATACGAGAGTGAGCCCGAGCCCCACATGGGTGGACGACGGGTCTACCACGCCCGGGGGAAGGTGCTGGGCGGCTCCAGTTCCATCAACGGCATGATCTTCCAGCGGGGAAATCCCGCCGATTACGACAAGTGGGCCACCGAGCCCGGCATGGAGAACTGGGACTACCGCCACTGTCTGCCGTACTTCAAACGCATGGAAACCTGCCTGGCCGGAGGGGACCAGTGGCGGGGTGGCGAGGGGCCGCTGGTGCTGGAACGGGGACCGGCTGACAGCCCCCTGTTCACCGCCTTCTTCAAGGCGGTGCAGGAAGCCGGTTACGAGATGAGCGACGATGTCAACGGGTATCGCCAAGAGGGATTTGCGGCGTTCGACCGCAACGTCCACAAAGGACGACGGCTCTCAGCATCTCGGGCCTATCTGCATCCCGTGATGGACCGCAAGAACCTCAAGTTAGAGACCGGCACCCTTATCAGCCGGGTGCTGTTCGACAAGAACCGGGCGGTGGGCGTTGAGTACCGGCGAAGGGGACGGACCCATACCGCCCGGGGGGCGCACATTCTTCTGTGCGCTGGGGCATTCGGCTCGGCCCAGCTTCTGCAACTCTCCGGAGTGGGTCCGGCCGACCTGCTGGAATCGCTGGACATCCCGGTGGTCGCCGATCTTCCCGGCGTGGGAGAGAACCTTCAGGACCACTTGGAGGTGTATATCCAGTACGCCTCAAGGCAACCAGTGTCCATGCAGCCAGCCCTCAAGCTGTGGCGTCGGCCCTGGATCGGCCTGCAATGGCTGGCCCGGAGGGGTCCGGGCGCCACCAACCACTTCGAAGGGGGTGGCTTCGTGCGCTCCAACCCCAACGAGGCATACCCCAATCTCATGTTCCACTTCTTGCCGCTGGCCATCCGCTATGACGGTTCATCGCCGAGCAGCGGTCACGGGTATCAGGTTCATGTTGGACCCATGTACTCGGATGCCCGGGGCCAATTGCGGATCAAGTCGCGTGATCCCAAGACCAAGCCTGCCCTTCAGTTCAATTACCTCTCCACCGAGCAAGACCGTCGTGAGTGGGTGGAAACCATCCGAGTGACCCGCACCATCATGAACCAGCCGGCGTTCGCCCCCTACAACGCCGGCGAGTTGTCGCCCGGGCCCGATGTCTCCACCGATCAGCAGATCATGGACTGGGTGGCCCACGATGCTGAGACCGCGTTGCATCCGGCCGGTACGGCCCGCATGGGCACCGATGACCAATCGGTCGTGCATCCCAAGACAATGGAGGTTCACGGCACAAGCAGGCTGATGGTGGTAGATGCCTCAGTGATGCCCACCGTCACCAACGGCAACATCTACGCGCCGGTGATGATGATTGCCGAGAAGGCGGCTGACCTCATACTGGGCAGCGAGCTGCTTCCCCCCGAGGACGTCCCGGTCTATTCCGCTCAGCCGATCAGGTCCTGAGCCGCTCCATGATCGCCAATCAGGTTGGAAACCAGGTCGATCACCTTCCTGCGTTCCTCCGCGGTGGGCGGTGCCAGACCGAACAGGTCGATAAGCCAGAGACCGTCGCCCACGATCCGGGCCAACAGCGCCACCACATCGTCGAGACCGTCGTCATGGCGAAGCCGGTCTTGCCAGAGTTCAAAAGTCTCCCGCGTGCTGTCCAGCAGATCGTCGTCCACCGCGGCTGCGGCCAGGATCGACACCGCCGTATCGGTGGCCGCCTGAGTCGGCTCCCGCACGTAATCGAGATAGGCCAGGGCGAACGCTCCCTGGCGGGCGTCAATACCATCGGCCAGCACATTGAGCTCGTTGTCAAGGACTCCCATCACCTGGTTGAGCAGCCCAATGATCAACGCATCTTTGGACCCAAAGTGATAGAGGAAGCCGCCCTTGCTCACTCCGGCTTGGGCCGCCACCTTGTCGAGGGTCAGCGACGACACCCCCTCCTGTTTGATCACCTCGGCGGCCGCTTGCAGAATCCGGTCACGGGTCAGCACCGCCCGCTCTTGCACTGGCAGATTCCTGGTTCGCCCCTTCGTTTCCGCCATTGCGGAGTCAGGGTACTCCAAACCAAGACCCGTCTGAGCGGACGGTAAGGTCTAGGACTGGGGCGCAATGGACACAGCCAGCGAAACAGTCCAAGTCCGAGTTGAGGGCGTGTGGAAGGTCTTCGGAAGAAAGCCACGCGAAGCAAGGGAGATGGCCGAGGCCGAGGCCACCCGTGAAGAGATCCAAACCGCCACGGGAAGCGTGGTGGCCGTTCGCGACGTCAGCTTCCATGTGGACGCTGGAGAGACGTTCGTTGTCATGGGGCTCTCAGGGTCGGGCAAGTCCACTCTCATCCGGTGCGTGTCCCATCTGGTGGCACCGACCGAGGGAACCGTTGAGCTGTGCGGCACCGAACTCACCCAAGCCGACAGCGCCAAACTACGCGAGTTGCGCCGCCAGAAGATGGCCATGGTCTTCCAGCATTTCGGCCTGTTCCCCCACCGCAAGGTGGTGGACAACGTGGCCTACGGGCTCGAGGTGCAAGGGGTGGATCGTCAAGACCGACAAGACCGAGCCCGGGAGCTGTTAGACACGGTCGGTTTGGACGGCTGGGGCGACCACTATCCCCAACAGCTCAGCGGCGGCATGCAACAACGGGTGGGCTTAGCCCGAGCCCTCGCCGTCGACCCCGAAGTGCTGTTCTTCGACGAGCCGTTCTCCGCCCTCGACCCGCTCATCCGCCGGGATATGCAGGACGAGCTTATCGACCTCCAGATGAAGCTCCAGCGGACACTGGTGTTCATCACCCATGACTTCGCCGAAGCTCTAAAGCTGGCCGACCGGATCGCCATCATGAACGACGGGGCCTTCGTCCAAGTCGGCACCCCGGTGGAAATACTGACCAGCCCGGCCGATGACTACGTGCGGGCGTTCACCCAGGACGCCCCGGTGGCCAAGGTTTTGCAGGCCTGTTCGCTGATGCGGCCCCTCGACGGTGCCGCGATCGAGCACGATTGGCGCCGTGTCTCGTCAACAACGCCGCTAGAGGTCGCACTCCCCCACTTGCTCGGGTCCATCAATCCCGTGGTGGTATGCGATGAGCAGAACACCCCAGTGGGGCTGCTCCATGGGGACGATGTCGCTGGGGTGATCTCCGAGAACCAGCAATGACCGCGGTGGAGGACGCCCGTCCCACGGCAAGTGTGCTGCAAACCGCGTCAGACAGTCGCCTGGCCCGCTTTGTCTTGGCGGTGGGTACCATCGTCGTGCTGGTCTTGGTTTTCCGGCTGTTCACCAACTTCAGCGTATTCCCGGAGTCTTGGGATATCGGCCTAGCCGATCCCATCGACCGGGCCCGGCGGTGGCTGATCAACAATCAAACCTCTCATTGGCTGTACACGGTTTTCTTGAACCCGATCACCGACGCCATCGACTGGGGCATCCGCCGACTGGAATCCATCCTGGGGTGGTTTCCGTGGTACTCCTACCCGCTGCTCACCGGCGTTGGTCTGTGGTGGACCCGGGGGCGGGTGGCCGGAGCGCTGGGCTTGGCCAGCGTGGCCCTCATCGGAGTGGTCGATCTGTGGGAGGAGTCCTTCGCAACTTTGGCCCTGATGGGGGTGTCGGTGCTCATTTCCATGGTCATCGGCATTCCGCTGGGCATCGCGGCCTGGCGCAGCGATGCGGTTGCCCGGGTGGTCCGTCCTTCCCTGGACGCCATGCAGACCATGCCGGGGTTCGTCTATCTCATCCCCTTCGTGCTGCTGTTCGGGTTCGGGCGAGTCCCGGCCATGATCTCCACGGTGATCTTCGCCCTCGCCCCGGTGGTGCGCCTCACCGAAGTGGGGCTGCGCACGGTTCCCCAAGTCACGGTCGAGGCATCAGAGATGTTCGGGGCCACCGAGCGCCAGACGCTTCGGCTGGTGCGGTTGCCCCAAGCCCGCCCGGCCATTTTCGCGGGCATGAACCAGACCACCATGCTGGCCATGAGCATGGTGGTCATCGCCGCGTTCATCGGCGCCGGCGGCTTGGGCCAAGTAGTGCTCAGAGCCATGCAGAACATCAACGTAGGGAAAGCCTCTGAGGCCGGCGTCGCCATTGTGATCATGGCCATCGTTTTGGATCGCTTCTCTACCGGCATTGCCACCGCTGACCCGGGGCGCGACGGATTCGCTATTCGACGGCTGGCCATTGGGGTTGCGTTGGTTGCAGTGGTCGGGGGTTTGCTGGGTCACAACGAGTTCCCCGAGTCGCTGAATTGGCAATTCGCCCCCTATGTGAACGATGCCACCGACTGGGCGCGGGACAACCTGTACGACATCGGCGGATCGGGAATCGGCACCGGACCGTTCAGCGACTTCGTCACCCTCGAGTTCGTCACCCCGCTGCGAGAATTGCTGGCGTCCGACATCCCGTGGCCAGCCATGATCGGGATCGGCGTCGTCCTTGGTCTGTGGGCTCGGGGCATTCGGCTAGCCATCGGCATCGGAGCGGCGTTGTTCGCCATCGGGTTCTTGGGCATGTGGGCGCTGTCCATGGACACTTTGGCCCAGACCATCGTGGGGGTGGCCATCACGCTGATCATCGGTGTGCCGGTGGGGATAATGACCTCCCACAATGACCTGCTGCGAACGGCCTTGAAGCCGGTGCTGGACTTCTTCCAGACCATCCCCAGCTTCGTGCTGCTGGTGCCGGTGATCACCCTCTTCCACGTCGGCCGCATTCCCGGCATCATCGCCTCGGTGATCTACGCCGTTCCTGCCGCGGTCCACTACACCGACCTGGGGTTGCGCCGGGTACCAGCTGAGATCCACGAGGCCGCCGAGAGCTTTGGCGCCACTCGTGGCCAGCGCCTGCGCCGAGTGGAGATGCCGCTGGCCGCCCCTGAGCTGATGGTGGCGGTGAACCAGGTGATCATGTTGATCTTGGCCATGGTGGTTATCGCCGGGTTGGTCGGCGGGGGCGGGTTGGGCCTGGAGGCTGTCAGGGGCTTGCGGCGAAGCGACGCTGTGGGCAGGGGCTTCGAGGCCGGCATCGCCATCGTGCTGCTGGCCAGCATCCTCGACCGCCTCACCAGGGCTATCGCCGATCGCCTTCGCCCTCCGGCCGCGGTTTGAGCTCCCCAGCGGCGCAGTTGCTCTAGATCAACGAGTGTCCTCGATCCAGGCCGCAGTGGCCGCCGACTGCTTGGTGCCGTCGAAGGAGATGCGCTGGATGGGCTCCACCTCGAGGATCACCCGCCGGGGAGAGTCCAAGAATTGGGTGAAGTGGGCCTGCATTTCCTCATCAGGGTGAAGGGCAGCGGCCAGCTCGGGATAGAACCAGGCCTTGGTCTCGTCGTCGTCATGGAGGTTGCATATGCCCTTGTAGGTCACTGTCTGCCGGCGGGGAACGCCGGCCGCGCCGGTGCTGGTCACCACCAGGCACACCCTGGGGTCTCGGCGCACCGCGGCAATGCGGGCCCGCTGGCCACTAGCCGTGAGCCAAAACCGTCCCCGGCGCCAGATGAAGCTCATGATCACCCCCACCGGCCATCCCTCCTTATTGGCCCAGATGAACGTGCACTCGGTTTGAGCAGCCAGCATGGCCTCCTCGGCTTCGGCGTCGAGCCACCACTCCGTCACGTCCTCGTAATCGACCGATCCCTCGGAGGGTGATTGTTCGTCGCTCATCGATGCCTCCCCCCGCTCAACCTTGAGCCATAGTTTGTACTTGGGATCGAGCGATCTTGCCCAGAGGACTGCGAGGAAACGCCTCCACAAAGCAGAATTCGCTGGGAACCTTGTACGAGGCCAGATTGGCCCGGCACTGCGCCAGCAATTCGTCTGCGGCTAGTTCGACGCCGTCTGCTGGCTGCACGAATGCCACCACGACCTCGCCGAGGCGGTCGTCGGGCCGGCCGACCACACAGCATTCAGCCACCCGGCTGTCGGCGCTCAGCACCCGCTCGATCTCGGCGGGGTAGATGTTGTTGCCGCCCCGGATAATCATCTGGCTGCGGCGTTCGACGATGTAGAGCTCGCCGTTGGCGTCGAGTCGCCCCAAGTCGCCGGAGCGGACCATGCCGCCCCGCAGCGTCTCGGCCGACAGCTCGGGACGACCCCAGTAGCCCAGCATGGTGCGGTAGACGCCAGCCCAAGGGCCGTCCTGGCGGGGACCAAAGCAGATCTCCCCCACTTCTCCCACTTTCACGGGCTGATCGTCGTCGTCGAGCACCTGCACATCGATGTGGGGCAGCGCCCGCCCGCAGCTTCCTTCAATGATCGGACGGTCGGGATCTTGGCGAGTCACCAGTGTCGGCCCCTCAGTGATTCCCAGGCTGGTGGCCGGTTTGGTGCCGAATCGCTCCTCGAATAGCAGCTTCACCGACTCTGGCATCGCCGCGCCCCCCACGCGGGGCTTGGTGAGGGTGGCCAAGTCGTCGGGGTGCACTTCGGGATGGGTCAGCAGGTCGTACGCCACCGTGGGAACCACCGCGAAATGGGTGACCCCCTCCTGTTTGACCCAGTAGGCCAGCGATACCGGATCGTGGCGGTCGGCAATGGCGCAGACGGCCAGCGCCTGGATGGTGGTCAAGCCGTGGAGCACCTGAAGGTTGAGGATGGTCAGGGGATGGACGCACAAGAACACGTCATCGGCGTCGTAGCTGCCCCGGGCCACGGCTACCGCCCCCGGCAGCAGGGCATTGTGCTGACTGTGCATCACCCCCTTGGGGTTGCCGGTGGTACCCGAGGTGTAGGCGATGGCCGCCACCGCCAGCGGATCGCACTCCGGCCACGGGTCGAGGGGCTCGGCCCCCGCCACCGTCGACCGCCACTCCTCCAAGCCAACCACCCGGGGGGTGCCAACGCGTTCATCGGCATCGGCAGTGAGATACAGCGAGGGCTCGCAATCGTCGATCAGGTAGCGCTTCTCCGGCGGGGCCAGCACGGTGTGAACCCCCACGAACACCGCTCCCTGGGCCCAGATGCCCATGAGGGCAGTCACGATGTCTATGTCATTGCCCAGCGAAACCGCCACCCGGTCGCCGGCTCGCACTCCCATTTCGCCTAGTGCAGCGGCGGTTCGGGACACCTCGTCGACAAGTTCGGAATACGTCTGCCGTCCCCGTGCCCCCACCAGGGCGGTCTTGTCAGGCACGGCGGCCACCGCCCGTTCCAGCAGCGGCCCCAGCGACAGGGGCTCGCTGAAGTCGATCGGGGCGACGTCCTGCACCGGCCCATGCTATGAGAGGCCTCTATCCTCAAGCCATGAGCGCATCCATTGCATTCGGCACCGGCAAGGTTCCCGAAGACCTGACGACCTATGGGGCCTGGGCCCGCCAAGTGGAGAGTTCCGGCTTCTCCATGGTTGTGGCGGGCGACTCTCAGTCGCTGTGGGCCGACCCCTTCCTCACCCTTTCAGTGGCCGCCAACCACACCGACAAGGCTCTGCTGGCCACCACGGTCACCAACCCTGTCACCCGCCACCCGGCGGCGGCTGCATCGACGGCCATGGCGCTCCAACAGATCTCAGGAGGGCGATTCCGTTACGGGATCGCCTCAGGCGACAGCGCGCTGCTCAATATCGGAGAGAAGCCGGCATCGGTGGACTACCTGCGGGACTACACCGCGGCGGTCAAAGCGCTCAGCAACCGGGAGACGGCCCGCTGGCAGGGCAAAGACCTGCACATGCGCTGGGGTCCTGCCCCCGTCCCGGTGTGGATTGCCGCCGAGGGGCCCCGCACCCAGTACATGGCCGGGCAGATAGCCGACGGGGTGATCCTCTCAAACAGCCTGCCCGCCGACGTGTGCGAGATCGTCCGGGACAACATCACCGAAGGCGCCCGCTCTGTCGGGCGAGACCCTGATGAGATCGAAATTTGGTGGTTCGCCAACCTGCTGTTCGCCGAGTCGGAGGAGTCTGGCTTAGAGCAGATCAAGTTCCTGATTGCGGGCACCGCCAACCACGTCTACCGATTTCATATGGACGGCAAGGGGCTTCCCGAGGACATCAAACCCCGGGTGGCCGCCATGATGGCTGAATACGACAGCCGTCACCACGCCTTTGCCGACGGCGCCAACGTCAATGCCGGGCTGGCCGACAAGCACGGCCTCACCGAGTTCTTGGCCAGTCGGGGCACCATCGCCGGCCCACCCGAATACTGCATTGACCGCTTGACTGAGCTGGCCGACCGGGGCGTCAACAAGATGGTGCTGGCCCAGTTCATGGACGACAAAGAAGGCTGGATGCGCACTTTCGCCGACGTCGTCGCCCCTGTGTTCTGCTGATCCCAGGGCTACCCGGCAAGACTTCTCCACTTCCCAAGACTTCCACTGAGAGCCTCTTGCATGGGGTTTCTTTGTTAGTTATGCTTACAAACTAGTGAGAGGGGCCTCCGACTCTCGACTGCTTCGGCTGTTGAACGGGCAACGCATCGTCGATGCCATGTTCGATGCCGCGCCCCAGGGCATTTCCCGGGCCGATATCGCCCGGGTTACCGGGTTGTCCAAGCCAACGGTCTCCAATCTGGTGGCCGACCTGGAGTCATCAGGTTTGATCCGCCTGGCCGAAACCCCCACTACCTCCGGAAATGTGGGTCGCCCGGCCATGCTTTACGAGTTCGTGCCGGAGGCAGGGTTCGTGGTGGCGGCCGATGTCGGGGCCACCAAGATCATCGTCGGCGTAGCCAACCTCTTGGGAACAGTGGTCTCCGAACAGGAGCTGGAAACAGGACCGAACGCCGAGACCGCGCTCAACCGGGTGGCGGAAACGGCCCATCAGATGCTCTCAGAGATCGGCGGGCAAGCCGGTTCAGCTTGTATCGGCATCCCCGGCATCTACCGCCCGCATTCTGACAGTGTCGAACAGGCCCTGAACCTGCCGGGATTCGAGGGTCTGCGAGTGCGAGCCAGGCTCGAAGAGCTCCTCAAGATGGATGTCCACGTGGACAACGATGTGAATCTGGCGGCTTTAGCCGAAGCCGACCTGGACATTGACCAGAACAATTTTGCGGCTATCTCGATCGGCACCGGAATCGGTATGGGCATCATCGTGGGCGGCGAGCTGTACCGAGGGGGAACTGGTGCCGCCGGAGAAGTGGGATCGCTGGTACTCAACCACTCCCCTGCCGATTCCAATGCCCCCCTCATCCTGGAAGACGTTTCGTCGGCACCATCCATCCGCAAGCAATTCGGGCAGGCCGCCGAGTCCGGATTCCCGACCAAGCTGCATGGCAGTGCCGACGTGCCCGAGATCTTCGACGCCGCCGCTCAGGGAGACCCGGCAGCCGTGCATGTCTTGGAAAGCGCGGCGGACGCCATGGCGAGCGCCGTCATGCAGGTGTGCCTGTTGATTGATCCGGAGCGGATTGTCTTCGGCGGTGGAGTGGGCGCCAATCCAGTATTCGTAGAAGCTGTCAACACCGAGCTGCGCCGACGGCTCCCCCAACCAGTCGAGGTCCTCGCTTCGACACTTGGGCGGCGGGCCACGTTTCTCGGGGCTGTGTCGCGAGCACTCGACGAGCTGCACGAGTCGCTGGTGACCGACTCATTGGGGCGCCCGCTATGACTCCCGAGGCCATCGCCGAGTCGGTGGATGCCGACGTGCTGGTGGAGCTCCTCCAACAGGCCATCGCCATACCCAGCGTGACGCCTCACGAAGGGGATTTCGCCCGGTGGGTACACGATCAACTGGACGACTCCTGGGAACAAAGGGCGCTGGTCCCCTTCGACGACACCCGGGCCAATGTCTACGCCGGTGTCGGCCATGGTCGCCCATCGCTGGTTTTGGCCGGGCATCTCGACACCGTGCATGCCGACGACTGGACAAAGCACTGGGCCGGGACCGAGCGGGCCGATCCCTTTGCCGCCCCAATCATCGACCGAGAGATCTGGGGCCGAGGGTCTGCTGACCAGAAGGCCGGTATCTGCGCCATCTTGGAGGCACTCCGGGCCATCGGCCGGTCTGGGTACCGGCCAAGAGGCTCGGTGACCGCTCTCTTCGTAAGTGATGAGGAATCAGGCCAACCTGGCAGCGGCGTTTCCGCCGGTATGAAAGCGGCGCTAACCGACGGAATTATCCAGCAAGACCAGTTGCCAGACTTCCTCGTCTACACCGAGCCCACCACCTCGGCCATCTACACCGCGCAGATGGGCTTCCTCATAGCCGACATAGCACTTACCGGACAGTCGGCCTACTTCGGGCGGCCTGAATTGGGGGTGGACGCATTGAGGGCCGGCCACCGACTCCTGACTGCTCTCTGGGAGCACTCCGAAAGTCTCCGCACCCAACCAGCACATCCTCTGATCGGAGAGGCATTCCTGCTGGTCACCGAAGTCCGCTCGGGGGAGAGCATTGCCGTGCCCGGGCGATTCGATCTGTCTTTGATCCGCAAAGTCCTGCCCCACGAGAGCCTTGACGCCGCGGCGCAATACATCCGAGACGTCACTGCTCGGGTGGCCGCAGATAGCGGGGTCGAAGCCACAGTTGAGTTCACCGCCCCCCGGGACCATCCGGTGGGGGGCACCCCCGACGAAACCCCTGCCGTACACCCCGCCGTGCAAGCCCTGGGCGCTTCTATAACTGCGATCACCGGCGATGCGCCCCGAATCGAGGCTGCTCCCTACTGGTCGGAGAAGTCATTCCTCTCCGCCATCGGCGTGCCCGGGGTTTACTTCGCACCCGGCGACATCTCGCACGCCCACACTCCCTTCGAACGCGTGGAGATCGACGAACTCGTAGCCGCCACCCGCACCCTCGCCCATTTCGTGGCGTCGTGGTGCGGACTCGAACCAGCCCCAACCACCAATTGAAAGAGGAGATACCCATGCAACCACGAAAGAGATCGCGATGGCTCGTATTGAGCGCACTACTTGCCGTCTTCGTCTTGGTGGCCGCGGCGTGCGGCAACGACGACGATGACAGCAGCAGCGAAGCCACGGCCGCGCCGGCGACCGCCGCGCCCACCGCGGCCCCCGAACCGCCCGACGAACCTGAGCCTGAGCCCGAACCCACCGAGGAGGAGGCTCCGGCCAGGGAAGCCCCGGTAACCCAGGGACCAAACGGCGAGCCGGCCAGCCCGTCAGGGGAGATCGTTCTCACCGCCGATGAACTGGCCCAGATCCAAGAGGGCGGCTATACCGCCGCCTTGCTCTGGCACATCTCCGGGGCGTTCACCGACGCGGTGAGCCAGGGGGCGCGCGACGCCTTTGCCGAGATGGGCATCGACGTGGTGGTAGAAACCGAGGCTGGTTTCGACCCCGCCCAGCAGGCCAACGACGTTGAAACAGCAATGGCGCTCAACCCCGACATCATCCTCAGCCTCACCATCGATCCGGTTTCCGCAGCAGAGGGCTTCAGGCCCGCCGTCGATGCCGGCGTGCAGCTGGTGTTCTTGTCCACGACCCCGGAGGGGTACACGCAGGGCCAAGAATTCGTCGGGGTGGTGACCGATGACCTGGCCGCGATGGGCATCGCCGCCGCCAACTTGCTCGGAAACGCACTGGGAGGAGAAGGCGAGATCGGGTTCATCTTCCACGATGCCCCGTTCTACGTGACCAACCAGCGCGACCAGGCCTTCAAGGCTTGGATCGAGATCAACTTCCCCGGAATCCAGATCGTGGCCGAGCAGGGTCTGGCCGACCCGGCCACGGCCGAGGACATCGCCTCCACCATGCTCACCCGCAACCCGGGCCTCGACGGCATCTACGCCCCGTGGTCAGCGGGGCCAGCAGACGGCGTGCTGGCGGCGCTGCGGGCCGTGGGCGCCAGCGACGTGGCAGTGGTGACCATGGACTTGGACACCAACGTCTCCCTCGACCTCGTGGAAGGCGGCAACATCGTGGGCATCGCCGCTGACGAGGCCTACGAGATCGGCCGGACGATGGCCACCGAAGGGGCCTATGGCCTGCTCGGGAAGCAGGCGCCTCCCTTCGTTGTCGTGCCTGCCATCGAGGTGACTGCGGCCAACATTGTCGAGGCATACCGGGTGTCGCTAGCTGCCGACCCGCCGCAAGAGGTGCTTGACGCCCTCGGCGGCTAGTGGTCTGTCCGGAGAAATAACCTGCACAGGTGAGTAGAAAGTCGATCAGCAAACAGGCCTCGGCCGGTCTCCCCTCCCCGGTCGAGGCCTGGATCGACCGCTACCGCCATGACGGCGGGCTTCGCCAGTACGTCGTCTACCTGGCATTCGCCCTGATCCTGGCCACGTTCAGCATCATCCTGCACGACGACGGGTTCCTCAGCTCCTCCAACTTGCTCAACATCGGGCGGCAGGCTGCACCGATCGCGGTCATGGCAGTGGGCATGGCCTTTGCGCTAGCCGCGGGCGAGATCGACCTCTCGGTTGGCTCGGTGGTTGCCCTTTCGTCGCTGGTGGCCGCAGAGATCGTGGGAAACCACGGGTTCCTGGCCGGAGCACTGGCGGCTCTCGGGGCATCAGCGCTGGTCGGGATCGTGAACGGGCTCATCACCGTGAAGGTGCGGATCCCATCATTTCTGGTGACGTTGGGAATGCTGGGCATCATCAGCGGTATTGCCCGCAATTGGAACGACTTGCAGTCGCTTCCCATCCGCAACGATCGGTTCAGCGGGATATTCGGCGCCGGTGGACTGGGCCCGGTTTCCTCGCTATTGATCTGGATCATCGTGGTCGGGACACTCGGGCACATTGCGCTGCACCACCTGCGCTGGGGACGCCATGTGTTGTCCACCGGTGCCGACCGCGACGCAGCCAACGCCGCGGGGATCAACACGGCCCGGGTCAAAATCTCCGCTCTGGTGGTGAGCGCCACCGCGGCGGGCTTTGCTGGGATTCTCCTCGCCGGGCGCCTCAGCATCGGCCGCCACGACCTCGGGGAGGACTACCTTCTCACCGTTATCGCCGCGGTGGTGATCGGCGGAACGAACTTGTTCGGCGGTCGAGCGTCGATTCTCGGAGCCGTCACCGGCGCCCTGATCATGGCCATGCTCAACAACGGCCTCATCCTCATGGGTCTAGAAGTGGCCGACCAGCTCATTGCCCGGGGTGTGATCATCATCTTGGCTGTGGCTCTGAGCATGCGAGAAGCCAAGGAGACCTGACGGTGTTCCTGCAATCGCTTCGGAGCAAGAACCCGGCCTTCGTGGAAGCGGCGGTGGCGCTGCACCAAGCCGGTGCTATCCCGGCCAACAGCTATGCGGTGGACCTCGACACGGTGGCCGCAAACACCGCCCACCTCATGGGCGAAGCCAGGGCGCTGGGGTTGACCGTGTACGCCATGACCAAGCAGCTGGGTAGGGCACCAGGCGTCCTTGATGCCATCACCGGTGCCGGGGTACACGGCTACGTGGCAGTGGATATGGCCTGCGCTCGGCCCATTGCCGCTAAAGGGCACAACCTCGGACACATCGGACACCTGGTGCAAGTAGCCAGAGCCGAGACCGGTGAGGCCATTGCCATGGAACCCGACTATTGGACGGTGTTCTCGCCCAACAAGGCGGCAGAGGCATCAGCCGCGGCCGCTCACCTCGGACGGGTTCAGAATCTGCTGGTAAGGGTGTTCGCCGACGGCGACGAGTTCTACACCGGCCACGAGGGAGGCGTCCCGCTCCAAGAACTGGGCAACATGATCGACCATATTGGCGGCCTCCCTGGAGTCCGGTTCGCCGGCCTCACGACGTTTCCCGCCCTGCTTTACGATCCGGATTCCGGGGGCGCTCGGGTCACTCCCAACATGGCAACCCTGGCTCGGGCCGCAGACTCTGCCCGGCATCATTTGGGCGGCGAAGACCAAGATGTGCTCCAGATCAACGCGCCAGGCACGACATCTACAGCAGTGCTGTCCCAACTCGCCGAGGCAGGGGCCACGCAGGTGGAGCCGGGTCATGGGCTCACTGGAACCACTCCCCTGCATGCTATGGGCGACCTGCCCGAACAACCTGCGGTCTGCTACGTCAGCGAGATCGCCCACATCCATCAAGGAACGCCGTTCTGCTTCGGCGGCGGTCTCTATATCGATCCTGTCTTCGGGGACTACCAGACCACCGCCGTCGTGGCCCATGATCCCAGTGAGACAGCGACTGAGCCCGTGCCCGTGGACATGCCCGACCCTGCCGCCATCGATTACTACGCCAAACTCAGGCCTGAGTCGGGTCGGACAGTCAGCGAGGGCGATACTGTCGTCTTCGGCTTTCGCATCCAAGCCTTCGTGACCAGGGCATTTGTTGTCGGTGTGGCCGGAGTGCGCTCGGGCACTCCGTCGGTTGCCGGCGTCTGGGACGTGCTAGGCAACCCGGTGGTCTGGAAGGGCACCCGGTGAGCGAGGATGGCAGTCGATGAGCAGGGAGGGCAGACAATGAACAGTGCCCCCGCGTTGGTCGCCTCTGGAATCTCGAAGTCGTTTCGAGCGGTACAAGCCCTTGACGACGTTTCCATTGAGCTGCACCACGGTCGAGTCACCGCTTTGTTGGGTGACAACGGCGCCGGCAAGTCGACTCTGGTGAAGTGCATCTCCGGCCTCTACCAGCCCGACGCGGGCCGCATCTTCGTCCAGGGTGCAGAGCACCGCATCAGCTCCTCACGCCATGCTCGAGAGCTGGGCATCGAAACGGTTCACCAGACGCTATCGGTGATCGATCCGCTTGATGTGGCCGAAAACCTCTTCTTGAATCGCGAACACACCCGAGGAGGATGGTTAGGGGCCCGCATCGGCTTGCTCGACAAGCGACGCATGCGCCAGGAATGCGCTTCCACTCTTGCTCGTCTCGACATCCGAATTCCGTCATTGAGGCGCTCGGTCGGTTCGCTCTCCGGCGGGCAGCGCCAAGCTGTCGCCATTGGGCGGGCGGTGGCCTGGGGCCAGCAGATCGTGCTGCTCGATGAGCCGGCTGCCGCCCTCGGTGTGGAGCAGACCCAACGGGTTCTCGATCTCATCGTCAATCTGCGAGACCAGGGGGTGGCCGTACTGCTCATCACCCACAACATGGACCGGGTGCTGGCAGTTTGCGACCAGGCGGTGGTGCTCTACCAAGGACGGAAGTGCGCCGAAGTCAAGGTGGCCGACGTCACCAAAGACGACCTGGTGTCCTACATCACCGGGGCCCGCGGCACCGGCTGATACGTCGGATTCCTTCCGTGCAGGTGTTCATCGCCAACGATGCCGCTGCGGCTGCCGTCAAGGCAGCCGACATCGTAGAAGGCGTTGTCCGGTCAATACTTCGGCCCCGTATCGGGATGGCGACCGGCAGCACGATGGTCGGCGTCTACCGGTCGCTGGTCGATCGGTACCAGGCCGGCGCGCTCAGTTTCTCTGGAACATCGGTCTACTTGCTTGACGAATATGTCGGACTCGATCCCGGCCATCCTCAGGCCTTTCGAAACGTGATCAGAACGGGTCTTGCCGATCTTGTAGACCTGCGCGATGACGCGGTGTTCGGGCCCGATGGGAGAGCACCCGACCTTGAGGCTGAGGCCCGGCGCTACGACCAACTGGTAACCGAGGCCCGAATTGACATCCAGCTTCTCGGCATCGGGAGCAACGGACACATCGCCTTCAACGAACCGGGCACTCCGTTCAACGAGCCCTCAAGCGTTGTTGCGCTGTGTGAGCAGACTCGAAAAGACAATGCTCGGTTCTTCGACTCGACCGACGATGTACCGCGCCAGGCGATTACTCAAGGAATCGGAACCATCTTGCAGGCAAGAAAGATCCTTCTTGTCGCCCTCGGGGCCCATAAGGCCAGTCCGATCAGTGATGCCCTCGAAGGACCGGTGTCGGTTGAGACTCCAGCCTCCGCAATTCAACTGCATGCTGATGTCTCCGTGGTTGTCGATCGCGAGGCAGCCTCGCTCTTTTCGACAGAGAGACCGGCGAGCTGACTTCTCTCTAAACCAAATCGAGCAGATGGCCGAGGCGCTGCTGTTTGGTGCGGAGGTAGTCCATGTTCTCGGTTCGGGGGGGCACTTCGAGGGGAACCCGGCGAGCGATCTCTAGGCCGAAGGAAGCCAGGCCGTCTTGCTTGGTGGGGTTGTTGGTCATCAGCGCAACCCGCTTCACACCCAACTCGGCCAGGATGGCGGCACCGATGCCGTAGGTGCGGGCGTCCACCGGCAGACCCAATTCCAGGTTTGCATCCACGGTGTCGTGGCCCTTGTCCTGAAGGGCATAGGCCTGGACCTTGTGGCCGATTCCGATACCTCGGCCCTCATGGCCTCGCAGATACACCAATACACCAGTGCCGCAGTCGGCGATGGCATCCATGGCGGCGTGCAGTTGTGCCCCGCAATCGCAGCGCCACGAGCCGAACACATCGCCGGTGAGGCACTCGCTGTGAACCCGTACCAAGACCTCGTCGGCACTGTCTATGTCGCCGAGAGCGAACGCCACATGCTCCTCGCCATCGTCCATCGATTCGAAGGCGTGGCAGGTGAAGCGACCCCAATTCATGGGTACCTCGGTGGTGGCGATCAACCTGATCTCGGGTTGGTGTCTCATGAGACTGTCCTGAGAGTACCGCCGCGAGCAGTCAAACAGGCAGCCCAAGAGGAGTATGTGCTGGCAAGGTACACATCGGCACGACCAAGCAGGGAGACAGCCCGAAAGGCATACGCTTTGTCCATGCGATTTGGCGTGATGATGCAGACCACCGACCGGTCCATGTCGCCGATACGTCTGGCCCAAGAAGCAGAAGCCCGAGGCTACGCCTGCATCTACCTGCCCGAGCACACCCACATCCCAATCAGCAGGCGCACCCCGCCGCCCACCGGCGAGGACGTGCTGCCCGATACCTACTTGCGCACGCTCGACCCTTATATCGCTTTGGCGGCCTGCGCCCAGGCCACCACCACCGTGGGACTGGGAGTGGGGGTCGCGCTGCCCGCCCAACACGACCCCATAGCCTTCGCCAAGCAGTGCGCCACCCTCGATTGGATGAGCGGGGGTCGCATGGTTCTCGGCGTGGGCTACGGCTGGAACCACGAGGAGATGGAGAACCACGGGATCGACGTGGGCCGCCGCCGCGCCCGGGTGCGCGAGCACATGCTGTGCGCCCAGGCGCTGTGGGGCCAGGAGGTCGCCGAATTTCATGGCGAGTTCGTTCACATGGAACCTTCGTGGTGCTGGCCCAAACCGATTCAGCAACCCCGCATCCGCACCATCGTCGGTGCCGCCGCCGGCCCCACCACGTTTGCCCACATCGCCGAGTTCGGCGACGGCTGGATGCCCATCGGCGGGGCCGGGATGCGGGCCGCCCTGGCTGACCTGGCCGAGGTCATGGCTGCCGCAGGGCGAAGCATTGACGAGTTGGAACTGGTTACCTACGGAACCCATCCCGACCCCGGCAAACTTGGTTACTACCGGGACATCGGTATCACCGAAGTGGTACTGCGGTTCCCCCACGGTGGCTCAGCCGACGAAGTGCTGCCGGTACTGGACGATTACACCCGCTGGATCGGCGAGTTCGGGGAGGCGTGACAGCTCACTCCTGACCGATGTCCAGGACGGTGCGGACAACGCCGCCGGTGTCCAATTCGTCGAGAGCGGCGGTGACGTCGTCGAGGGGGCGGTGCTGGGTGATCAGCTCGTCCAGCAGGAGCTCGCCGGATCGGTAGAGGTCGAAGATCCACGGGAAGTCCCGGGCAGGCGAGGAGTTGCCGTACATGCTGCCGGTGAGCGCCTTGCCGAAGTAAATCTCGGTGGCGTCGATGTGGAACGGGGTGCCCGCGGGCGGCCCGCCCACCATCACCGCCAAGCCGCCCATGCCGATTGAGTTCCAGGCGTTCATGTAGGTGGCCCCGGTACCGATCACCTCGAAGGCGTAATCGGCACCCCGGCCGCCGGTCAGCTCCATCACCGCGGCCACCGGATCGTCGTCAGTCGCGTTCAAGGTATGGGTGGCCCCAAACCTCTCGGCCAGGGCCAACTTGTCGGCCAACAGGTCCACCGCCACAATCTCGGCCGCTCCCATCAGGCGGCAACCCTGGATCACGTTGAGGCCCACCCCTCCGCAGCCGTAGACCACGCACGTGCTCCCCCGGCGGACCTGGGCGGTGTTGACTGCCGAGCCCACCCCGGTGGGGACCCCGCAGCCCACCAAACAGGCCACGTCCAGATCCACGTCGTCAGGCACCGCCACTGCCTTAGAGAAGTGGACCACAGCGTGCTCGGCAAATGATCCCACCGTGCAGAACGAGTAATGGATCTCGCCGTTCTGCTCGAAGCGGTGACCGCCGTCGTAGTAGGTGCCGATGGGAAAGGCGGGCAGCTCCTGGCAACGGTTGGCGAAGCCCGAAGCACATGACCGGCACCGCCCGCAACTGGCCACCAGCGAAAGCACCACCCGGTCGCCGGGCTTGACCCCGGTGACTCCCTCTCCCACATGCTCGACCACCCCGGACCCCTCGTGGCCCAGGATCATGGGGGTTTCCCATTCGCGGGTGCCGTGGTACACATTCAGATCGCTGTGGCATATGCCGCTGTGGGTGATCCGAACCAGCACGTCTTGGGGGGCCAGGTTGCAGATGTCCAGCTCCACGATGTCCAGCGGGGCATTCGGCTCCCGATACACCGCCGCTCGTGTCTTCATGGTGTCGCCTCCCATAGCCAGCCTGCTCAGCAGCCTTTACAACGGTACTAGTGGAGCCATCTCCCAACCCGGCCGGTCATTCGGAGCCAAGATTGAGTCCGGCGAATCCGTTGGATCGAACCACGGTGATGACCCAGAACACGGCCAACAGCCCGCCGTAGAGGAGCAGCACGAATCGCATCGACACGAGATCGCCTAGGAAACCGCCGATAAACGATCCGACTGGCAACCCGGAGAGCACCGACATCAGCCACACCGACATCACCCGGCCTCGATACTCCTCGTCCACCTGCACTTGCAGGGCACTGTTCACCGTGACCCCGTGGGCCATGTGGGCCGCTCCGAACACGAAGTAGCCCAAGAAGCCGAATGCCAACCACGGGGTGGCCCCCACCGCCAGCACTCCCAAGGCATACACCCCGACGGCGGCCATCTCGATCCGGGAGCGAAGATGGCGGTCTCCGTTGCTGGTGACGTACAAGCCCACCACCAACGATCCAAATCCGAAGGTGCCGGTGAGCCAGGCCAAGCCACCATCGCCGAGAGAAAAAACGTCGTCGGCCACGCTGGCCACCAAGGCGAAGGCAAAGACCGCTCCGACACACGCCACAATGAATGATGTGAACATCACCAGACGCATGGCGGGACGATGTCTGACGTATTCCAACCCGTGGCGGAACTGAAGCAAGAACGGTTCCTGCTCAACCGGCTCCACCGTCCGCAGCCTCATCGGCGCCATCAATGCCAAGCCCACCGCAAAGCCGACGATGGTAAATGCGAAGGCTGGTCCAGGCCCCAAGAGGTACAACGTGACGCCAGCGAGAAATGGTCCTAAGGCCCGTCCGACCGTGAACGACAGCGATACGAAGCGCACCGCCGACAGCAGATCTTCGGGAGGCACCAACAGCGCGGTCATCGCCTGGGTAGGCGCCCACTGGAACCCCGACGCCACTCCCACCACCACTTGGATGCTGATCATCAGCCAAGGGGTGAGGAGGTCGGCGGCGAACAACACCAAGAACGCCGCCGAGCACGCCAGCTGGGTGAAGAACGATCCGAACAAGATCGCTTTGCGGCTGATCCGGTCACTCCAGATGCCGGCCACCGGGGTCATGAACAGCGAAGGGACCAGCACCGCGAAAGCCGAGGCTCCCACCCAGGCATTCGAGTCGGTCAGCTCGTTCATGTAGAAGGGCACGGCCAGTGACTGCATGAACTGCCCGGTGGTGGCGATGGACACTCCGATGAAGAAGAGCAGAAATGAGCGATGTGACAGGGCGCGGAGTGCGGAAGACTGGGCGGGGACGATCAGCCGACAGTACATCCCCAGCTAAGGAATCTGGTCGTCTGGCGCTGATATGCCAACATCGACCAATGCCCCAACATGAATCTGAGCCCATGTTGGTCCGCAATCGCCATGGCAGTGGAGCATTCCGCCGACGGCTGCGCCTAATTGCCCCCGATGACAAGACCGTGATTGTGGGACTCGAAGACGACATGCACCACTACGAAGCCGCATTGACCCACGATGGACAGCGAATCACCGGAGCGGACGCGGCCGGACCCCGAATGCCCTGGGAGCCGTGCGCGGGGGCGCTCGACCAGCTCCAGCTCCTGGTGGGGTGCCCTCTAACCCGCTCCGCTTCCGAAGTCTTCGCCTGGACCGATGTCCGCCAACAGTGCACTCACCTCTACGATGCGGCCGTCCTCGGGGTACTTCACGCCGCCCGAGGGGAAGCCGGCACCCGCCAGTACGACGCCACTGTCCCCGACTGGGACGAACCCCCCTTTGACGCTTGGATCAAAAGGGACGGAGTTGAAGTGCTCCGTTGGCGGATGGCCGCCCGCCTGGAGATCGAATCCCCTGAGCCGTTCTCCGGTCGTGCGATCAGGGGCGGCTTCGTCCGCTGGTGCGAACAAGTTCTGGATCCCGAGGAGGCCGAGGCGGCATGGGTGCTCCAGCGCACCACCTGGCTTTCAGGAGCTCGGCTCAGCGAGCTAGAGGACTGCGACGATGCCATCGAATCAGGGCTGGTCGCCGATGTCTGCTGGACGTCGCAGCCCGAGCGCTATCACGTCGCATTCCGCCGCCGGGGAACGCTGCGCGACCACGGCCCCAGTCCCGACGGGATGCTCGTCGACATGCCAAGCCGTTGGCCGCAGCTTCACAACACCTGAGAGAATCGAAGACATGGCTTTGCAAGAACCGGAGGAAGGACTGTTCGCCGAGCAGTTCCAATCCATCACCGCCAACATCGGCCGAGCCATCATGGGCAAGGCCGATGTCCTTGATTTGGCGGTGACTTGCCTGCTGGCCGAAGGTCACCTGCTGATCGAAGACGCTCCCGGCGTCGGCAAGACCAGCCTGGCCAAGGCCCTGGCCATTACCGTGCAGGCTGAGTTCGGCCGCATTCAGTTCACCCCCGACCTGCTCCCGTCCGACGTCGTGGGAGCGACCATCTGGAACCGTGCGGCCAACACGCTGGACTTCCAGCCTGGACCGGTGTTCTCCGGCATCGTGGTGGCCGACGAGATCAACCGGGCCTCCCCGAAAACCCAATCGGCGCTGCTGGAGGCCATGGCCGAGCGGCAGGTCACCGTAGATGGAACCACCCACGCTCTCCCCCGGCCGTTCATGGTGATCGCCACCCAGAACCCGCTGGAGCACGAAGGCACCTACCCGCTGCCCGAGAGCCAGCTCGACCGCTTTTTGATGCGGATCGAAGTGGGCTATCCCTCGAAACAATCTGAGCTGGACATCCTCGACGCCCACGGAACCAAAAACCCCCTGGACTCCCTTCGACCCGCGCTCGACTCGCAGGCCGTCAATGCACTGGCCGATCACGCCGCCGCCGTATTCACCGCCCCGGGGATCAAGCGCTACCTGGTGCAGATCGCCAACGCCACCCGAAACCACCCCAGCCTCGTCTTGGGAATGTCGACCCGGGCGACCCTTGCGCTGCAACGGGCCAGCCGAGTTCGAGCTGCCTCCCAAGGGCGCGATTATGTACTCCCCGATGACGTGAAACAGCTGGCCATACCGGTGTTGGCCCACCGGCTGCTGCTGAATCCCCAGGCCCGGGCCCGGGGCACGCCACCGGCGCAGATCGTGGACGAGGTCATGGGCTCGGTTCCGGCGCCGGTCGAATAGCTTCTCGCCCACCGTGCTCACCCCCTCAGGCTGGCTGCTCCTAATCGGGTCGGCGTTGCTGGTGGCCGCGGGTTGGATATTCGGCTCGGACGAATTGCTGGCGGTGGGGGTCGCCGGGCTGGCCGTAGCAGCCCTCTCGGTGGCGTACGTCAAAGTCCGCCAACCGCTGCGAGTGGTCACCCGCTCGCTCAAACCCCATGAAGTACACGTCGGCGACGACTGCCAGGTGAGACTGGAGATGGCCAACCCCGGACGGGTTCGCACCCCGGTGTTGCGACTGGCTGATGACATCTCTTTCACCACCAGGCGTTCAACCAGCTCCTTTCAGTCCCCCGAACTGCTTGTGGCTCCGGTTCGGACCGATGAGGGGCTGACCGTTGCCTACCGGCTCCCCACCGAAGAGCGGGGTCAGGTCAAAGTGGGGCCGCTTGCGGTTACGGTGACCGATCCGCTGGGCATGTCAGCCCGCCGATTCCAGCTCGGCGGCCAGGCCGAGGCGCTGGTCTATCCCGCGATGTACCCCATCGGGCCTCCCCCTCGCCTACCGGGTAGTTCGTTCGACGCCGTTCGGCGCAGCCCCATGGCCCAAAGCGGTGAAGAGCTCTACGGCCTGCGCCCGTTTCAAAGGGGCGACGACCCCCGGCGCATCCACTGGCGATCGTCGGCTCACCACGACGAGTTGATCGTGCGCCAGTACGAGGAGTTCTCCCACACCCACACCACCGTTCTGCTTGACACCCGGAGCGCGCAATTGGACACCGAAGCCGGCTTGGAGCGTTTCGAGGCCATGGTGTCGGCCGCAGCCAGTATCTGCCGGGCAAGCCAGAACCGGGGGGATCAGATCCGCTTGACCACCACCGCGGATTTCGACAGCGGCTTTGGAGCTGACTCCGCTCACCTGTACAAGATCTACGAGCACTTGGCCCTAGTCAGTCCGGACATTGGCAGCCTGATCGGCGCGGTCGAGCAGCTGGGACGAGAGCACGGCGGAGGTCTCATCGTGGCATTGGCCGCCGCCGTCGACGGTACCGAGTCCGGTTCATTGATGCCCCTGGGCTCCCAATTCAGCTCCAAGACAGTGGTGCTGTTCACCGGTTTCGATCCGGCCCATCCGGGGCAGCTGCCGCACCAGTTCATCCCCGGAACGACCGTGCTAATGGTGGAAGGGGCCATGGAATTCACCGATGCGTGGTCAGCGCATACCGCCACCGGCGATGAGCCCTTGTCCACCCCCGGCCCAACCACCCCTCGCACCGCTGGGCACCGTCCATGACCAACCCTCGAGCCGCCAATGGATGGGAGGCCGCATTGGAGGTGACTGGGCCGATCCTGACGGCGGCTACCGCCTTCAGCCTCCTCCGGGTCTTCGAGCACGGCGGCTGGGTCTTGCCCGTGTTCATCGCTGCGGCGGCGGGCCATCTGCTGGCCCTGACGGTGCGCCGCATTGGCTGGGGAATGCTGGTTTCGGGTCTGTCCAGCGCGGTCGGGCTGATCCTGGTGGTCACCTGGACTCTGTATTGGGACACTGCCTATTGGGGTCTGCCCGCCGCAGACACCCAATCGGCCTTGGCCGACGATCTGGAACGAGCCTGGACCAATTTCGGTGAGCTCAGCCCGCCGGTGGAGCCGGTTGATGGGTTCACCGTGAGCGCCATGGCGGCAGTCTGGCTGCTGGCATTCTTCAACGACTGGACGGCGATGAGAATGCGAGCCCTGTTCGAGCCCATGGTGCTGCCGATTGTCGCCATCGGCTTCACCGGGCTAGTGGGCACCGACGAGCACCGCTTTCTTACCATCGGGTTGTTCACCGCGGCCCTGCTGTTGTTTGCCACGATTCACCGGGTGGTGGACCGCACCGCCGGCGCTGCTTGGCTGGGGGGCGAGGGTCGGGCCTCAAGCGGCCGCCGGGCGCTGTTGGGCGGAGGCGCCGCCGTCGCCGCGGTGGCATTGGCGGGGGCGCTGGCTGCCGGTCCGGTTCTCGGCAGCAACGACGACCCACTGGTCGACTTGAGCGAGGCTGTGGAGCGGGGCCGGCGAAGCTCGGGCCGGGTGGTGCTCAGCCCGCTGGTAGACATCAGGGGCCGATTGGTGAGCCAGGCCGACACGGTGATGTTCCAGGTGAGGGCTGAGGAGCGGTCCTACTGGCGCCTCACCGCCCTAGACGAATTCGACGGGCAAGTTTGGACATCTCGGGCCGACTACGCCGCTCGCCCGACGCAGTTGCCATCGCTGTTCCAGTCGGGCTCCAGCGTGCAGGATTCGGTGCAGGAGTTCAGCATCGAACAACTCGGCGCGGTCTGGCTGCCCGCGGCATTCGAACCCCGGTCGGTGGTCTCGGCCACTAATGAGGTTGGCAGTGGGGACATCAGCTATGAGCCCTTGTCCTCAACGCTCATCGTGGGACGCTCCCTGGCCAACTCCAATGACCTCACCTACACCGTCACCTCGGCCCTGCCCCGATTCGATCCCGAGGCTCTCAAAGCCATCCCCCTCCAAACTGTTTTGGAATCATCAGTGGAATCTTTTACATCGCTGCCTTCGGATTTCAGCACCCGGGTTCGGGAACTGGCTGCCCAGCTGACCGATGGAGCCGAATCGGGTTACGAGCAGGCTTTGGCCCTTCAGAGCTTCTTCCGCAGCGGGGGCTTCGTGTACGACGCAAGAGTGGCCCCTGGCCACTCCGGGAACCGGATCGAGGAGTTCCTGAGCACCCGAAGGGGCTATTGCGAGCAGTTCGCCGGAACCTTCGCGGCGATGGCCCGCTCAATGGGCCTGCCGGCCAGGGTTGCGGTGGGCTTCACCGTAGGCGAGGCCGACCCGAACGATCCCAACCTCTATGTGGTTCAGGGGAAGCACGCCCATGCCTGGCCTGAAGTGCATTTGGCCGGGGTGGGATGGGTGGCGTTCGAGCCCACGCCGGGCCGGGGCGCCCCCGGCGCCCAGAACTACACCGGTTTGGCCGAAGCCCAAGCGGTCAGCGGCCCCGATCTGGAGGGCCTGGAGGAAGAACCAGCCCCCGAACCCTTCGGCCCTCTAGAGCCCTCGACCGATTTCGAGAGCCTGTTCCCCCCGGACTTGCCGGAGTTCGGCGACACGCGGGCTGAGCCCTCCGGCGACCGGGGCGGCTTCACCTGGAAGACGTGGACTGCCATTCTGGTCCCTTCGCTGGCTGTAGCGCTGATCTTGCTCATTCCCTGGCTCCGCAAGTTCCAAAGCCAGCGGCGCTTCCTGAAGATCACCGGGAACCGGGGAAAGATCAGGCTGATGTGGACCGAGACCGTGGAGTCGTTGGCGCTCATCAACATGAACCCCCGGCCCGACGAGACCTATGCCGAATTCGCCCGCCGGGCCATAGAGCAAGTCCCGCTTCACAGCCCCGACTTGCGGCAACTGGGCGAGTTGGCCGCGGCCGCGAGCTTCGCCCCGTCAGAGCCCACCGATCACAACCAGTGGCTGGCCCGGACCTGGTCGCTATCGGTGCGCTCCGAGGTCAACTTCAGGGTGAGGTGGTGGCAGAGACTCGCCGCGGCGTTCAATCCTCGGCCGCTTTTGAGTTCACGACGGCAGCCGCGGCGCAGCCCCAGTTGGACCATTGGCCCCTGACCGCAGCCGCGAATGGGGGTTTAGGGACGCTCAGCGTCGCCGCGGCGCAAACGGTTGAGAATACGGCGGCCCGGCGTCCGCAAAAAGGTGCTCACGTCGCCTCGATTGATGCTGTTGCTTATCTGCTGAAGGCCGAATCGCCCCAATTGGCGCAGGTTGCTCCATCCCCATAACGAAGCGGCCAGCATGACCAAAAAGCCCAGGAATGAGAGCCAATACGAAGTGGAAAGGGTCACGATCATGAATATCAACCCGACAATGCAGCCCAGAATGGCGAGGCGGAGATTGCGGGCCGGGTGGGTGAACACCGTGGTTCGGCCGACCTCGCGTGCCAGCGCAGGGTCGGTTTCATAGAGCCGTTCCTCTATTTCGCTAAGGATGCGTTGCTCGTCCTCGGAAAGTGGCACTGTCTAAGTGTCTCACAGGCCGACCTGTCAGACAATGCCAGCGACCGGCGATGCACCGCCCGAGACACGCCACTAATTCGGCCGAGTCCAGCCGGCACTCCGGGGACCGGCGTCGGCAGTACCTCCGGTTTGGATGGCCTCGGTCCCAAAGCGTCCCCTAATGCGGTCGACAGCCCGATCCACGTCGTGCCATGAAGGGGCACTGGCGTCCTCCAGAGACAGCTGGCGCTGGCCTGGTTCCTCCAACTCCGACACCCCCACCCCAATGAGGCGCACACCGGGGGCAACATCCACTGCCTCCAGCAGCCGTTTGGCCTCCCGGGCCAGCACCACTCCGGAGTCAACCGGGCTGGTCAGAGTGTGAGACCGGGTGATAGTGGTGAAATCCCCGAAGCGGACCTTGAGAGTGACCGTGCGTCCCGCCAATTCGGCGGCCCGAAGGCGGGATGCCACCGAGTCGCTCAGGGCCACTATCGCTGCGCCGAGGTCCTCTTGGGTGTGCAGATCGTGGGAAAACGTCTGTTCCCGGCTCATTGACTTGGGCGCCGTGTTGGGAATTACCGGACGGGGGTCGACTGCGTTGGCCAGATCGTGAAGATGCCGACTGTGGGCGTTGCCGACGACCGCGGCCAGCCGATCGAGGGGGAAGTCGGCCAACTCGCCAATGGTGGAAATTCCGATGCGGCTGAGGTGGGCCAGCGTGGCCGGGCCCACCCCCCAGATGTCGCTCACCGGGCGGGGCGTCAGGAATGCCCGCTCCTCGCCGACCGGCACTTCAAACACGCCAACGCCGCCTGACGGCCCTTGGGGCGTGGGTTCAGGCTTGGCCAGTTTGGACCCCAGCTTGGCCAAGAACTTGACCGCGGCCACCCCTACCGCGCAGTTGATGCCCTCGTCTTCGCGGACTTGACGTCTGATCAGATGGCCGATTGCCACCGGTGAGTCATGGGCGCCAGACACATCCAAGAACGCCTCATCCACCGACAAGGGCTCCACCAGGGGTGTGAACGACCGCAGGATGACCATGATGCGGTCGCTGACTTCGGAGTACAGCTCGTGGTCGCCGGGCAAAAACACAATGTCCGGACACAGACGGCGGGCCTGAACCGCCGGCATGGCTGAATGCACCCCGAATGCGCGAGCCTCGTAGGAGGCCGATGCCACCACCCCCCGGCTGCCCGGTCCGCCCACCGCCAATGGAAGACCTCGCAATTCGGGGCGGCGAAGTTGCTCCACGGACACGAAGAAGGCGTCCATGTCTACGTGCAAAATGGGCCCCGACTGGGCATTCCCTCCAGCGCCGCTCGAGTTCCCCATCACCGTGTCTACAGCCTGGTGACCGCGAGACCGTCGATCTCGGTGCCAGTTACCTGATAGCGGTAGGTCAGCTTCTGGTCGGGGCGCTGGCGACACCACTCCATCAGCGGTTCCCGCACCCAGCGAGGACTCTGGACCAAGCGGACCTCGCACTCGTCGGGGTGGTAGAAGTCGGCGTGCTCCACGATGCCGTCGGGGTCTTCCAGCACGATCTCGCCCTTCCAGTCCACCGCCCGGTGCGTCTCCACCCGAAGCCGCCAACCGAGGTCGGTGAAATCCACGGTTATCTCATACAGCGGGCCTTCCCAGAGATGAACCTGGATCCCGGTTTCCTCCTGCACCTCCCGGCCCAGCGCCTCCAGCATGGTCTCACCCGGATCGACCACCCCGCCGGGCGTACTCCATTCCACCGAGTCGTTTCGGCGCCGGTTGCGCACTAGCAGCAACTGATCTCCCCGCAGCACCACTCCCCCGGCCACCTCCCAGTCCCGAACTCGCCCCGCTGCCTCCCCCGGCATCCCCCCAGTATGGCCCGACCTGATGACATCGCAACCCAGCCCCAACACGATTGCCCGGCACAGCGCCCCCGTAACATGGACGGATGGTGGATCCGGGATCGCCTGAAGAGCGCTCCGCCCTACCCCCCAAGGGGGCGCGGTGGCTGGCCTTCGCGTCGATTCTCGTCGGCGGGCTGTGCGGCGGGCTCATCGGATTTGCCTACATCGATCTCCAGTGCGAAGGCAATTGCGCCCTGTGGACCGGGCTTGGGGCCCTGATCGGCGCGGTGGCGGGGGCGGTAGGCCTAGCTGTGGTGGCGATATTGACGTTGCGGGCCATGGAGGAATGGCGGTTGTTCGGCGGCCGCCGCCAAGACCGCGATCGGTACTAGAGGTCGGGCGCGGACGACAGCGCGGAGACGGCCCGGTCTATATCGGCGTCGTTCACGTCCAAATGGGTGACAAAGCGAACGATGCCTGGTGCCAGCAGCCCGGCTCTGATGCCCGCGCTGCGCAGGTGATCCAGCAGGCCCAGAGAATCGGAGTGGCGAAAAGCCACCACATTGGTTAGCGGTCGCCCGCAGGCCGCCTCGGCCTCTCCCAGTCGAGTTCCCGGCCACCGCTCAGCCACCACTTCGCCGAGCCGCTGGGCCCGGGCGTGGTCGTCGGCCAGTCGATCGATGTGGTGGTCCAAGGCGTGCAACCCCCCGGCGGCAATGACCCCGGCCTGGCGCATGGCCCCGCCTAGCCGCCGCCGGTGCAACCGGGCCTCGTCGATCAGGTCGGCCGGCCCCGCCAGAAGTGAGCCCACCGGTGCTCCCAGCCCCTTGGACACGCACGACATGACCGTGGTCGCAGCACTAGCTAAATCCTCGGCGGTGGTCCCCAAGGACACGGCAGCATTGAACAGGCGGGCGCCGTCCAGATGCACGGGCGGCCCCAATGCGGCAACCCTGGCCAATTCATTACCCCCGATGGCCAGGCCACCGGAGGACAGATGGGTGTTCTCCAGGCAGATCAGCGACACCGGGGGCCAAAATCCACCGGTCCCGGCCGCTACCGCCTCGGCGGCGGCCTCTGTGTCTACCACACCGCCGGAATCGTCGACGGCGTAGATCTGAAAGGCGTTGTTCAGCCCGGCCGCACCGCTCTCGTAGGACATCAAATGCTGGCGGCGGCCCACCACCACGTTGCTGCCCGCCGTTCCGTGCAGCCGCAGGGCAATCTGGTTGCCCATCGTGCCCGACGGCACATACACCGCGGCCGGTTTGCCCACCAGTTGGGCAAACCGCTCTTCCAAGCGGTTGACCGTGGGATCCTCCCCGTAGCGGTCGTCGCCCACCGGTGCCGACGCCATGGCCTTCCTCATGGCCTCGGTCGGCTGGGTAAGAGTGTCCGATCTAAGGTCCACCACGCCGCTATTTGTCACGGCGACCAGCGTAGAGTCTCTGTGTGCCAGAACCTGAAGCATCGCCCACGCGGTCAATTCCTGCGTGGGACCATCTGGAGAAGCTGGCGGCTGAGGCCGCTGAAGTGGCGGCATCGCTGCTGCGGGCCCAGTCCGGAGCCCAACTCCAGATCTCGGCCAAGTCGTCGCGTACCGACCTGGTGACCGATATGGACGTGGCCTGCGAGGCCGCCATTGTGGAATTCCTGACCTCCCACCGGCCCGACGACGCAGTGATGGGCGAAGAGGGCACGGGCCGCGACGGCACCAGCGGCGTGCGCTGGATCATCGACCCCATCGACGGCACGGTGAATTTCGTCTACGGCCATGTCGGCTTCGGGGTGTCGGTGGCGGCGGAGGCCGACGGCCAGATCGTCGCCGGCGCGGTGATCGATCCGGTTTTGGGCGAGACATTCACCGCGCACCGGGGCGGCGGTGCCCGGCTCAACGGACGGCCAACTCATGTTCGCCCCGACGGAGATCCCGCACTGGCCCTGGTGGCCACCGGGTTCTCGTACGCGCACGACCGGCGGCCGCGCCAAGCCGAAGTGCTCAAGGAGCTGCTTCCGCAAATAGGCGACATCCGTCGAGTGGGCGGGGCCGCCGTCGATTTGTGCTCAGTGGCCTGCGGCCGGGTGGACGCCTTCTTCGAAGTAGGGCTGAATCCGTGGGACTATGCCGCGGGAGTGCTGATCTGCGAAGAGGCCGGCGCAATCGTCCAAGACCTGAACGGCGGTCTTCCCAGCAGCGCATTTGTGTTTGCCGCCGCTCCTGCGGTGGCCGAGACCCTGCTGAAACTGCTGCAAGATGCCGAAGCCGACCGACTATGAGCTCCCCTGCCACGCATTTGAGCTGAAAATCGGGCACCATTTCAGGGTGGGAACTCGCATCCTGGCCATTGAGGACGACGAGAGGATCCGAACTGCGGTCCGTCTTGCCCTCGAAGACGAGGGTTGGGACGTTCTGGAGGCGGCCAACGGACAGGATGCCTTCGACGCGTTCTCGGAGTCGCCAGCCGACGTCGTTCTCATCGACATCATGCTCCCCGATATCGACGGATTCGAGGTGTGCCGCACCATTCGCCGCTCCAGCGACGTTCCCATCATCATGGTCACGGCCCGAGCCGACACCCATGATGTAGTAGCCGGACTGGAAGCGGGCGCCGATGACTACCTGACCAAGCCATTCGCCCCCAAGGAACTCTCCGCCCGCATCCGCGCCCTGTTGCGCCGGGTCCGAACCACCGACACCACCATGACCGAGATGCGCTTCGGGCGGCTGGAAATCTTTCCCGAGCAAGGGGTGGTGACCATCAACGGCGAAGAGGCCCACCTCACCAAAACTGAGTTCCGTCTCTTGGTCGAGCTGGCCACCAACTCCGGCAAGGTGCTCAGCCGAGAAGTGCTTCTCGAACGGGTATGGGACCTCGGGTACTTCGGCGACGGCCGACTGGTGGACGTGCACATCCGACGGCTGCGCACCAAGATCGAGACCGACCCGGCCAACCCGCGTTACGTGGTCACCGTTCGCGGCCTGGGATACAAGCTCCAGGCCTAGGAGGCCAGCGCGCGAATGTCCTGGCCCGAAGAGGGTGACGCGGCCCGCAATCTGGGATTTTTCTCCCGCATCTGGCACCGGACGGGATCGCGGGCTCGCCGACTGCGGCTCCGCACTCGCATCATTCTGGCGTTGGTGCTGACCACCCTGCTCCTGTCGGCTCTGCTCAGCGTGACCGTGTTCGCGTTGACCCGCCAGAACCTGCTCAACGGGCGAGAGAATGACGCCCTGGCCACGGTGGGCTTCAACGCCTCGGTGGTGAACCGCCGCCTCAGCCCCGACATCGAGTCCGAGGCCCTCCAGAACCTGGTCAGCACGCTGGCCACCCCCGAGGGTTCTCGCCCGGTACTGCGGGTGGGCAGCGACTGGTTCCAGCCGTCCTTCGAGTTTGAGCAGGGCGACATCGATGAACGGCTCCGCCGAACGGTGGAGGGGGGCACCCCGGCGCGCATGCGCTACCGGGTCAGGGACAAGCCCTTCTTGGTAATCGGCATCCCCATCCCCGGCCACAACGCCTCCTATTACGAGGCCACACCGCTGGATGAGATCGAAGACACGCTGGGCTCTCTGGGGCTGATACTGGCCAGCGCGGGCGGGGGCGTGACTTTGGCCTCCGCCGGGGTGGGCTTCTGGGCCAGCCGCCGTCTGCTGCGGCCGCTGGTAGACATCGGCGAGGCGGCCCAGTCCATCGCCCGGGGCGACCTCAGCACCCGGCTGGAGGCTGGGGCTGCCTGGGAGCTGGTTGCGCTGACCGACTCCTTCAACGAAATGGTGGGCGCGCTCCAAGACCGGATTGCCCGAGACGAGCGATTCGCGTCCGAGGTCAGCCATGAGCTGCGGTCGCCGCTGATGACCCTGACCGCCTCAGTGGAAGTCATGAACACCCGCCGGGCCGAGCTGCCAGAACGGGCCCGGACCGCACTAGACCTGTTGACTGAGGACGTCGATCGCTTCGAGCACCTGGTGGAGGACTTGCTGGAGATCTCCCGCTTCGATGTGGGCACTGCCGAGCTCGACCTTGACGTATTCAACTTGCTTGAGTTCGTAGAGAACGCCGTGTCGGCCACCAGCCCGGTAGAGATCCCCATTGTGTGCGACCTGGTCACCGCACGAACCAGAGTGCGGGCCGACAAGCGGCGGATGATGCAGGTCATCGACAATCTGTTGAGCAATGCGCACAAATACGCCGGAGGAGCTACCAGAATCACGCTCGGCCACCAAATGAAGGAGGTCGTGATCGCGGTAGACGACTCCGGTCCCGGTGTGGCCGACGATGAGAAGGAGCACATCTTCGACCGCTTCTCCCGGGGCCGCCAGACCGTCGAGCGGGGAACCAGCACCGGGGTGGGCCTAGGACTGGCGCTGGTCGCCGAGCACGTTCGACTCCATGATGGCCGCGTCTGGTGCGAGGATCGTCCCGACGGTCAGCAGGGGACCAGATTTGTAGTCCAACTTCCCATAGCCGTGCCATGACCAGGCCAATTGCCTTCCTACGCCGGCGAGCACCTTGGGGTGCAACTCCCCTGCTGGCCATTGCTCTACTGGTGGCCACTGCCTGCTCGGTGCCCGAGGACAGTCGTCCCCGCAACGTGGACTATTCGCGGCTCCCCGATGATCTGGCCGCGCCAACCGAATCGCCCGAGCCGACGCCGCTCATAACCCAAGAAGTGCTCATCTACCTGATCGACGAGAACAACCTGTTGTCACCCGTCGTGCGCAATGTGGCCAGCCCGGCTCGACCCATAGCCGTGCTTGAAGCCCTGTTCTCGGCCCCCAATGAGGCTGAGTCCGAACAGGCTTTGTCCACTGCCCTGCCAGCCGATGTCGAGGTGGTGGCGGTGGACGTCAACCCTTCCATCGACCTGGTGACCGTAGCCTTGGAGTCCGAGGTGTTCGAAGAGCGCCTGGAGGGCGAAAATCGCCAACTCGCAGTAGCCCAGTTGGTGTTCACCGCCACCGAGAACACCAACTCGACCCGCTTCTCGCTGCTGTTGAACGACAATCCCGTGCCGCTTCCCACCGACAGCGGGGAGAGCGACCTGCCGGTTACCCGGGACGACTTCTACTCGCTGGACCCCGAATACCAGCCCGAGCCCACCCCTGAGCCCACGCCGATCGAGACGCTCGAGCCCACTCCCCCGCCCGAGACCCCGACTCCGCCGCCGGAGCCACCGGCGCCCACGCCTACGGCCACCCCCACCGCCGCGGCGACCCCGACCCCCGAGCCCACGCCCACCCTGCCGCCCGGAATGCCCCCCGACTTCAGTCTGGACTTCTAGGGGTGTGTCTTGGTCTTAGCGCCGTGGAAGGCAACGATTACAACGCCTAGTAGTTAGGGAAAGAAGGCTCGGGCCACCTCGTAGAGCGCAGGGCTGACCGGCTTCAGCTCGGCCACTGCGTCGGCCAGCCGCACTCGGACCATCTCACCGTTTTGGAAGGCCACCATCGACCCCCAGTCTCTGTCGTGGACGGCGTCGATGGCCGCGATGCCGTACCACGAGCACAGAACTCGATCGAATGCAGAGGGGGTGCCACCCCGCTGAATGTGGCCCAGCACGGTGACTCTGGTGTCGAATCCAGTTCGGGCCTCGATCTCTGCGGCCACTAACTGGCCTATTCCCCCCAGCCGGACATGACCGAATTTATCGATTTCCGGCTCGGGCAGCTCCAAAGTGCCCTCCTTGGGCCGAGCCCCTTCGGCAATCACCACGATGGACGCCCACCGGCCCCGCTGGTGGCGTCGAGTAATGGCTTCGGCTACCAAATCGATGTCGAAAGGCTCTTCAGGAATCAATGTGAGGGTGGCCCCTCCGGCAATGCCAGCCCAGGTGGCTATATGGCCCACATTGCGGCCCATTACCTCTACCACCATCACCCGATCATGCGATTCCGCGGTGGTGTGCAGTCGGTCGATGGCCCCGGTGGCGATCTCCACCGCGGTGTCGAAACCGAAGGTGAGCTCAGTGAGCCCGATGTCGTTGTCGATGGTCTTGGGCACGCCGACCACTTTGGCTGCGCCTGCCTCGTACACCCCGACACCCGCCGACAGGGTCCCCTCGCCTCCGATGACGATCAGCGCCTCAGTGCCGGTGGACTCCATGGTGGCCTGCACCCGTTCGATCCCATCGTCGTACATTCGGGGAGACATCCGAGATGTGCCCAACACCGTGCCGCCCCGGGGCAGGGTTCCCCGCATGTGCTCCACATCCACCTCGATGAACTCACCCTCCAGCACCCCGCGCCAGCCGTCCAGAAAGCCAATCACAGAATCGCCGTAGTGGCGCTCGGCCTTGCGCACGATGGCCCGGATCACGGCATTCAAACCCGGGCAGTCGCCGCCCCCGGTCAAAAGGCCAACTCTCATGGGAAGCGTGCTCCTAATCCAGTTTGGCCAGCGATTGGCGCAGCTGGCGGACAGCCTGCGCCGTGCGCTGCTCGTTCTCGATCAGCGCAAACCTCACGTGGCCCTCCCCGCCGGGGCCGAACCCCACCCCAGGAGACACCGCCACCCGGGCGTCTTTGACCAACCAGGAGGCGAACTCCACCGACCCCATCTCCCGATAGGGCTCGGGGATCTTGGCCCACACGAACATGGTCCCCTTGGGTGGCTCTACCTCCCACCCCATGCGGTTCAGCCCCGAGCACAGGGCATCGCGGCGACTCTGGTAGATGTCACACACCTCCTTGGGATGGCCGGGCGCCTCGTTGAGTGTCACGGTGGCCGCGATTTGGATGGGCTGGAAGGTGCCGTAGTCCAAATAGGACTTGAGCTTGCCCAGTGCCGCCACCACCTGGGGATTGCCCACCATGAACGCCACCCGCCAACCGGCCATGGAGAACGACTTGGTCATGGAATAGAGCTCGACCGCCACGTCTTTGGCGCCTTCCACCTGCATGATGGACGGCGGCAGGTAGCCGTCGTAGCCCAAGTCGGCGTAGGCGAAATCGTGGACCAACAGCACATCGTGCTCTTTGGCGAAGGCCACCACGCCGGCCATGAACTCCAAGTCGACACAAGCCGTGGTGGGATTGTGGGGAAACGAGAGCACGATGATGCGGGGCTTCGGCCAGGAGTAGCGCCAGCGCTCCTGCATCGTCCCGAAGAAGTCGGTGCCGGTGCTCAACGGGATCTCCCGCACCTCGGCTCCGGCAAACAGCGGGGCATACAGGTGGATCGGATAGGAGGGCGAAGGAACCAAGGCGGCGTCGCCGGGCTGGAGCAGGGTCCACATGAGATGGGAAAACCCCTCTTTGGCCCCGATGGTATTTATCACCTCGGTATCGGGATCGAGATACACCCCGAACCGCCGGGCGTAGTACCCGGCGATTGCCTCACGCAGCTTGGGGATGCCCCGGCTGGCCGAGTAGCGGTGGTTGCGGGGGTTGCGGGTGGCTTCCGCCAGCTTCTCCACCGCGATGTCCGGCGACGGGAGGTCGGGGTTGCCGAATCCCAAGTCGATGATGTCGTGGCCGTCTCGGCGGCCCTCCACCTTCAGGTCGTTGATGATGGTGAAGACGTACGGGGGCAGGTTGTTGATCCGGCGGAACTCCACGGGTCCAATCTACTTTCTGAGAGGGCGAATTCAGAGGAGTTTCCCGGCGCCCGATTCGGCTCGGAGGCGCAGGTTGTCCAACGCGGTCTCCATGATTCGCGCCTCGGCCCTGCGCTTTACGAAACCGGGCAGCGGCATCACCATCTGGACGGCGAGGTGATAGGTGACTTCAGTGCGTTCCGGCTCGCCGGGCACCGCATTGAAGCAATATTCCCCGTCGAGGCGCCGGGTCAAGTCCCCTTGCACCAATCGCCAGGACACCCGCAGGGGGTTGGATCCGTAGTAGTACTCCAGCAAGTAGTTGGTGCTGCGGCCCATGGCCGCGGCCCGAAACGACACCAAGCCGCCCCGGCCGTCGTCGTCCCGTCGGATTATCTCGACCTGCTTCACCTCGGTGGCCCACTCGGGATAAGACTCGAAATCGCACACCACCTCGAAGCAGCGCGCGGGCGACGCCTCAATGGTGATGCTCTTGGTGGCCTGGTCAAACATCGTCACCGTTCCTGCTGGGATCGCCGCGTTCTGAAGTTTCGCCGTCGGGGAGCCGAGGTGGGAATGTCCCGTGCCTGGCACCCCATGCGCCAGACAAGCCCAGCGCATAGACAGGTACCAGGATACCGAACGCGGACGCGGTAAACGGGCGCACCGAGGCTGCGGCCAGCGCTACCGCCACCTCTAGGGCCAACGCGGCCATCATCGAGAAGCGCACTGAGCGGGGAGCGCAACCGGCCAGGAAATAAAGGCCCCCCACCCCGATCAATTCGTATCGGCTGCGTTGCAGAGCCCGCTGGAAGGCCCAGAGCATGGCCCAGCAGCCGATTGCCAGCAGCCCGAGCGACACCACCGCAATGGGAACCGCCATGGGATCGGGAAAGACGGTGGTGATGGCGGCGATCGCCGTGAACACCCATGTTCCTGCCCAGCACGCTCTGAGGAAGTGCTGGCCCTCGACTCCCGGGGGGAACAATCGATCGCGCCAAGACAGTGGCATCGCCTGGCGATGGTGCCGCGCCGTCATCGGCTCTTTCTGCGATTGACGACCTCGGCGATAACGGTGCGGAGCCGCTCGGCCATGTGGTCGTAGGAGAACTCGGCCACTGCTCTCAGCCGGCTCTCCAAACCCATCCGCTGGAGGCGAACCCGATCCGAGAGCAGGGTGTCCAGGCAGGCGGTCACTGCGTCCAGATGACTGGGCTCTTCGACGACCAACCCGGTTCGGCCATGCTCCACCGCCTCAGCCGCTCCCCCGCTGTCACCGGCCAGCTGCGGCACACCGGCGGCGGCCGCCTCCAAGAAAACGATGCCGAACCCCTCCTGCTCCAGGCCACCCCAGCGCTGACGGCACACCATGGCGAACACGTCAGCACAGCCATAGAGGTCGGGCAGATCCGAATCGGCCACCCGGTCCAGCAGGCGGGCTGGTGCCCCCGTGCTCCCGATGATCCGATCCAACCGTGGCCGGTCCCGACCGGCCCCGGCCACGGCCAGGGTGAGCCCCGGATGACGGTCGGCCAGCCGGGCTGACGCCGCAATCAGCACATCCATGCCCTTGCGGGGCACAAGCCGGCTGATCGAGACCACCACCGGAGCGTCGACCGGAAGCCCGAACCGCAGGCGGGCCGCCCGCCGCTGGGCCGCGTCCAGCGGCTTGAATCGGTCGACGTCGACCCCCGGCGGCACGATCACTGCGGGCAGCGGCCCACCGGCGGCGCGTTCGGCCTCATCCACCGAGTATCGGCCGGCGGTAATCACCACCTCGGCGCCCCGCAATACCTTGGCCAGCAGCTGCTTGCTTCCCGGCAGTCGTCCGGGAACGGTGACCTCGGCGCCGTGGAGGATCACGCCATAGGGATGGGGAAGCCGGGGGGCCAGCAAGCCCAGGGGAACCGCGGGATCATAGAGAACCAGCTCAGCGCCTATTTCGGCGGCCAAATCGGTTATCTCCACCGCCATGTCCTGAGTAGGCAAGAGGAACTGGCGGGGCGAGCGGATCACCTGGTGCTTCTGCTGCGCATCCCACTCCGCGTCACCGGGATGGGACCGGGTCAGCACACAGACCTCCTCTGGGGGCAGTCGGCGCCACAGCTCCCACAAGTAGTTCTGGATGCCTCCGAGCTTGGGGGGATAGTCGTTGGTCACCAGCAGATGCCGAGCCATGCTCAAACCGTCTCTGCGGTGGTGATTCCGAGGCGGGAAGCCGCCCATTTGGCGTGGCGCACCAGCATTGGGTCGGAAACCGACTGATAGCGGCGCACCGTGCCGACCACTTCGGGATCGGCCCCCCGTCCGGAATTTCCCAGCGCAACCAGCGCATTGCGACGCACATAGCGGGGCTCGCGCTTGGGTATGTACCAACGCCCGTAGCGGGACATCAACTCGTCGTCGTCCAATTCCAGCAGCTCAACCAGGTTTACCCATGCGATGTCATCTTCTGGATCGCTGCTCCCTGTTCTGGGCCTGATGTCGTCCGACTCAGGCAACCGATTGGGCGGGCACACCTCCTGGCAGTCGTCACAGCCATAGATCCGGTCGCCCAGCGCCTCTCGAAATTCAAGGGGGAAGTCACCGTCGGCCTGCACCAGCCAGGCCAGGCACCTCCGGGCGTCCACGACCCCGGGGGCCACGATCGCCCCTGTCGGGCAGCCGTCCAAACAACGGCGGCATGGCCCGCACTGATCAGGTACCGGGGTGGACGGATCCAGCGCCGCGGTGGTTATCACCGAACCCAGCACAAACCAGCTCCCCTTCCCGGGAAGCAGGATATTGCTGTTCTTTCCGTACCAACCCAGACCGGCCCTCTGGGCCGCTTCCCGATCCACCAGAGCATTGTCGTCGGCGACGACTGCGGCCTTGTGTCCAGCGCTGTGCAGCAATTCGGTGACTTGGCTGAGGGCGTCTCGCAGTTCCGCATAGTGGTCACGGCGGGCGTAGGAGGCCACCCGGCCCGTGGCTCCGGCGGGCCGTGCTGGAGTGGCCCTCCGATAGCCGAGCGCCCCAACCACCAGGGATCGGGCTCCGTTTACCGTTCGGCCAGGATCGGTGGAGCGGTCGGGGTTCCGATAAGTGAACGCCATCCCCCCATGCAGGCCCTGCGCCCGCCGTTCCACCAGGGTGGCCCGGGTGGACTCGAACGGCTCGGCCGGGGCTATTCCAACGGCGTCGAGTCCAGCCGCCAAACCAGCGGCGATCACCTCATCGGCGCTGATGACGCTCACCGGCCCACAAAATCGACTGTGCCCGGCTTCATGTCTTCTCCTCATCGGCAGCGGCCGCCTTCGAGGCGGCGACAAACGCTTCAAGCGCTTGGCCGGCCCGGCCGCTGTCTATGGATCCGGCGGCTGCCTCCAGCCCGTCTGCCAGCGAGTCGGACACCTCGGCTACCACCAGCGCGGCAGCGGCGTTGAGAACCACGATGTCTCGGTGGGCACCCGGCTGGCCGTCGAGCACCCGCCGCAGGCAGTCGGCATTAACGGCCGCATCCCCGCCCACCAGGTCTTTCGCACTGGCCGGTGCCAGGAAGAGATCCGCGGGATCCACAGTGTGGCGATGCAAGTCTCCGTGCCGCAGCTCCCACACGTCGGTCGGCCCGGTAGTCGACAACTCGTCCAATCCGTCGTGGCCATGCACGATCATGGCCCGATCCGACCCGGTGGCAGCCAGCACCTCCAGCATGATTTCGGCCATTGCAGGGTCGCTCACGCCCACCAGCTGCCGCTTGACCCTGGCCGGATTGGCCAGCGGGCCAAGGAAGTTGAACACCGTGGCCACGGCCAGTTCGCGGCGGACCGGCCCCGCGTGGCGCATTGCGGGGTGAAAGCGGGGGGCCAGGCAGAATCCGAATCCGGCCTCGCTCACGCACCGGGCCACACCTTCGGGCCCGAGGTCGATGACTGCGCCCAGCGCTTCCAGCACGTCGGCAGAGCCGCATTGGGAGGAGGCGGAGCGATTACCGTGCTTGCACACTCTGGCCCCCGCGCCCACGGCCACCAGAGCCGCCGCAGTGGACACGTTGATGCTCCCGCTGTTGTCGCCGCCGGTGCCGCACGTGTCGATGAGTCCAAGGTCTGCGGCGTCTAGGGGAACGTTCTCTGCTGCCGCCCGCATGGCCGACAGGAGTCCTACCAACTCCTCTGCGGTTTCCCCTTTGGTCCGCAAGGCCATGACGAAGCCTCCGATCTGGGCCGGAGTGGCCTCGCCGCCCAAGATCTCGGTCATGGCCGCATTCGCAGCATCGGCCGTCAAGCTGCCGCCCCCGGTCAGCTGCCGGAATATCCCAGCCCATCCCCCGTGCTGGCCCAGGCTCATCGTCATAGTGTGGACCATGCTGCGATCCTAGCGACAATTGGTTGTCGCATTTTGCGGTATTGCCTACTCATAGCCAAGGCCCCTTCTCGAAGGTCTCTGAAGCCGTAATTGAACATAAAGTAAGGCAATTTACGGATATGTTTTATCGTCAATCACTGATCAACAAAAGAAACAACACATTGATAGTCAATTCGGTTGCACGCCCTTCATACTCTGGTACTAAACTCATTTCGTGACCATGTCTCCCGCTCTCCCTTTGACTACAGAGCGGCGAAATGTTCTTGACGATCTGGACAATCAATCCTTCGATATAGTCATCATCGGTGGCGGTATAACCGGTGCGGGAGTAGCCCGAGACCTTGCCCGTCGTGGATTGTCAGTGGTGGTCTTCGAAGCCAACGATTTTGCCTCAGGGACTTCAAGCCGATCCACCAAACTGATTCATGGTGGACTTCGCTATCTGGCGATGGGTGAATTCAGAATCGTTCGCAAGACGGCCAGCGAACGAAAAGTCATCCATCGGATGGCCAAGCATCTTGCTGAACCCCGATGGATGGTCTACCCGACCGCGAAGCGTAGCGAGCAGGCGCTGGTTCGCCTTGGGGTAACCGCCTATGAGCTGCTCGGCGGGGTTGCCAGGCATGAGCGACACCAGACGTGGAATCGTGCATTGCTGAAAGCCAGGGAGCCGCTCATCGACCAGAGGGCCTTTCGCAGTGCGGTGGTGTTTCGGGAATACGTCACCGACGACGCCCGACTGGTGCTGGCCAATCTGCGAGACGCTGCCGCCCACGGTGCAGTGATCCTCAACCACTGCCGGGTCGTGGATCTTCACGGCGATCCTAGGGCCAGCGCGGTGAAGGCGACTTGCGGCTTGACGAGGCGAAACGTGACCATTGGCGCCGGAGCCATTGTCAATGCCAGCGGTCCCTGGGTTGATCCCGTCAGACGGCTGGAGGGGGCCGTTGATGACCGCCTGGTCCTAAGCAAGGGCGTACACCTGACTTTGGCCCGCGATCGCCTTCCGGTCAACAACACCGTCACCATGCCCATGCCCGATGGACGCACCCTATTTGTGGTTCGCCGGGGCGACGCAACCTACGTGGGCACCACCGACACTCTGGTGAACCGCGACCCGGAGGTGTGGCCGTCAATCACCGATGAGGATGTCTCCTACATTCTCCGCGCGGTCGAACGAACGTTTGACGTCGCGTACATTGAGCCGTCCGAGATTCAGGCCGCTTGGGCTGGACTCCGTCCTCTCATCGCCGATGGCGAGGACAACCCTGGTGAAATATCGCGCAAAGACGAAATATGGGTGGGCGAGCGCGGCATGATCACCGTTGCCGGTGGCAAGCTCACGGGGTACCGCCTTATGGCTGAAAAAGTGGCTGACACAATCCGGGCAAATACCTCAGTTGTTGTTGGTGCTTCTCCGAGAGAGTCGGGCTACTTGCCAGGCGGAATATTCGACGGCGAGGTTGAAGACTTGGCCGCCTACATTTCACAACAGCATAACTTGGGAATTCATACAGCCCATCGCCTTGCTTCACTCTATGGATCCGAATATGGCGAGATTCTGAGCCTAGGAAAGGACCCAATCGTTCCTGGCAGCAAGATCATCACTGGCGAGATCATTTGGGCTGTCGAATACGAAGGGGCAGCAACGCTAGAGGATGTGTTCTATCGGCGCACTCGGGCTGCGTGGTACGAACCGAATGCTTGTGAACTCCTCCAACCCATGGCATCGGTCATGGCCCAACACACTGGATGGTCGCCAGAGCGGATTGAACAAGAAGTCGCCGATACGGGCGCGGTATTCCGAAGCGAGCTATCTTTCCAAGCTGCTTGAGGCGGTCCTCAGCGGTAGATGCCGCTCACCTACAGCGTGAAAGTCCTAGTCGCGTATGGCTTCGCCAGTAGACAGGTCGAAAAAGTGCATGGCCGACACATCTAACGCAACGTCGATGCGCTGTCCGGCGCTAGCTGTGCTTTGCTGGGAGAAACGGCCGATGAAGCCGGTGTCGTAGTCGTCTCCCTCGTCATCAGCGCTGCCCAGCGCGGCACCAGAGGAGTCGATCCGCCTCACCCCGACTTCGAGGTGAGCAACGATTTCTGAGCCCAGCTCCTCAAGCATGATCACTTCTCCGCTGATCCGCTGATCGACCCCATCGGCAATTGACCCGTCTTGGACATTCTCTGGTCGAATGCCGCAGGCCAATCGGGCTCCGTCATAGCCTCGCAGGGCCGGCATCCGGTCAAGCATGGCCAGAGGCATTTCCACGGTCTGCTGGCCGACCTCCACCGTGATGGCCTGGGTGCCGATGCTGATGGTGGACTCGAACATGTTCATGGCCGGAGAACCGATGAATCCTGCGACGAACAGATTGGCCGGGTTGCGGTACAGCACCGAGGGCTTGTCGGCCTGTTGGAGGACGCCGCCCTTGAGCACTACCACCCGGTCGCCCATGGTCATGGCCTCGACCTGGTCGTGAGTCACATAGATGGTGGTCACCCCCAGATCTCGTTGGATCCGTGAGATTTCGCTGCGCATATAGACCCGCAACTTGGCATCGAGGTTGGACAGCGGCTCGTCCATCAAGAAAACCGAGGGCTCCCGTACGATGGCGCGCCCCATGGCCACCCTTTGGCGCTGTCCGCCCGACAGGGCACCGGGCTTGCGGTCCAGGAACTCGCTCAACTGGAGTACCTCGGCGGTGCGCTCCACCCGCCGTATGATCTCCTCTTTGCTGGTCTTGGCCAACTTCAGCGGATAGGCAATGTTCTTGCGCACGGTGAGGTGCGGATAGAGGGCGTAGTTCTGGAACACCATGGCGATGTCGCGCTCACGAGGATGGACGCTCGTCATATCCTCATCGCCGATTCGGAGCAGTCCATCGCTGATCTCCTCCAGACCGGCGATCATGCGCAATGCCGTGGATTTTCCGCAGCCGGATGGGCCCACAAAGACCACGAATTCCCCGTCCTCAATGGAGAGGCTCATGTCGTCAACCGCCTTGACGCCCCCGGGATAGATCTTGGTCAAGCCTTGCAGTTCAACCGTTGCCATCAGAATTCCCCCTTCAACCTTGGACGAAACAAGTTAAGGCCCTGGAGCCAGCGACAAAGCGGCATCACCAAGGGCGGATCGAACAACTCCCCATATCGGGCCCGATTGGCCGCCACCATGGTGAACAGCACCCAATTGAGCAGCAGCAGAACAAGCAACAGGATGCCGACCGCCACGAGCACACCGACGGCCTCGAAGCGGACTGCCATCTGGAGCAGGCCATAGACGCACAGCGCATAGGCGGCTATCGACATCGAAAAATCGAATGACCTAGTCCAGTGTTCAAGGCCCGCCTCCCGATTTCCGGCCAGAACTCGGCCCACCACCAACGGTCCGAGCGGCAGGACAACAGCCGCCCACAGCGCCGGCCGTCCGATGATGGCCACGGCGGCAGCCGCGGGCAACAACGGAGTGAGGTGGATGGCGGCATCCCGGAATCGCTGGCCAGTGGTGCCAGGACGGACAAGGTGGTTCCGGCTCATGGCGTCGGTCCTTGGCGGCGGCTGATAATCACATGGTGATCAGCCGGAATGCCAGTGCTACTCGATACACGGCCATCGGGCCAGATGACCTCCAGATCCATAGCATCCGAGTCGGCTCCGAGGCCGAAGTGGACGATGGCGGAGGCGCCCGAGAGGTAGCCGCGCGAAGCCTCAACGGTGCGCACCAACGGTGACCCACCAGTCGGCTTGGCGATTACCTGGGCGCCTAGGGCGGTCGGGTTGCCGGTTCCCTCCCAGGCCAGCTGAACGGTGATGGCCCTTCCGGCGCACAGCCGATTCTCGTAGAGGCGGGATGGAGCATTCAGATTGTTGACCACGATGTCGAGGTCGCCGTCGCGGTCGAGGTCGGCCATGGCCATCCCCCGCCCTCCGGAGAGGTCGTCCAGCCCCCAGGTGTATTCGGGCTCAAAGCGCTGGCCGGAAATGTTCCTGAATGCCTGATTGGGCTCGGTGAGGCTGGCGTCGGGCAAATGGTCGAACAGATTGTCGGCCACCATCCCGTTGACGACATACAGATCTTGATAGCCATCGTTGTCAAGATCTCCGAACAGGCCGGACCAGCTCCACCCTGTCGCTTCGATGCCGAAGGACGGTGCGGCGCTGGAGTAGCCCTCTTCGCTCGCCATTAGAAGAACATTCTCGGGGATCTGGATGTTGTCGGTGTCTGGGGAGGCGAGGATGTCGGCGATTACCCCTTCATAGGCCGAGAGCGTTTCGGGCTTGTCGTCCATGGGCTTCATGTCGGTGGCGAACATGTCGAGGTCGCCGTCGTTGTCGATGTCGCCGCTGTCGACGCCCATGGTGCTGAACGCCGTTTGGGAGAACGGGGTCACCTGCTCCCAGCCGTCGTCGTCGGCGAACCAGATGTGATCAGGAGTGGCCAAGTCGTTGCCCACGTATATGTCGGCGAGGCCGTCTCCGTTGATGTCACCGATGCGAACGGCAAGGGCCTGGGCTTCCTCGGCGAGCTGCGTGTGGGTGTACGCGCCGTTCTCATTCTCAAATAGCCCCACGCCGCCCTTGTCGCCCAAGGTCAGGCGCCGAGCTACGGTGAGTTCGGCGTTGTAGGCGCCGGTCACCGCATCCAGGTCGCCGTCTCCGCCGAGATCGCCCCAGCCGATGGTGTATGTGTAGGAGTCAAGGCCGGCAAGCTCCTGGCGCTCGAACATGTCAGCCGCTCCCGACCCCTGCCCGGTATTGACCATGGCCAGAGGCCGGCCTACGCCGGTGGTGAGGATCACGTCGTTGAGGCCATCGCCGGTGCTGTCGACAACCACAACATGACGGAATCGGCCTTCAATGAGCGGCTCCCGCCCGAATTCGAGAGAACCCTGGTTCCACAAGAGCGAAGAGTCACCGCTCAAGTTCGCCAATACGATGTCATCGTCTCCGTCATGATCGAGATCGCCGACGGCCAGCCCTGCGCCCATACCGTCGAACATCGATTTGCTTTCACCGGGTCCCCGAGTCTCATGGTCGAGGTCGATGGGAATGAACCGGTCCTCGCAGGGGGCTCGGTCAGCATGGGCCGCAGGCGAAAACGACGCTGAGGCGGTCAAGACAGTCTTGCTTTGACCCCCGCGACCACCGCACGCCGCGACTACGAGGGCGAATGACAGCGCCGCAGAATAGAGCGGGGCCCGGACCAGGAATCGCCGCGCGGTGAAGCCGAAGTGGAGGGGAATTCTTTCCTCCGGCATCTCGCACACCGTTCCGGTCCGGGCCATCGCTCAGCAAACGACTCCGCTAGGAGCCGAGAACCGAATTGACCTCGTCAGCCACCTGGCTGAGTCGGTCAGCGGCGTCAGCCTGGCCTCGCAGGATCTCCTGCATGGCCGGACCCACAATGGCCTCGATCTGGCTGGCGCTGTCGGTGATCGGGAATAGGAATGTGGTGCCCTCGTCCACGTGAACGGTGAAAGCCGTCACGTCAACGCCGTTGGCCTGATGGGAGGCAACAGCGATGTCGGCGGCCGAGGGAATGGCCGGGAACACCACGGCAGCACCGCCAATGATGTCCTGGCAATCAGCCGTGGCCATGTACTTCACCCACTGCCAGGCCTCCTCTTGGTTGTCGGAGCTGCGGTTGATGGAGTCGGCCAGACCGTTGAACATCGAAGCCCGCGATCCGCTCGGCCCCACGGGCAGCGGTGCGAATTCCACCGGGAATGCCGTGTCGGCGCCGATGTAGGTGCCGATCTTCCAAGAGCCGTCGGCCATTACCGCAGCCGAGCCGTTCTGGAAGACGGTGGTGCCGCCGAGCGACTCCACATCTTCAATCGGAACGACGTAGCCGGCCTCGATCATCCGCACGTACCAGTCGATCGTGGCCGCCAGGCGGGGATCGTCATAGTTGGCGGAGTCGCCGAACGGGTTCACGTCGAGGAACTGGAAGCCAGTTGATACCGCGAATCCGGAGAACGTGGTTTGTCCGAAGGCGCCGAAGTTGCCCTCGAGACCCATTCCGTAAACCTCGACGTTGGAGGAGTCGAAGTCCGGGGAGTCGCCCCGGTTGCCGTTGGCGTCCACGCTGAGCTGCATGATGAGCTGCTGGAAGCTGCCGCCGTCGTCGGGATTCCAGTCGGCTGCGGCGAAGTCGGCCGCGGACAGACCGGCGTCTGCGATGTGGCCGGAGTTCATGACCAGAGCAATGGTGTCGAAGTCCTTGGGCAAGCCGTAGCGGTTGCCGCTGGCGTCCACCCACAGCTCGGCCAGGCCGGGGAAGTACGCCCCGGTGTCGACCCCGTCGCGGGCCACATAGTCATTGAGCGGCACCAGTACCCCACTGGCCACGAACTCGGGATAGCGGGCCAGGTGGTCGGTGAACACATCGGGTCCGGAGTCAGACGCGAAGGCCGCCGTCAGATTGGTCCAGTAGTCGCCCCAGCCGAACTGGACGATCTCCACGTTGATATTGGGATTCGCCGCAGTGAAGTCGTCGGCGCACTGCTGGTAGTACGGCTGCTGGTTGCCGTCCCACAGCCAGTACTCGATGCTCACGGCCTCGACCGGCGCCTCGGTGGGAGCTGGTGCGCTCTCCTCGGCCGCTTCCGTGGCCTGGGGAGCGGGCTGGGCATCGCCGGCACCTCCGTCGTCGTCGTCATCGCCACAGGCTGCGGCGACCAGGGCAAAGGCAATCAAGACTGCTATGAGCCTCCACATTGTCTTTCTCATTTTTGTTCCCTCCCAGGGATTTCATATGGCGACCCGGGTCGGGCCGTGGTTGACAAGGGGATCACTTGATCCCCGAAAAGCCGATTGAGTCGACCACCTTGCGCCCGAAGGCCAAGAAGATGACGATGATCGGCAAGGCGGCGAGCAGGGTGCCCGCCATCAGGCCCGACCAGTCCGGGGACGTCCCGGGCTGTTGAGCCGTGAACTGACCGAGGGCAACCGTCAACGGCTGCCGGTCGGGTGCTCTGGCCACGACCAGCGGCCAGAGGAACTCGTTCCAAGCGGTGATGTAGGTGAGGATGGCCAGCGTGGCGATGGGCGCGGCGCTGATCGGCACGATGATTCCGAAGAAGGTCCGGAAGTGGCCGGCGCCGTCCAGCAGGGCAGCCTCCTCCACCTCTCGGCTGATGCCCAGGAAGAACTGGCGGAGGAAGAACACCGCGAAGGGCGTCATAAAGAAGAACGGGGCGATGATCCCCGGATAGCTGTTGAGCCAGCCCAGGTTCTTGATGAAGATCAGGTTGGGAATCAGCGTGAAGATGGGCGGGACCATCAAGCCGCTCAGGAACAGGAAGAAGAGCTTGTCGCGGCCCCAGAACTGGAGCCGGGCAAAGGCATAGGCGGCCATCCCTGAGAACAGCACCTGCCCCACGGTTATCGCGGTAGCCACGATCACGCTGACCCTCAGCGACTGCCAGAAGTCGAATGAGCCGGTGTTCTGCCGGCCGAGGCTGTCGAGGATCTCGGCCTCGTTGGCGGTGCCCAGTACCCGCTCGAAGTTGTCGTTGGTGTAGCCGACGGGCAGCAGGCTTTGCTCCCCGGCGAAGAGGTCGCTGTTGCTCGACAGCCCGGTGCGCAGCGCCCACCAGAACGGGAAAAGGCTGACTATCAGGATCGCGATAAGGATCAGCCAAGCGGTGCCTCGGCCGATGCCCAGCTTGCGCAGGCGAGCCGAGGGCTCGAAGGTGCTGCTAGCGCGCTCTATGCCGTCGGCGATGGCAGTCATGACAGATCGCTCTCCCCCGCTCTCAGCAGCTTGAGCTGCACAAAGGTGACCGCCAGCAGGATCACCACCAGCAGCACTGATATGGCGGCGGCGTAGCCAAGCTGATTGAAGTCAAACGCGTTCTGGTAGATGTAGAGGTAGATAACCCGACTGGCGTTGGCCGGTCCTCCCGGCTGGCCGCCGAAGCCGCCGGTAGCCACGTAGACCGTGTCAAAGACCTGGAGCGAGCCGACGATGGTGATCACCAGCACCAGGGCCAAGATCGGTCGCAGCAGCGGCATGGTTATGCCGAAGAACATCTGCCTCTCAGTGGCCCCGTCAAGGGCGGCGGCCTCATACAAGGTCTTGGGAATGGTCTGAAGGCCAGCAAAGATCAAAAGGGCCGTGTACCCCATGTGACGCCATGTGTTGATGCCCGCCAGGGTGGGGATCACCTTGTCGGTGTCGGTGAAGAAGCGGATGGGATCGACGCCGAACCAACCCAGGAACTCGTTGACAATCCCGAGGTTGCCGTCGAGCATCCACACCCAGAGCATCGCCACGATCACATTGGGGATGAGCCAGGGGAACAGGATGATGCCCCGTATCACCACCGACTTGGTGAGGCGGTCCATGAGCACCGCGATCCCGATGGCCAAGATCGTCTGGGAGACGATGTTGATGACGGTGTAGCGAATAGTGACCTTGAGGGAGTCCCAAACTCGGCTGTCGTCCAAGAGCCGGTCGTAGTTGTCGGTGCCCACCCAGTCGCCTTGGTTGGCGATCAGGTTCCAGTCGGTGAAGCTGATGTACAGGCCCCGGAACGCGGGATAGAGGTAGAAGACGACAAAACCCAGAAGTGCCGGCAACAGGAACCAGAAGGCCGACGGCCATCCACCGTGCAGGTTTCCCGACCTGAGCAGCGGCCAGCGGCGAGGCAGTGTCCGTTGCGCCGCGGTCACGTGTCCCGATCCTCTGACGGGAGCCGCAAGGGCTCGGGGATGTAGTCGCCGTGGGCTTCGATGAGTCCATCGACCAGTGACCAGATCTGGTCGAGGTCGAGCTCTGCGGCGGTGTGGGGGTCGAGCATGGCGGCGTGGTAAATGTGCTCGCGGCGCCCGGTCTTGAGGGCCTCAACGGTGAGCTCTTGGGGACCCACGTTGGTGCGGATGAGAGCGGCGAGGTGCGGGGGCATCTCGCCGATGGCCTCAGGGGTGATGGACTTGTTGTCCACTGTGGCGGGAACTTCGACGATGCAGCCCGCGGGGAGATTGTCGATGAGGCCGTGGTTGGGCACATTCACGTAGACGTTGCGCTCTTGGCCAGTCTCAAGGCTGTGAATGATCTTTGGGGCGTATTCGTCGCTCTGGGGGACCTCTGGCGGTGTTGTGGAGTCTTCAAGGTGGGTCCGCAGCTCGTCCCACTCCTCGATCTGCACCCGACAGCGGCGCAAATACTCGCCAATGGGAACGTGAAAGCGTTCGACCAGGTCGGGGCGCCCTTGTTTGAGGAAGAAGGGCGTGTACTCGGCGAAGTGCTCGCTGGATTCGGTGACGAAGTAGCCCAGCCGGCGCAGCATCTCATAGCGGACCGCGTCAGGCAGGCCCCACTCATTGCGGCTCGGAGCCTCAGTCGGATCCGCAAACAGCCGCTTGAGGTCGGGGTAAAGGTTGCGGCCTTGGTGCTCCAATCGCAAGAAGAACGACATGTGGTTGATCCCCGCCACCAGATAGTCGAGCTCTTCGGCGGGGATGTCGAGATCGGAGGCCAGGTGCTGGGCAGTGAGGGGCACGCTGTGGCAGAGCCCGTAGGCCTCCACCTCGCACATCTCTGACAGCCCCCACATGTTGATGGCCATCGGATTGGCGTAGTTGAGCAGCACTGCATCCGGGCTTAGCCGACCCATGGCCTGGCCTACCTGCACCAGCGCGGGGACCGTCCGCAGCCCGCGCATTATGCCTCCGATGCCAATGGTGTCGGCAATGGTCTGCTCCAGGCCGTAGCGCTCCGGCAGGTCGAAGTCGAGTACCGTCGACGGCTCGTATCCGCCGACTTGGAACATGGTGATCACATAGTCGGCGCCGTCGACCGAGGCCTCAAGATCGGTGGTGGCCGTGACCGAAGCTTCAGCGCCAAAAGAGGCCACCATCCGCTCTGTGATGATCTGCGAAGTGGACAGCCTTTGGGCGTCGATGTCGTGAAGACGCAATTCGAGGGAATCCCGGATGTCCTCGAACCTCAAGAGGTCGCTCACGAGGTTGCGGGCGAAGACCGTGCTTCCCGCACCTATGAACGCAATTGCGGCCACTTGCTAACCCCCTCGTGGACTACGCCCCCCTGGGTTCAGCGAGGCCCATCCTGTGCGCAGTTGGGCTGCGACGGGAAGCACCATAGCGCATCGGAACGTTTACGTCAACGTTGACGCCAGCGTTGGCGTCAACGTTGACTTGCACCACATGACCCAAAGTTCGCCTAGAGTGTTCCCCTGCGATGCCGAGAGAAGTAACCCTTCGAGATGTAGCCACCCAGGTGGGCGTGTCGCCGCGGACGGTTTCCCGGGTGGTGAACGACGAGGGCGGCTTTTCAGAGGCCACCCGCCGAAAGGTGCTCGACGCGGTCGAACAACTCGGCTACCAGCCCAACATGCTGGCCCGAGGCCTGATCACCCGCCGAAGCGGCACGGTCGGTCTCGTCGGTGGCGGCATGACCGATCCCTTCTTCCCAGCACTGGCCGAGGGGATTCAGCGCAAGGCTCGCGAGGCGGGGCGAACCATGTTCTTCGCCAGCACCGACAGCGATCCGGTTCGCCAGGCCGACGTGCTCAAATCACTGTGGTCCCATGCAGTGGACGGGGTGATCGTCTTCCCTGCCCTCGACACCATCGAGCAATTGACTGGATACGCCCGGCGAGGACTGCCTGTGGTGATTGTGGACGACCAGGCTGAAGCCCCCAACCTGGCCTGCGTCTCTTTTGATCTGGAGACGGGCGCGTCCATGGCCACCCAACACCTGCTCGACAGGGGCCGTCGGCGTCTTGGAATGATCGCCTCTTCGCTGTCTCCGCCCCGAAGGCGCAACCGAGAACGGGGCTTTCTCCGAGCCCTGCGTGAATCAGCGGCCGATTCCTCTCCACCGGTGGTGGTGCGATTGCCACCCACGGTCGAGGGAGGAGAAGCCGGAATGCTCCAACTGCTCGATAGGTACCCTGACATCGACGGAATCTTCGCTTACAACGATCTCGTGGCCGTCGGAGCCATGAGGGCGGCCAAAGCCCGCGGCCGACGGGTGCCCGATGATGTCGCAGTTGTGGGCTGCGACGACATCGACATGAGCTCACTGGTTACCCCAGCCTTGACCACCATCCGCCTCGATCGCCCCCTCCTCAGCCAGGAGGTAACCCTGGCGCTTCACGAACTCATCGATTCTCCTGGCTCCCCTCGTGAGCCGGTGATGCTTCCCGTGGAGTTGGTCGTTCGCGAGTCAACATGACCGACATCGCCGGGGCAGAAATGGCAACCTCCGGTGAACCCCGTCCCAACTTGCTCGCCACAGAGCGGGCCTCAGCGAACCACCGCGAAAACTGGGGTTCCCCCGCGCTGGTAAGCCGGGCGCCGGGGCGGGTCAATCTGATCGGCGAGCACACCGACTACAACGACGGTTTCGTGCTGCCCATGGCCCTGCCCATTGACACGGCCGTGGCTGCCAGCCGAGCCCCCGGCGATTCCGGCGTGGAGGTCTACTCCGAGGGTTTCGGGAGAGTGGAGTTCACTCCCACCGAACCAATAAAAGTCGACCACTGGTCGGTACATCTACGCGGCATATGCCGTCTGCTCGCACAACAGGGAGTGGACCCGGGGCCTTGGCGGGCGACCATAGCCAGCGACATCCCTGCCGGAGCCAGCCTGTCGTCATCGGCCGCCTTCGAAGTGGCGGTTGCCTTGGCCGTTCTGGGCCTAGCGGGAGTCGAGTGGACTCCCCCAGACATCGCCAAGCTCGGCCAACTAGTGGAGAACGAGGTGGTCGGCGTGCCGAGCGGGATCATGGACCAGCTGATCTCGGCTTCCGCGGCATCGGGACACGCATCGCTGATCGACTGTCGATCCCTGCAATCCAAACCTGTTCCCATACCCCCTGGCGCGGTGGTGGCCGTGATGGACACCAGCACAAGGCGACAGCTGGCTAGCTCGGCCTACGCCGACCGGAGGGAGTCGTGTGCGAGAGCCGCAGCAGCAATGGGCCTCACTTCTCTGCGCGACGCGCAGCTGGCCGATCTCAACCGCCTCCCCCCTTCGCTCGGTACCGAGCGCCGCCGGGCCCACCATGTGATCACCGAGAACCAGCGCACGCTCGATGCAGCGCAGGCCATGGCCGAAGGCGATGCCGACACCGTGGGGGCATTGATGGACGCAAGCCATGCCAGTCTGCGCGACGACTACCAGGTTTCAGGACCGGCTCTCGACCAGATCACCGAGGTCGCCCGGACCAGCCCGGGGTGTTTCGGGGCCCGCTTGACGGGGGGTGGCTTCGCCGGGTGCGCGGTGGCGCTGGTCAGCACTGAGCGCGCCGATGAGTTCTGCACGGCGACAATCGAGCGATTCCGCAACGCCTGCGATTTGGAGGCCACCATTTGGCTCTGCGAACCCGCAGCAGGAGGTTCAACATGAATATCTGCGTCATAGACGTGGGCACCAGCAGCATTCGCTCGGCGGTGACCGACGGACACCGGGTGATCTGCTTCCGTCAGGAGCGCACCCCGCCCGACATGCCCGAACCCGGGCTGGTGGAGTTCGACGCCAATGAGATGGCCGCGGTCATCCTCCAGTCGGCCACCGAAGTGATCAACGAGGTGGGGGGTGTGGATGCCGTGGCTGTGACCAACCAGCGGGGAACCGCAATGGTGTGGGACCGCAAGACAGGTGAGCCGGTGGGTCCGGCGCTGGGTTGGCAGGACCTCCGCACGGTGGGCGAATGCCTCGCGTGGCAGGCCGAGGGCCTGGAGATGGTGCCCAACGAATCGGCCACCAAGCTGGTCTACCTGCTCGACCACCACGACCTCGATAGAAGTCGCGACCTGTGCTTTGGCACGGTGGACACCTGGACGGTGTGGTGCCTTTCGCAAGGCGCCCATCATGTGGTGGACCCCTCTAACGCGGCCATGAGCGGAATGCTGAGCGACGACGGGACTCACTGGTCAGACGAGATCGTCGACCGGCTCGGGGTTCCCCCCGCCTGCCTGCCCGAGATCGTGGACTCCACCGGAGTGGTGGGCGCCGCCACAGCCCTTCCGGGCAGGCCGCCGATCGCCGGGATCATCGGCGATCAGCAGTCATCGCTGATCGGACAGCGCTGCGTGCTGGAAGGGCTGGCCAAGCTCACCTTCGGCACCGGGGCCTTCTTGGACGTGTGTACCGGCCCGGGGAGGCCCATTGCCGACAAGCGCAGCGACCGGGGAACGTTTCCCATCGTGGCCTGGCAGGAAGATGGGGCCATCGTGTGGGGTGTGGAGGCCTTTATGATTGCCGCCGGGTCGAACATGAGTTGGCTGATCGACGACGTAGGCCTGCTGGCCGATGCCTCCGAGTCGACCGAGATGGCCGGCAGCGTGGACGACACCGGTGGCGTGGTTTATGTGCCGGCCTTGTACGGGCTGGGCACCCCCTACTGGGACTTTGGGGCCCGGGCCGCGCTGTTCGGCATCACCGGAGGTACCACCGCAGCCCACATCGTGCGGGCGGTGTTCGAGGGTGTGGCCCACCGGGCCGCTGATCTGCTCGAAGCGGCCGAGGCTGACAGCGGCTATCGATTCGAGAGGATCCGAGTGGACGGTGGGATGTCGCAGAATCCGGTTTTCAACCAGATTCTCGCCGATACCCTGGGCCGGACGGTGGAGTTGTGCCCGGTGCCGGAGGGTACGGCGCTGGGCGCCGCCGTTTTGGCCGGGCGGGCCCTGGGCCAGTGGTCGAGCTGGCAGGAGGTGGCCGACTCCTGGACGCCCCGGGCGGTGGTGGAGCCGCGGGGCGAGGTAGACCGCGATCGCTGGCAAGAAGCGGTACAGCGGGCTGCCCGCTGGTACCCCGAGCTCTCCGACATCGGCCTCTAGGCGTCGCCCCCTAAATCCCTCTCGCCCTGTAATGGCGGGACTGGCAAACTGGTGAGGACGGTGAGTCGGCCGGGTGGCCGCGGCGTCGAGGTCTCGGCCTCGGTGTCGAGGAAGGTCGGGACTCCGCAGGGCAACGGTGCTGGCTAACGGCCAGTCGGGGCGACTCGAAGGAAAGTGCCACAGAGAACAGACCGCCGATGGCCCGGATTTCCGGGCACAGGCAAGGGTGAAACGGTGCGGTAAGAGCGCACCAGGGGCCGGGGTGACCCGGCTCGCTCGGCAAACCCCACCGGGAGCAAGGCCAAGCAGGGGACACGGTGGCCCACCGCCCCATCAGGGGCAGTCCCCGGGTAGGCCGCTTAGATGGATGGCCATCCACGGTCCGCCAGGACCCGGACAGAATCCCGCCTACAGGCCGACTCACCGTCTCCGTCGTCGGCTCAGCCTGAGTCTTCGGTCACCGCTACTAGAAACCAGCGGTCCATGCTTCCGGGCCTTAGGGCGAAGACGAGGGTGAAGGGTTCTGTTGGGCCGAGTTGGGCGGTGCCGTCGGCGTCGTAGGCCATCTGGGTCTGGGTGCCGGATGCAATGACGCCCAGGATGAGGTCGCCCTGCCCGACTGCCGGCATCACCTTTAGGTGCATGGATTCGAAGTCGTACGCCTCAGCGACGACTGGGCCCTCCCCCGCCTCCTCGATGCGGTTCCGAAGCTCTCTAAGCCGGACACCGTGGTTGGAGGTCTCAAGAATCTGGGCATCACGGCGGGTGAGGGCAAGGGTCTCGACGTCGAGGAGCCGCAGCAGTTCTGTGCCCAACTGGGTGGGATTGACGTCGGAGCCGAGCCAATCGTCCACGTACTCCCCCACGGTCACCTCCGGCAGGCGAGCGGGATCCACGTAGGTCACGATCTGATCGGCCCGAAGCCCCTCGGCAGACAACCGCACCGGGGCCGGTTCACGGGCTCCGACGCCGGCCACCGCCACCGTCGACAGCACCACCGCAAAGGCGACGACTAGCCCGACCCATCGAACTGACGGCCTGGTCACCCACGCCCACAACTTGTTCCAAGCCCGCTCCCCGGCACCAAGGGCCAGCGAGCGCACCCCGCAGACGATGACGAGGCCGCCAAGCAGTCCGACCTTGGCTCCGAATTCGGTCTGTTGCGGCGCGATGAGCACCGCGGAGACCACCGCCACCGCGACGCCGAATCCCACCCGGGCCTTGGCGTTAGTCGGAGTTGTTCGGGGATCGGTGATCATGAACAAGAGGAAGACCAGCGTCTCGGGCGACGCCATGACCGTCCACCAGAACCGTCCGTCGCACACCGGGGTGATGGACCAAGGTGCGGCGAAACAGTGGCCCAAAACGGCGAGCACCCCCAGACACGCGCCGAGCGACGTCCAGAAGGCCACGGCCATCCCCAGGAGTCCGGCACGACGGGTTATGGCCACACCGCCGAACAGGATCAGCCCGTAGGCGACGATCATCCACCCGCGAAACGGCGCCCACCAGAAGTCGAGTGGTTCGATCCGGCCACTGCCCAAAGCCAAGAATGCGACAACTAGGCCCACGTTCGACGGATTGAAGACGTGGGTCCCCTTCCAGCGGATCACATACTTCGTGGCCAGCGAGCCGGTGGCGACAAGGGCAAACAGCCACCACCGGTGGAACGACCAGTATTCGCCGGCCTCGGTGCCGACATCCCGCAGAATCAGCGCCACCCCGCTGCCGGTGAGCATGGCGCTGGCTGGCCATACCACCGCCCGCTGGCGCCGGAATTGGACAACCACCTCAAGAATGGCGCAGCTCAGGATTGCGGCCAGAATCTGAGGCACCGTCACGTGGAAGTCGAGCGCGAACAAGCCGATCGCGTGGATCGACAGAATGATGGCCGCGACGTGCAGGCGGGCGTCGTCCAGCTTGGGCAGGACAACCGGGACGCGTGTGACGCCGACCCTGAGCGTGGGAGAGCTCATCTGCGCCGTCGCGGCCGATCCCTGCCCATACGGGCCCTATCCAGCCGGCCCTGGGCAGCGAACAGGCGCAGACGCTCCCGATCAGCCAATCCATAACGGCGAAACGCCCAGGCCCCCACCACCAACCCGATCAGATCCAGGGTGACCAGCGTGGCCAACGGCTTGAATTCGGGGAGGTCGCCGCTGGCCACATCCACCCCGAACACCGGCCACCAGAACAGGTCAGTGCGCAGCCAAGCACCATCCAGCACCAGGTACAGGAACAGCCCGATAGGCAGCCCCAGCCAGCGGCGGCGGGCCAGCCGGCGACCCCGGGTGGCCAGCATCACCGTCACCAATACCACCAGCGGCGCCAACAGGGTGTGCAGTGCCCACGGACCATCGGCTAACAGCTCGACCATGGGCAGAACCGAGCCGAGCATCACCATGCGGTAGTCCAGCGCCGGGCTGTCGAACACCAAGGCCACCAGCACGAAGCTGAGGGCCAGAAACCAGAAGAACACCGGTTGACCGTATGGTCAGGTCCGCACCAGGATGCGGCCGCACTCCTCACAGTGGCACAGCTCATCGGCGGGTGCGTGGCGGATGCGGTCGAGTTCCATGGCCGACAGCGCCAGATGGCAGCCCTCACAGGTGCCGTTGCGGAGTCGGGCCACTGCCACGCCGCCCATGCGAGACCGCAGGGCCTCGTAACTGGCCAAGGCCGCCTCGGGAATTTCAGCGGTCTCAGTTGAGCGAGCGGCGGTCTCCTGGTCGATCTCGGCCTGCACGGTGGCCTCGGCCTCGGCCAGGTGCTGTTGAGCGGAGTCCACCTCGGCTTCGGCGGCCTCAAGGCTGGACCCCAAGGTCACCACGTCGGACTCGATTCCCTCGAGCGCCTCCATCAGTTCCAATGCGTCGCTCTCCATGTCCGAGCAGCGGGCCCGCAATCCGTCCACTTCCTCCTGGAGGGTAAGCAGCTCCCGGGTTCCAGTGACCTCTCCGGAATAGAGCCGGTCGTACTCCTTCTTCCTCCGGTCTTCCAAGGCAGCCAACTCGTCCTCGTTCCGCTTGAGGTTCCGCTGAAGCTCCAGCTGCCTCATCTGCAAGGTTTCCCGTTGGTTCACGATCGTCTTGCTGTCCTGTTGTCGGGCGACCAGCGCGGCCCTCTCGGGCAGGGTGTCGAGGCGGTGGCGGAGCTGGTCGATCCGGGTGTCGTGGTCCTGCACCGACAGCAGGCGCTGGAAATGATCGTCGCTCACGGCGTGATCCTAGTGGTGTGTCTCGGGTTTATTCGCGCGTGGCCTGCTAGGCATCAACGCCCCTCGCGGCGTTGCTCCTCCTTGCCGTACGCTGCGAGTATGGCTGCGTCGGTGCGCCTTGCGAGGAACGCCGCTGCCGTCGCAATCCACGGCGCTAAACCCGAGACACACCACTTGAACCAAAGATCGGCAACGGGTCAGCCCGTGGTTTCGACATCAGGTTCAGTCAACTGGCCAGCATCCGCCGGAAGATCGGATTCGGGCTCGACGCCGTCGTCGGCCGGAAGATCTTCACCGGTCCCCTCCCCCACACAGGTGTCGGCGACGCCGTCGTCGTCGGAATCCAGGGGGAACTGGCCCTCGAGACACTGCACCTCAATGGGCGAGGGGGTTCCGCAGTAGAGCGGGATGGGATCTCCGCCCTCCACCGCGAACTCGCTGAAGCCGCAGGGCTCGACGCCTTCTGTTATCAACAAATCCACGCACGCGTCGTGAGTACCGTCGCCGTCGGTGTCCACTGGCACGATGATCGGCACCACCACCGATGGGTCCTCGGGCAACAGCGGCGTCGCACACGGGACGCCCACGGTGAACACGTCCTCCAATTCGATCAACTCGCTAATCCGAGGCTCTCGGGGGCAAGTCTGGAAGTCCACCACTTCTAGGCCCTCGTGATAGCTGGTCATGAACCGGCCCCAGGCCACCGCCGGATAGGAGCTGCCGGTCACCTTGCGCATGGGAATGCGCTCGTTGGGGTTCCCCAGCCACACCGCGGTGGCCAGATGGGGGGTGAAGCCGACAAACCAGGCGTCGGCCGACTCCTCGGTAGTGCCCGTTTTGCCCGCCGCGATCTGCTGGGGCAACTGGGCCCTGCGCCCGGTGCCGTTGACCATGTTGTTTTCCAGCACGTCGGAGGCCCAGCATGCTGAGCGCTCCGACACCACCCGCTGGCCCGATAGCTCATGGCGGTAGAGCACATTGCCCTCGCGGTCGACAATCCGCTCGATGAAGTAGGGCTCGTAGCGGATGCCCCCCGTTCCGATAACTCCATAGGCCGAAGCCATGTCGATGGGGTGGACCTCCTCCGATCCCAGCGGCAGCGATGCCACCGGCTCCAGTTCGGTGGTGATGCCCATCTTGGATGCGGTTTCGACAACCGGTTGAATCCCCGCCACCCGGCCCAGCCGCAGGAAGGCGCAGTTGGAGGACACTCGGATCTGGTCGGTGATGGTGTCCACCTGACCGGGCGAGCTGGCGAAATTGTTGGCCACATAGGGATCGGGCACGCCGCCGGGATTGGGGATCTGGCAGGGGCCCCGGCCGCTGATCCGGTCGCTGGGCTGGTACCCCTGCTCGAACAAGGTCATCATCACGAAGGTCTTGAACGCCGACCCTGGCTGGCGGGAACCCTGGGTGGCCAGGTTGAATTCCTCCTCGTCTTGGGCGAATCCCGGTCCGCCCACCACCGCCCGCACCGCTCCGGTGTCGGGCTCGAGAGCGGCCAGGGCCATGGTGGCCTCGACCCCGCCGTGTTCGCCCTGGTTGTATTCGGCCAAGGTGGCGGCCACCGCGGCTTCAGCCTGCTGCTGCGCTACGGGATCGAAGGTGGTGTAGATGCTGAGTCCACCGTTGAAGATCAGGTTGAATCGATCTTCGGGGCTGCCGCCCAGATACCTGGGATCGTCCAATAGCTGCTGTTTGACCTCTTCCACGAAGTAGCTCTTGGGCGGCAGCTCGATCTCGTTGACCTCCTTGGGCAGCGGCTGGAGGTGGTACGCGTCGGCCTGCTCTTCGGTTAGGTAGCCCAGCTCGGCCAGGCGGTTCAGCACTATGCGCCGCTGGCGCAGGGCCCGCAGGGGGTTGTTGATGGGCTCGTTGCTGCTGGGATTGCTGATGAGCGCGGCGAGAAGGGCCGCCTCCCCCCATCCCAAGTCGGCGGCGTCGAGCCCCCAGTACACCTCGGCCGCGGCCTGGACCCCGTAGGCGCCCTGTCCGAAATACACCGTGTTCAGATACAGGTTGAGGATGTCGTCCTTCTCCATCTCCTGTTCCAGGCGCTTGGCCATCGCCATCTCCTGGAGCTTCCGCTCGGCCTCAACCTTGTTGCCCACCACCAGGTTCTTGATCAGCTGCTGGGTGATGGTGGAGCCGCCCTGGGTGATGCCCCCGGCCCCCACGTTTTCGAGACCGGCCCGGAACACCGCGCTGAGGTCGACCCCGGTGTGTAGGTAGAAGTTCTCGTCCTCGATGGCGATCACCGAGTGCTTCACCTCTTCGGAGATGTCGTCGAGGTCGACCAGCACCCGGTTCTCCACATAGCTGAAGACGTCGATGATCTGGCGGTTGGCGTCGTAGACGTATGACCGGATGGCAAGCTCGTCCAGGCTCACGTCCTCGGTCAGGTTCACCTCCACCGGGGTTGACTCCCACGACCTCAGCACGTCGGCGGTGGGGGGCCAGACCACGAACAAGGTGGCGGCCAGGGCCAATGCCAGCATGGGCATTAGCACGGCCAACCGGAACAGGTGGGATAGCCACCTCAACAAGTCCTTCACCAGACCCCTAGATTTACCGGTCTCGCTACAAACATTGGACTCATGCGGTCCGCATATGTACCCAGACCCCCAACGCTATCGGCCTGCTACGCGACAGTGGGCGCGCACGAGGGGCGATTGGAGTTGAGGACCGGGCGGCCTCAGTAGCTGCCGCCCAGCTTGGTGTGGTCCCAACTGATGACCTTCTCGGCCTTTATCACCACCGCGGTGCGCTTCAAGGCCATGCTCTCAGCCGCCTTGGACAGCATCTCCCGGTCGATGTCGGGGTTGTTGCGGTCCATCACCTCCAAGGCATAGCGGTGGACCACCTCGGGATCGGTGTGCAGCTCGGCGTGGCCGTTGATCGCCACCCCGCGGAGCTTGTCGTACTCCAGGCCGTCCTCCAGCAGGAGGGCGATGCGGCTGTCCCGCTCCAGGTTCTTGATCTTCTGTGACTTTGTGTAGGTCTCGAACACAATGTCGCCGTCGACCACCGCAAACCACAGGGTGCTCAGGTGGGGTGTCCCATCCTGGTTGATGGTGGCCACTTGGAGGCTCTTCTGCTCCTCGATGAAGACGTCGAGCTCTTCGGGGGTCAGGCGGATCTTGTCGCGTCGCTTAGCCATGCGCTCAGCTTTTCACACCACCCGTCGAGGCGGTCATTCGTCCAATAGCGCTCGGGCTCGGCGGGCGAGTGGCTCATCGATCATCTGGCCCTCGAAGGCCACCGACGCCTCGGCCCGGGCCTGGGCGGCATCCCAGACGGCCAGCAACGCTCGGGCCCGCTCCTTCTCCTCCGGTGAAGGAGAGAAGCTCCGGTTGGCCAGGGGCACTTGGGCGGGGTGGATGCAAAGCTTGCCGCTGTAGCCGATGGAGCGCCCCACGGCGGCGTCAGCCAAGAAACGCTCGTCGTCGCCGAACGCCGTCACTACCTGGTCGAGCACCGGAACCCCGGCCAGGCGGGCGGCCAGAGCTACCTGGGAGCGGGCGAAGAGCACTTCGAGTCCGTCGTCAGTGCGCACACCGCCCATGTCGGTGATGAAGTCTTCGGCACCGAAATAGGCGATGTGAACGCCGGGGTGCTCCAAAATATCGGCAACCAGGGCCACTCCGGGGGCGGTCTCGATTCCGGCCAGCAGCAAGAGGTAGTCCCGGCCAGCCTTGGTCAAGGCCTGTTGCACCGCATCGACTTGGGCCGCGCTCTCAAGCTTGGGCACCACTACACCGGTGAGCTCCTCGCTCAGTCCGTCAGCTACATCGTCGGCGAACAACTCGGTGCTCGGTGGATTCACCCTCACGAAAATGGCCAGGTCGGAGTGCAATTGCCTCAGTTCTGCTGCCGCGGTGCAGGCTTGGGATCGGGCCTCGGCCTTGGCTGAGGAGGCCACTGCGTCTTCCAGGTCGAGCACAACACCGTCGGGGCCGCTGCGGGGAAGCTTGGCGCACATGTCAGGGCGGCTGGCCGGGGCGAACAACAGGCTCCGAAGCCGGGGCAGCAGATCTTGGAGACGGTGTGCGTCAGCCATGCCCGCTCCGGTCGAATGCGGAAACTGACCAAGGCGGCCGTTTGACCATGGTTAGAAGATATTGGGCTCTGTCAGCCACCACCACCATCCCGCGATGGCGACTGCCCCTGCGACCAGGGCAACAATGAAGGCTCGCTTGGCCAGTTTGTACAGGCACACCAACGTGGCCAGCACGGCAACTACCACTGCCAAGACGGCGATTTGAGGGTTGGCGGTGGCGAAATCGATCAGCTCGGGAGGGATCTCGTCGCGCACGTTGGGCGGCACGCAGTCGAGGGCGCTCTCGGGGAGCTTGTCGATCACGCCGATGTCAAGATCTTCCAATAGATCGGGGTCGACGCAGTCCAGCCCGTCGGGCAGCACCTCGGTCTGGCCCAGCAATTGCATCCTGACATTCTCGCCCGCCGACGGGCTGATTCCGCGCACCCCTCCAGTACCGGGCAAAGTATGGAGATGCACGTCCAGCTGATGATCTCCGCCGACTGCCACGCCAGCGCGCTGCCCGACACCTACCGGCAGTACCTGGATCCCGGCTACGACGAGGCCTACGACCAGTGGCTGGGCGACACCGAGATGAAGAACAGGCGCAAGGCCGAGCACACCGGGGCCGCCATCTACAGCGACCAGGCTCTCGAGGAGTTCGGCGAAATCGAGGAGGTGGCCGCCGGCGGGGTCGATGGGGGCTGGGACTCGGCCCGACGGCTGCGAGAACTCGAGGCCGATGGGACCGTGGCCGAAGTGTTGTATCCCGGCGCGGGCGGCCCGACCGTCACTCCCTTCGACGTGGGGCTTATGACCTACCAGTACGAGCAGGACCCGGCCCTGTGGCTGGCCGGTTGCCGGGCTTACAACCGCTGGCTGGGCGACTTCTGCAATGACGCTCTCGGGCGCCGCGCCGGGGTGGGCCTGATCACCGTCGACGACATCGACACGACCGTGGGCGAGATCCAGCAGATGCGTGATCTGGGACTGTTCGGTGGCGTTCTGCTGTGCAGCGGCACGGGTGACAACCCCCTGTACAACCACCCTCGCTACGACCCGGTGTGGGCGGCCTGCGCCGATGAGGGCCTGCCGGTTCACACCCATTCGGGATGGACCCCCAACTACGGCGACTTCACCGGCTCGCTAGGCATCTTTCTCACCGAGATTTCTTGGTATGCGCACCGCCCGTTCTGGCTGCTCATGTGGTCCGGTGCCTTCGAGCGCCATCCCGGCCTGCGCATGGTGATGAACGAACAGGGTTCCACTTGGGCTCCGGCTACGCTCGACGAACTGGACCACTACTACGAGCTGCGGATGTTTGACCAGCTTCGCCGAGACCTCCCACTCAAGCCCAGCGAGTACTTCCGCCGCCAGGTGTTCCTGGGAGCGGGTTTCACCGACGCCGACGAAGTCGACGTGGTGGACCGACTCGGCGCCGACCATCTCATGTGGGGCTCCGACTATCCCCATATCGAGGGCACCTGGCCGAACTCACAGGAGATGCTGAACCAGCAATTCGCCGGGAGAGCCGCTGACGAGATAGCCCGTCTCGTCGGTGGCAACGCCGTCGATCTCTACGGATTCGACAAAGACGCTCTCACCGAACTCAGCGCGAGCCTGGCCTAATCGAAGCCTGGCGAACTCAGCGCAGGTCGGCGAGCTTGACCAGTTCGGGCTCGATGCGCTCCACCGAGCCGGTGGGCAAGAAGAACCTCCAGAAGATGCTGCCGGAGGGGCGGCCCTCGGTGTCCAGCCAGTTGTACACGCCGGGATCCTCGTGGGCGATGACCATCTTGAAGGTGCCGTCGGCCTCCAGGGTGGTGTTGGCCCGGTTGCGGCTGGTGGTGCGGTTGCCGTAGTCGTAGGTCTGGCCGGCTGCGGTCCACAGGCACACGTTGCCGAACTTGCACTCCGGCCACCGCCCGGTCATCACCAAGGCCTCGTCGGGGGCGAGCACGTAGCGGCCCATGGTGTAGTAGGCGTCGAAGGCGGCAAAGCCCATGGTGCCGGGCGGCTGGGGGTCGGGCAAAACGTTGGGCTCGCGGCTGACCCACGAGGGCAGGGGGTACGTGCCGGGAATGGGCTGCTGAAGGGTCTTGCCCAGCACATGGTTGGACACCCGGCCGATGGCCGCGGCCACCGTCTCGTCGTTCCACAGCGTGGCCGGCCCCACCGGCGACAGGCACTCGATGGCCAGGGGAATGTGTAGCGACTCATCGGCCGCCGAGGGCTTGGGCACCTCGAAGTAGTGGCGGGTGGTGATCCGGCCCGCATCGGGGGGCAGGTCCAGCCAGTTCCGGTCCCGCGGCTCACCGCCGAGGAGCACCTCGTAGTTGCCGTCGGCATCGACGTCGATGTCGTCGTCGTTGAGCACCCCGCCGGTGCCGGTGGCATATCGCCCCTCCGATGTGCCCAACTCCACCGTGAACGACGTGTAGACCGCTCCGGCCAGGTTGCCGGAGACCCGATAGATCAGATCGCTTCTGACCGGGGCCTCGAAGTACACCGCATCGGCGTTATCGCCGGTGAACTTGCGGGTGGGCGACACGATTCGGCGCCAAACCGGCCGTTCCGGGTCGAACTCGGCGTGGGCGAACAGCGCCGACTGGAGGATGTGCAGCACCAGGCGATGGCTGTCGGCTATGTCCTGCTCGCCGGACACCCCCCACTCTTCGCCACAGAAGCGCTCACTCACCTGTCCCAGGGCGTCCACCATGTCGGCCCACGCGGCTTGGGTCTTGGTCTGATCAGCCATAACGATCTCCCCCTTGGCTTTCGCCGGGACGATATCGCGGCAGCCTCAACCCGCCACCATCCACCAAACCGTCACCCCCCGTAGATATGGTCGCACCGTGAGTTCAGCCCTCGTGGACACGGCATTTGACGCCGATTCGGCCGCGGCCTCCCTGGCGCCGCCCCAGCTTCCGATCCGCGTGATCCGCAGCCCGAGGCGTCGCAAGACGGCTGCGGCCAAAGTCCAGCCCGACTGCATTGAGGTTCGGGTTCCCGCCGGAATGACCCCTGACGCCGAAGCCGAGATGGTAACCAGCCTGGTAGCCCGCCTCGAGCGAAAGCGAGCCGCTGAGGCTGGCGGGGTGAATCTGGTGGAGCGGGCCATGAAGCTGGCCCGCCGCTACGGACTACCCCAGCCGGAGTCGGTCACCTGGGCCGAGCAGAACGACCGCTGGGCGTCGTGCACCTCTTCCCGGGGCACCATCCGCATATCTACCAGGCTGGCCCGAGTGCCAGCCTGGGTGCTCGACGCCGTCATCGTGCACGAGCTGGCCCACCTCTCTGTGCCCAACCACAGCCCCGCTTTCTGGGAGTTGGCCAACCGCTACCCCCGCCAAGAACGGGCCTCCGGCTTCCTGGAGGCCATGTCGGCCGGCCACTCCGACCCCTGCCACACCGTCTGAACCCAACGACAGTGCTAAATAGCCACCGGAGTGACCCACTGCGGTGATCGCGTATCTCAGTTAGAGGTGGGGCAGACTGAGGGCCGATGGGCGAGCGGATCTTCTATGCGGCCAGCGTGCACGACGAGGCCGAGATCGACGCCGTAGTAGAAGTGCTGCGGAGCGGGGCGGGGGCGCTATGGCCAGGGCGCAATGTCACCGCCTTCGAGTGGGCGGTGGCCGAGCGGTTCGGCAAGCAGCGGGGGCTCATGTGCAACTCGGGTTCCTCGGCGCTGTATCTGGCGGTTGAGCTGGCCGACCTGCCACCGGGCAGCGAGGTGATCACCGCGGCGGTGACCTTCTCCACCGATGTGGCCCCGCTGGTGCGAGCCGGGCTGGTCCCGGTGTTCGCCGATGTGGACCCCGACACCTACCAGATCGACGTCGAGTCCATCGAGACCCTCATCGGGCCCGACACCCGAGCCATCTTGGCCCCCAACCTCATCGGCAACGCCCCCGACTGGGACGTGATCCGAGCCATTGCCGACCGCCACGGGCTGTTCGTCATCGAAGACAGCTGCGACGCCCTGGGTCCGGTGCTGCGAGGAACCCCCACCGGCACCCGCAGCGACCTGACGGTCACTAGCTTCGCCTCCTCTCACATCATCACCTGCGCGGGCAACGGCGGCATGGTGCTGCTCGATGACGAGGACCTGCGGGACCGGGGTCTGCTGCTGCGCCGCTGGGGGCGCCGCTCCGAGCTGCACTTCTACGGCTCCAAGCGCCAGGACCGGAATTTCTGGGAGGACCTCGACGGTATCCACTACGACAACCAGTTCATCTTCGACGAGCTGGCCTGGAATTTCGAGCCCTCCGAGATCGGGGCCGCCTTCGGCCGCCAGCAGCTCGACAAGGTTCCGGCCAACTTCGCCCGGCGCACCCGCAGCTTCGACCTCTACACCGAGTTCTTCTCCGCCCACGCCGACCGCTTCCGCCTCCCCCGCCAGACCGAGGGGCTGGACACCGCCTGGCTGTGCTACCCCCTCACCATCGCCCCTGACGCCGGGTTCGTGCGGGCCGACCTGCAAGCCCATCTGGACGGCAACGGGGTGGACACCCGTACGGTGTGGACCGGCAATGCTGCTCGGCAGCCGTTTATGGCCGGGGTGGATTTCCGCCAGCCCCCCGACGGGCTGCCCAACGCCGACGCCATCATGGAGCGGGGTGTGGTCCTGCCTATGAACCATTCCCTGGATGACGAGGACATCGGCTACGTGGTCGGCCTGATAGAAACATTCCTGACCACTACCTGAACCCCACCATCAAGGAGAACCCCATGCGCGGCGCCGTTTTGCACACCAGTCCCGGCGAACTTGTCGTTGAGAGCCTCACTGTCGACAAGCCCAATCCCAACGAGGTGCTCATCAGCACCTCCCATGCCGGTCTGTGCCACTCCGACCTGCACTTCATGGACGGTCATTGGCCGGTGGCGGAGTCGATGGTCATGGGCCACGAGTCGGCCGGCGTGGTGGCCGCGGTGGGCGAGGATGTGACCTATGTGAAGCCCGGCGACCACGTGATTACCTGCGTGTCGATGTGGTGCGGGGTGTGCCGCACCTGCCTTCAAGGCAAGCCCTACCTGTGCCTCGACGCCGACTCCATGCGCTCGGGCCGCCCCACCCCGTCGCTGCGGTTCGACGACGGCCGGGGCTGCATTGCCTTTGCCGGACTGGGCTCATTCGCCGAAGAGCTGCTGGTACACGAGCGGGCGGTGGTCAAGATTCGCGATGAAATGCCCCTCGATCGGGCCGCGCTGATCGGCTGCGGGGTCACCACCGGGCTGGGCGCGGTCATGCGCACCGCGGCGGTGCCCGCCGGATCGAGCGTGGTGGTAATCGGCTGCGGAGGCATCGGCCTGTCGGCTGTACAGGGGGCCCGCATCGTGGGGGCCACTCCGATCATCGCGGTGGATCTGGTGGCCTCCAAGTTGGAGATGGCCCGCACCCTGGGCGCCACCCACACCGTGAATGCATCGGAGGCCGATCCGATCGCCGCGGTCCACGAGATCACCGGGGGCGGCGCCGACTACTCATTCGAGGCCATCGGCCTGTCGGCCACCGCCGAGCAAGCCTGGGCCATGATCGGCATCGGCGGCACGGCCACGGTAATCGGCATGCTGCCCATGACCAGCCAGGTGACCATCCCCGGCGGGGAGATCATCTTGAGCGAGAAGAAGCTCCAGGGGTCGCTGATGGGCGGCAACCGCTTCCGCCTGGACATGCCCAAGTTCATCGACCTCTACCTCGACGGGCGGCTCAAGCTGGACGAAATGGTGTCGGCCACCATCGGCATCGACGAGGTGAACGACGGCTACGCGGCGATGAAGGCGGGCGAGACCCTGCGCTCGGTCATCGCCTTCTAGCCCGTTTCATTCAAAACCCAAAAGGAGCACGACCATGGGACAACTCGACGATCGAGTAGCGGTAGTCACCGGCGGAGCCGACGGCATCGGCTACGGCATCTGCCGGCGGTTCGCCGCCGAGGGGGCCAAACTGCTGGTCACCGACATCGTTGGAGAGGCGGCTGAGCGGGTGGCTGGCGAGCTGCGGGACGAGTTCGGCGCCGATGCCCGGGATATGCGGGTGGACGTGGCCGACAAGGACGAGGTGACGGCCATGGTGGACGCCGCTGTCGACCACTGGGGACGCCTGGATGTGCTCATCAACAACGCCTGGGGCGGCGGAGAGCTGAGCCGGGTGGAGATCAAAACCGATCAGCTTATGAGCGACGCCATGCACGTGGGCCTGTATGGACCGCTGTGGGCCATGCAGGCCGCGTTCCGGCCCATGCGCGACCAGCAGTACGGCCGGATCGTGAACCTGTGCTCGCTCAACGGGGTGAACGCCCACATGGGCACGCTGGAGTACAACTGCGCCAAAGAGGCGCTGCGGACGCTGAGCCGCACCGCGGCACGGGAGTGGGCGCCCTACGGCATCGTGGTGAACGTGATCTGCCCGGGGGCCAAGACGGCATCGGCCCGCCGGGTGGAGCAGATGATGCCCGATCTGATCCGCAACGCTGAGGCGGCCAACCCCATGGGCCGGATGGGCGACCCCGAGGGCGACATCGCCCCGGTGGCCCTGTTCTTGTCGATTGAGGATGCTCAGTACCTGACCGGCAATACGCTTTATGTGGACGGCGGAAGCCACATCAACGGTGCCAGCTGGGTCCCCGACTTGCCCGAGAGTGACTGAGACTGTGACATTCCGACGCCGCAGGCGTCGGACCGAGACACTGTGATACGCAGAGACGCTATGAATCCAGACCGCTCCCTCACGGGCAAGGTGGCCATCATCACCGGGGCGGGGCCGGGCGTGGGGCGGGCCAGTGCGCTGGCCTTGGCCGCCGACGGCGCCGATCTGGCCCTGGCCGCTCGCCGGGTTGAGCCATTGGAAGCGCTGGCCGCTGAGGTGGCCGAGGCCACCGGTCGGCGGGTTCTTGCCGTGCCCACCGACATCGCTCACCACGACTCGGCCGCGGCTCTGGCCGACACCGCGGCGGCGGAATTGGGCCGGGTAGACGCGGTGGTCAACGTGGCCACCGCGGGCGGAGCCCGCGCTGCGGTTGCCGACATCGACTGGGGCGACTATCGCTATTCGTTCGAGCTGAATGTTATCGGCACCCTGGAGGTGAGCCGCCGGGCCGCCGAGCATATGAAGGCGGTCGGCGGGGGCTCGATCGTGCAGATCGGCACCCTCAGCACCCACTCGGTGCCTGAGAAGATGGCCATCTACACCTCCACCAAATCCGCCCTCCAGACCGCGTCAATGGTCATGGCCCGAGAACTGGGCCCCCACAACATTCGGGTGAACATCGTCACGCCGGGCTATATCACCGGCGACAATCTGGACCGGCTGTGGGGCAACATTGCCAAGCAAACCAACAAGACCGCCCAGCAGGTGTCAGATCGAGCGGCCTCGGCCGCAGCCCTGAACCGCCACGTCGACCCAGAAGACATCGCGGAGGCGGTGCTGTTTCTGGCCTCCGAGCGGAGCCGGGGGTTAACTGGCCAGGAGATCCGGGTGGACGCCGGCCAGGTGATCGGCTGAACAGGCAGTCCTAAGCCGGCCCGTTGGACAGGCAGTCCTAAGCCGGCCCGTTGGACAGCACGTCGGCCATGGTGTCGAACAGAGTGCCGATCTCGTGGTCGGTGATGATCAGCGGCGGGCAGATGGCCAGCCCGGTACCGACGGGCCGCAGCACGACTCCGGCTTCCAGCAACCTCATCCGAGCGGCCGCGGCGTCATAGCCCAGCTCCGCGGCGTACACCGCCCCGGCCCCCCGGTAGCTCTGGATGATCCCGTCGGCTTGAAGGGCAGCCAGCCCCTCGGTGAGCTTTTCGGCCAGGTGCGGCACCCGCTGCACCAGTTGCTCTTTCTCCATCAGAGCCAGATTGGCCACGCCCGCGGCCATGCAGGTGGGGTGCCCGGCGTAGGTGTAGCCGGTGCGCAGGGTATAGCCGGGCTCCTCCAACACATCACATACCGCTCGGCTGCAAATCACCCCTCCCACCGGCTGGTAGCCGGAGGTGACCCCCTTGGCGAATGTCATCAGATCGGGCATCACGCCGAAGTGCTGAGCCCCGAACCACTGCCCGAGGCGACCGAACCCGCAGATGACCTCGTCCAAAATGAGCAGGGCACCATGCTGATCGCACAGCCGCCGCAGCCCCTCCAGGTAACCGTCGGATGGCGGGTAGACGCCTCCTGCCCCTTGCACCGGCTCGGTGATGACGGCCGCCACCCGGCCCTCGTTGGCCGCCATGGTGGTGCTCACCGCCTCGATGTCGTCGCGGGGCACTTCGATGAAGTGGGGCACCAGATCTCCCCAACCTTCCCGGTTGCCGGCGATGCCCTGGGCCGAGGTGCCTCCGAAGTTGGTGCCGTGGTAGGCGTCCGTGCGCCGGATGATGATCTGCCGGTCGGGCTCCCCCCGAATCTGGTGTACCGCCCGGGCAATCTTTAGCGCGGAGTCCACTGCCTCAGATCCTGATCCGCCGAAGAACACCCGTCCGTCGGGATGGGGCGACCGCTCGGCCACCATTGCGGCCAACTCCTCGGCGGGCTCGTTGGTGAACGGGGCGAACGTCTGATAGGCGTCCAGCAGCCGCATCTGGTCGGCCACCGCGTCGATGATCTCAGCCCGACCGTGGCCCACCTGGCAATACCACAGGCTGGCCAGGGCATCCAGGTATCGGTTCCCCTGGTCATCCCAGAGCGTGCAGCCTTCAGCCCGCACAATGGTGATGAAGTCGTCGGCCGCGGGTGGGGCGAACCCATGCAAGAACTTGGTAGGCACCGCTGAATTCTACCCACCGCCAATTCACTAACCGACCACCGGGAGTGGGATAGTCAGAGCCTATGAAGCTGGGAATCGGGGTGGACATCTGGAACCAGGCCAAGCTGGATATCCAGCTGGCCCAAGAGCAGTTGGCCAGGGTGCAGTTGGCTGAGCGCCTGGGATACGACTCGGTGTGGTCAGCGGAGATCTACGGCATCGACGCCATCACTCCCCTGGCCTGGATTGCGGCCCACACTCGCCACATTCGGCTGGGCACCGCGGTGTGCCAGGTGGCCGCCCGGCCCGCGGTGACCGCCGCCATGCAATTCGGCACCCTGGAAGCGTTGGCTGGACCGGGGCGAGCCATTTGCGGACTGGGCCTTTCGGGCCCCCAGATCGTGGAGGGGTGGTACGGCCAGCCGTGGGGCAAGCCCAATGCTCTGCTGCGCGACTACGTGTCCATCATCAAGAAGGTGTTCGCCCGCCAGGGGCCATTGACTCACGACGGGTCGCAGATCAGCCTGCCGTTTGTCGGTAACGGTTCGTTGGGTGTCGGCAAGCCGCTGAAGTCGATCTTGCACATGAACCCCGACATCCCCGTTTTTCTGGCCACCGGCGGGCCGGCCAACACCTCGCTGATGGCTGAGCTGGCCGACGGGTGGCTGCCGCTGGGCTACACCCCGGGCAGCGCCCACCTCTACACCGAGGCCATCCAAAAGGGGCTTGACCGGGCCGGACGCACCTGGGACGACATTGAGATCCAGGCCGGGGCCCGGGTATCGATCACCGACGACGTGCAAGGGGCTATCGACGAGGCCAAGCCCCAGTTCGCCTTTCTGGTGGGGGGCTATGGCACTCGGGAATACAACTTCCACCGCGATGCCATGGTGCGGCGGGGGTTCGGCGACGCCGCCGAACGCATCCAGGAGCTGTTCATGGCCGGGCGCCGGGACGAGGCGGTGGCCGCGGTGCCCGATGAGTACATCGACGACGGGGCGCTGATCGGCTCCCGCCAACGCATCAAGGAGCGATTTGCCCGCTGGTGCGACACCAAGGCCACCGGCCTCACCATAAGGGCCGACACTGACGAGGAATTGGCCTACATCGCCGAGCTGGCCGAGGCCGAACCTCGAGCCAATTAGAACTACTTCGCCTTGAGCTTGGCCGGGATTGGCAGATGCGACATGCCGCCGGGCAGCGGCGGATAAGTCTCCCCATCAACTACTGACATTTCCGCCACCCTGTCGCACAGCACGTTGACCGCGCACGATGCCTCGATGCGGGCCAGGGTGGCTCCGGGGCAGATGTGGGGACCGCCGCCGAACCCTAGGTGGTCGCGAGGGTCGTCCCGGTCCAATCGGAACACCTCGGGGTCGTCGTACACCGTCTCGTCCCGGTTGGCTGAGCCAATGCCCACCTCCAACCAATCGCCAGCCTGCATCTCCACCCCGTCGAGCTCCACCTTGTGGGTGCAGCGGCGGGTGGTGGCCTGTACCGGGGCATCGTGGCGCAGCGACTCCTCCACCAACGGACCCACCAGATCCCGATTGGCGGACACCCGCGCGAACAGCTCCCGGTCTCGCAGCAACCGGTGGGCCAAATGCACCAGCAATGCCCGGGTGGTGTGGACCCCGGCCATCACCATGAACTGGAGTTGGGTGACGATCTCTGTGTCGCTCAATGGGACCCCATCGACCTCTGCGTTCATCAGCCCGATGATCACGTCGTGAGGCTGGTCTTCCCCAGCGGCTGCCGATATCCGGCGCTCGGCCAGCGCCTCGCGGAAGTAGTCGAGGATCGGCGGACCGGTCGGCTTGATCCCCGGCGTGCCGGGGCGCTGCATCAGCGTGCCGTCGAACGACCAGCCCATGAACTTCTCCCCGGCTACGGGGGGCAGTCCCATTAGATCGGCCAGGGTGGCACTGGGGATGGGCATGGCATAGCCCGCATGCAGGTCGCCCTCACCGGCGGCCAGCATCGGGTCGAGCAGGCGGTGGCAGGTTCGGGTGACGAACTCCTCGGTATTGCGCAACCGGTGGGGGGCAAAGTTGGAGTTGTAAAGCCGGCGGACACGGCCGTGGCGGGGCTCGGGAATCTCGCTCAGAAAGAGCTCCTCGGGCGGAACCACCTCGGTGCCGGGCAGTCCCGCCATCGGGGCTAAATCGGCCACAAAGGTCTCTACCTCCTTGAGGGCGGTATCGATGTGGCGTCGGGTCGAGAGATACCAGCCGCCCTTGGGGGACGGGCAAATGGGCTGCTCGTCGCGGATGCGGGCCAGCGTGTGAAAGGGGACCCCATCGATCTCATGGGCAGGGTCGCGAGCGTCGAACTCCATGAGGGCACGGTAGTGCAACCGGCATAATCTCGGGCCATGTCTCATCCCCCCTACCTGTGCACAGGGACGCTGGGGCGAGTGCCGTGGGATGAGAAGGCTCGGGCCGCCTCGGCCGCCGGGTTTGCCCGCCTGTCGATCTACGGGTGGGAGCACCGCAAGCTGCATGAGCGGGGATGGGACGACGCAGCCATCGTGAGTCTGTTGCACGAATTGAACCTTCGGGTCGCCGAGTACGACGGGGTAGTGATGACCATGCGAAGCCCCAAGGGCGCTGAGGACGCGGTGACTGCGGCCGCGGCGCTGGGCGCCCGGTCGATCACCGTGTTGGAACATTCCGACTGGCAGCCGGGCGAACACCTGGACCAGGCCGCAGCGACATTGGCCGAGATCGCCGATCAAGCCGCTGAACACGGCATTTTGGCCCTGATCGAGCCGTTCTCCTGGTCGCCGTTGGACGACCACCAGGTGGCGGCGGAGATTGTCGAGCAGGCCGACCGGCCCAACGCCGGCCTGCTGCTGGATACGTGGCATCTCTGGCGAGGACCGGAGCGGGGCCAGTTGGATGCCTCAATCGACCCGGCAATGATCAACGCCATTCAGATAGGCGACACCGGCCCGGACCCCGTGGGCCAGCCGACCCCTGAGGAGATCGCCCACGAGTGCATTCACCATCGGCTTATGCCCGGCGAGGGCCACGGAAACATCACCGGGTTGTTGGCTGATCTGATCGGCCGCGGCGTCGACGCCCCCTTAGCCATCGAAGTTTTTTCCGACGAGTTGAACTCCCTTGATCCCGAGGCAGTTGCCCGCCAGTCGATGGCCTGTTTCAAGGAATTGAAAGCTAGATTGGCCCTGTGAGCACTGACGCCATTCCCCAAGAAGTCGACGACGCCATCGACGGCCTCTTGGCCGAGCACGATCCGACCACCATGTCGGTGGAGGAGTTCCGCGGCTACCAGTACGACGCCGGGCTGGCATGGATCCACTTCCCAGTGGGATTTGGAGGCCTTGAACTCGCCCCCCGCTACCAACGCCACATCGAGACGCGGCTGCGTGACGCCGGAGCGGGACAGGCCGATCCTGGCGCCTTCTTCTTCACCCTGGCCGGTCCCACCATCGTGACCCACGGCACCGATGAGCAAAAGCGTAGGTTCTTGCGACCCATGTTCACCGGCGAAGAACGCTGGTGTCAGCTGTTCTCCGAGCCGGGCGCGGGCAGCGACTTCGCCGGCCTGGCAACCCGAGCGGTCCGAGACGGCGACATCTGGACGGTGGACGGCCAAAAAGTGTGGAACACCCTCGCCCACCTGGCCGACCGGGGCATGCTGGTGACCCGCAGCGATCCCGACGCTCCCAAGCACAAGGGCATGACCTATTTCGCCCTCGACATGCACGCTGAAGGGGTCGAGGTTCGCCCGTTGCGCCAGATCACCGGCGAAGCCGAATTCAATGAGGTCTATATGACCGGTGTTCGGGTGCCTGATTCCGACCGAATCGGCGAGGAGGGCGAGGGCTGGAGGGTGTCGCTCACCACGCTGATGAACGAGCGCACGGTAATCGGGGGCGGGGGCTCGCCCAAACGGGGCTCGGGCAGCATCGCGGAGCTGGTGCAGGTATGGGCCGATCTGCCTGAAGAGCAGCGCACTTCAGCACGATTGGACCGGGTGATGAAGCTGTGGAGCCAGGCCGAGACCCTGCGGCTCACCAACATGCGGGCCTCTCAGAACCGCCGAGCCGGCAACCCCGGTCCCGAGGGCTCGGTGGCCAAGGCCATCCACGCCGAGCTGAACAAGGACATCTTCGAGGAATGCGTGAATCTCCAGGGGCCGGCCGGCTCAGTGGGCATCGACTACACCTTCCGACGGCCCGATTTCGTCTCCGAGACCGGGGTCGAGAGCGGGATCGGCCACGCGTTCTTGCGATCCCGGGCCAACTCCATCGAGGGCGGCACCACCGAGATCATGCGCAACATCCTGGGTGAGCAGATCCTCGGCCTGCCCGGCGAGCCCCGAGTGGACAAGGCCATCCCCTGGAACGAGGTCCCTCGCAACTAGCCGAGCGCCCGAATTAGGGTAGCCTTACATTTTCATGGCCCTTGACCCCCCGGTTCCGCTGCTGTCGGTGCAGGACGTGTCCAAGTCGTTCGAGGGGACCACTGTCATCGAAGACTGCAGCCTCGAGGTGGGGTGGGGCGAAATGGTTTCGCTTCTGGGGCCAAGCGGGTGCGGAAAGACCACCCTGCTTCGGATCATTGCCGGCCTGGAGCGGGCCGACCGGGGCACGATCCACATTGCGGGTGCTCAGGTGGCCGGCGACGGATCCTGGGTTCGGCCTGAGGACCGAAATGTCGGCATGGTGTTCCAAGACTGGGCGCTCTTTCCCCATCTGGACGTGTCCAGGAATGTCGGCTACGGAGTCCCCCGAGCCAAGCGGGCGGCGGAAGTGGCCAACACGCTGGAGCTGGTGAATCTTCCGGGAATGCAGGACCGTCTGCCTGAGACTCTCTCCGGCGGCCAACAGCAGCGGGTGGCGTTGGCCCGAGCACTCGCCCCCCAGCCCACCGCCTTGCTCTTGGACGAGCCGTTTTCCAACTTGGACAGCGCGCTGCGCCGGGAGGTTCGCACTGAGGTGCGCCAACTTCTTCAGTCCACGGGAATGACGGCGGTATTCGTGACCCACGACCGCGAGGAGGCGCTGGTGCTAGGCGACCGAGTGGCGGTCATGGATGCCGGGCGAATCGTGCAGATCGGATCACCCGCGGAGATCTACCAAAAGCCGGCCAACCCTTGGGTGGCATCCTTTATCGGCGATGTCTCCATGTACCCTGCCGACGCCGACGGCACAGTGGCCCATGCCGACTTCGGATCTATCCCCCTGCTCGACGCCCACCAAGGACCGGTTGAGGTCGCAGTGCGGCCCGAGGACGTGGAATTGCGCTCTGACGACAGCAGCACAGCAACCCACACCGTGGAGGACTTTGAATTCCAAGGGGCCGACTCCATGGTCACCGTTGCCAATCCCGCCGGCACCCGCCTTCTCGCCCGAGTAAGCGGGACACAAAGCCTCGCCACTGGAGACCGGGTCTGCCCTGCCTACACCGGATCACCAGCGGTGGCCTTCCCCCGATCCGACCCCGACTGAGCCGCTCTTCGTGCAGCCGCCCGCTATCCGATCTACGGCGCTGTTGAAGGTCGTCGCCATCGTGGTGACCATAGGTTTCGCCTTCCCGGCGGGCTATCTGGTGTGGCGCAACTTCACCTTCCACAGCGACCCGCTCGGAGTGCTGTTCTCCCAGCGCACCCAAGGACCACTGTTGCGCACGCTGCGGCTGGCCGTGCTGGTGTCGGCTTCCACTGCGGCGTTCGGCACCGCCCTGGCCTGGCTGACCACCCGTTGCGACATCCCCCTCCGGCGCATGTGGCAGGCGCTGTTGCCGCTGCCACTGGTGTTCCCCACCTTCATAGGCGCCGCGGCGCTGATCCGCACCCTCAACCCCGGCGGCTTGCTGTCCGACTGGCTGGACAACCTGGGGCTGGTGTGGGACGTGGAGGTACGGGGCCTGTTCGGCGCGTGGCTGGCGCTCACCTTGTTCACCTATCCGTACGTCTATCTGCCGGTGGCCGCCCGGCTGCGGCGCCTGCCCGGCTCGGCCGAAGAAACCGCCCGGCTGCTGGGCGACAGCCCGCTGACCATCATCCGGCGAGTGGTGCTGCCCCAGACGGCCACCGCCATCAGCGCCGGCACCCTGCTGGTGTTCTTGTATGCCATCAGCGACTTCGGCGCGGTGCAGCTCATGCGCTACGACACCCTCAGCCGGGCCATCTACACCACCCGGCTCAACAACCAGCCGGTCTCGATGGCCCTCAGCGTGATCCTGCTGGTGCTGGCCGCTGTGGTGGTTCTGGTGGAGCGGGGGGCCACCCGCCGCTATGAGCACGCGGCGCCCGTGCGGTCTCGCAGCCCGGTGATCTACCGCCTAGGCCGGACCAAGCCGATTGCGGTGGCCTTCCTGGCTGGATCGGTGGCGCTGGCCCTGTTGGGGCCACTGGCCTCGTTGGCCGATTGGAGCATCGACGGGATCAGGTTGGAAGCCTCTGGGGGACGGGATCTGCTTGTTGGTTGGGACGACGTGTGGTCGCCGACCTGGCACACTGCTTACGGCAGCATTCTCGCTGCGGTGGTCTCGGTGGCCGTCGTGCTTCCGGCTGCCTACCTGGTGGTGCGCTACCGATCCCGCATCGGCACAGTGGCCAATGCGGTAATCGTGTCGGCGTTCGCCCTGCCGGGGATTCTCATCGGGCTGGCTCTGCTGTTCTGGACGCTGAAGACCGACATAGGCAGCCACCTCCGCAACACCCTGGTGTTGCTGGTTTTTGCCTACATCGTGCGGTTCGGGGGCCAGACGATGCGCACCTCTCAGGTGGCGGTGGCCGCGGTGTCGTCCCGGCTGACCGACGCGGCCCGAACCCTGGGGGCCAGCTGGGTGCGCCGCTTCCGGTCGTTGGAGCTGCCGCTCATGGCCCCAGGGCTGCTAGCGGGCGGCGGGCTGGTGATGCTGTCGGTGATGAAGGAACTGCCCATCACCCTGCTTATCGCCCCCTTCGACTTCCCCACCCTCACCACCAAGGCGTTCAACAGCATCGAGGAGGCCTTCGTGGCCGAGGCCGGCATCTGGTCGGGCGTGCTCGTCGTGTTGTCGGCTGTGCTTACCTGGTTTTTCGTTGTCCGCCGGGCCGACCATTTCGACTAGCAGTGCCGACGCGGGTCTGTGACACGCTGCGGGAGTGAGCATCGAGCCGTTTGAGATCGACACCCCCCAGGCCGACCTAGACGACCTGTACCAGCGCCTGGCCATGACCCGGTGGCCCGACACCGTGCGACCCGGATGGGCCGACGGCGCCTCGGTGGCCTACATGCGGGAGCTTTGCCAATACTGGGCCGAAGGGTACGACTGGCGGGCTCGGGAGGACTATCTCAACGCCTTCCCCCAGTTCACCGCTACCGCGGCCGGTGAGCGGGTCCACTTCTACCATGTGCGCTCGCCGGAGCCCGATGCGCTGCCCATGGTGATGATCCACGGTTACATGGGCTCAGTGGTGGAGTTCCGGGAGATGATGGGCCCGCTGTCCGATCCGGTGGCCCACGGCGGCGATCCGGCCGACGCCTTCCACATTGTGGTGCCGTCGCTGCCCGGCTACGGATTCTCGGGTCCCACTGCCAACCCCGGCGTGGACATGCACCGCTGCGCCGAGGCCATCGCCGGGGTTATGGAACAGCTGGGCTACGACCGCTACATCGTGCAGGGGGGCGACTGGGGAGCGCTGGTCACCCGGCGCATGGCCGAGGCTTTCGGCGACCGGCTCATCGCGGCGCACTTCAACATGCTCTTCGCCCAGCCCACCGCCGAGGAGGCCGCCGATCTCGAGACGATGATGGACGGGGTGACCGAGGCGGAGCAGGAGGCCATGGCCCGGTCGCTGGAGGTGATTGCCGGGGGCACCGGCTACATGGCCATGCTCAGCACCAAGCCCCAGACCTTGGCCGTGGCCCACAACGACTCCCCCGTCGGGCTGGCCGCCTGGTTCATCGAGAAGTACCAGCACTGGTGCGACTTGGAAGACGGCGACCTGGAGAGCGTGTTCACCAAAGACCAGCTGCTGGACAACGTGATGCTGTATTGGATAACCGCTACCGCCGCTTCATCGGGGCGGCTCTATCTGGAGTCGGCCCGAGCGGGAACCTCGGCGGTGGACTCGTGGGCCGGTCGGGTGGAGGTGCCCACCGGCCACGCCGTGTACCCTCGCGAGCTGCTGCAAACGCCGCGGGTGTGGGCCGAACGCCGCTACAACATCGTCCACTGGGCCGTGCAGCCCAAAGGCGGCCACTTCGCCCCCTTCGAGCAGCCCGAGCTGTTCACCGAAGACCTGCGGGCCTTCGGCCGCCTGTTCCGCTAGGGGCTAGGCGAATCGGGCCGAGCGCATGGCCAGGATGTCGTCTTCGCTCTGGCCGTTTCCCTCCATTGCCTCGAGCGCTTCCTCGGGGCCTTTCATGCGCAGCGGGCAGGAGACTGATACATCCATCACCTGATTGATGCGGCCGAAGGCGATCCAGCAGCCGATGGACAGGGTCATGTCCACCATCAGCTCGTCGCCGTAGTGATCGACCATGCGGTCCATGAACGCCTGGTCGATGGCCAAGTGGTCGGTGGCGTACTTCTCGCAGTACTCCAGCGCGTCCCGCTCAGCCTGGCTGTAGCCGTCGTACTCGTCGCGTTTGTCGACGTGGAGGTAGTCGTCCTCGCTCAGATCATGTTGCGCCAACGACGCAACCCGGGTATCCAGTCAAACCACGCAGTGGTTGATCTGGGCGATCCTCATCCGCAGAAGCTCCCGCAGCCGCACCGAGAGCTTGCTCTTGTTGTACACCGCCGCGCTGAACGCCGACGCCGGAGCGGTGAGCTCCGGGCACATCATCCACAATCGATGGAGCTCCTCCGCGGGGCCATCGGGGATCTTGATTCGGGCCATGCCTCCTCCTTGGCTGGGGTGCCAACACAGTACCGTCCCGGTCGCCTACAGCCCGTACAGTCGTTCCATGGCCAGCGGTTGGGGGGTGTCGCGGAAACTGGTGACTGTTCTTCTGGCCGTTGCGTTGGCTCTTGGGGCTTGCTCCTCGGCGGAGGACACTGAAGAAACCGCGCCGCCCACGTCAGCACCCTCAGAATCTGTTGAGACCACGCCCGCACCGACTGCGGCCGAGGCCACGATCGAGGCTGTGCCTGCTTCTGAGCCCACCGCCGAGATCACCCCGTCTGCCAGCCCGCCCGAGGTCATCGAGCACGCCGACGACTGGCCGCTGCCCAACCGGGATGCGGCCGCCACTCGGGCCGTGTTCAACAGCCCGATTGACTCCACCACCGTCGACCGCCTGGAAGTGGCCTGGACAGCGGAGATCCCCGGCGGAAGCACCTGGGGCAATCTGGCCACCACCCCGCTGATCTTGGGCGACCGGGTCTATGTTGCCGGTCTCGACGGCGGGGTCCACGCCATCGACCGCCTCACCGGCGAAAACCTATGGACCACCGGGCGTCGAGGCGGCCTGTACGGCCCATCGGGCGTGGCGCTGGGCTGGGGCAAGGTCTTTGCCATCAAGATCGGCGACCGAGAACGAGGTCAGCTGATAGCGGCATACGACTCCGAGACCGGAGAGGAGATCTGGGCCACCGAGATCGCGGCCGGAGGCAGCGAGCTCAACGTGCAGCCCTTCGTGCATAACGGGATGGTGTTGGCCTCCACCAGCGGGTTCCCCGCCGGGGTGCGGGGCACCATCTACGCCTTGGACCAGGCCACCGGCGAGGTGGTGTGGACGTTTGCCACCGTGGAAGACGAGACCCTGTGGGGCAATCCCGACGTCAACAGCGGGGGCGGGGCGTGGTACCCGCCAGCCCTGGACACCGACAGCGGCACGTTGTTCTACGGCGTGGGCAACCCGTATCCGTTCCCCGGGGCTCCGGGCTGGCCCGCGGGGTCGAGCCGTCCGGGCGAAAACCGCTGGACCAGCGGCACCGTGGCGCTGGACGTGAACACCGGCGAGCTGCGCTGGGGCTTCCAGGCCTTCCCCCACGACATCTTCGACCGGGATCACGTGCTGGTGTCGCTGGCCAAGGCCGAGGACCACGGCCTCGACCACGACGTGCTGGTGTCGGCGGGCAAGGGCGGGGTGGCGTTCGGCCACGATCCGGCCACCGGCGAGGTGCTCTGGCGTACCTCGGTGGGCTTGCACCGCAACGACAATCTCGAGGCCTTCAATTCCCCCGTCGAGGTGTTGCCGGGCGCCCAGGGCGGCATGGTCACCCCGGTGGCCGTGGCCAAAGGCGTGTTTTACGCCGCGGTGGTGAACGCCCCCTCCTACTACGAGTCCGACCAGGTGAGCAGCGGCGGCGAGGGCACCCAGCTGTTCACCCGCCCCAGCAACGTGGTGGCCATCGACATCGCCACCGGCGACATCGTCTGGGACGTGGAGATCATCTCCAAGTACCCGGAGGTGCCCTCTGCCGACGTGCTTGGCGGCATGACCGTGGTGAACGATCTGCTGTTCACCTCCGCCTTCTTTGGCGAGTTGCTGGCCCTCGACCGCCACACCGGCAAGGTGGTGTGGCGCCATCAGGCGCAGGGGGCCACCAATGGGTGGCCCGCGGTGGCCGGCGACATGATCATCTACCCCATCGGCTTGGTGGAAGAACCCGGGGTCCCCCACCTGCTGGCCCTGCGGTTGAAGCAATAGCGACCAAGAACCGGCTGGCCAGCTCTACTCGGGAAAGCGTGTGCGGGCGCCGGCCTCGGCCCAGTCCATGTGGTCGCGCACATACTGGTTGGCCGCGTCTTGGATTGGGGAGTAATCCCATGAGATGCGGCTGCCGTTGCCCGCGGCGTGCAGCAGTCGCCGGGCCCGCTGGGAGGCCAGCACCTGATCCCTGATGGCACCGCTGTCCCAGCGCTGGGCCACTTCGGCGGCAAAATCTGCGGACAAGTCGGCATGGGCCGGGTCATCAGCCAGGTTGGTCCGCTCCTGGGGGTCGGCGTCGGTGTCATAGAGCAGGGCGGGGTCGGTATCGCAGTGGATGTATTTGTAGCGGCCCCGCCGGATCATGAACATGGGATGGGAGGTCATCTCCGCGGTGTACTCGGCGATGGCCTCGTCAATGGGATCGCTCCCCCCGGTGGCCGCATCCCACAAGCTGCGCCCGGCCAGCGGGGTTGCCGGTTCGACTCGGGTGCCGCCGTCGGCGGCAATGTCCAGCAGGGTGGGCGCCAGGTCGAGCAAGGAGCAGGCATTGGGGACCGCGGTGTTGGCGATGCCCGGTCCGGCCATGATGAACGGCACCCGCAGCGACCGCTCGAAGAAGTTCATCTTGAACCAAAGGCCGCGCTCGCCGAGCATGTCGCCGTGGTCGCTGGTGGCGATCACCACCGTATTGTCGAGCTTGCCGGTCTCCTCGAGAACTCCGATCATTCGGCCCAACCATGAGTCGAAATAGCTGGTGTTGGCGTAGTAGCCGTGGCGGGCGTTGCGACACTGTTCCTCGGTGTAGCCCTCGGTGTCGGCCTGGATTCCCTGGCGGATGCGCTGGCTGTGGGGATCTAGCGAGTCGAGGTCTACCGGTTCGGGCATGTCGATGGCGTCGTGGTCGTAGAGATCCCACCACTCGGGTCGGGCCACATAGGGATCGTGGGGGTGGATGAACGCCGCGGTCAGAAAAAACGGCCGGTCGTCGTCGCTGTCGCGGGCGAGGTCGTAGAGCTTGCGGACGGCGGCGAAACCTACCTCCTCGTCGTAGTCCAGCTGGTAGGTGGCCAGGGCCTGACCGGCCTCCGACAGGCTGTCCATGTTGTGGTACCACTTTTGGATCCGCTCCCCCGCGTTGTCCCAATCGGGAGTCCAGGCGAAGTCCGAGGGGTAGATCTCGGTATTGAGCCGCTCGGCGAACCCGTGGTGCTGGTCGGGTCCGATGAAGTGCATCTTGCCAGCCAACACGGTGCGGTACCCGGCCAGGTTGAGGTAGTGGGCCAGCGTCGGAATGGAGGCCGGGAACTCGGCGGCGTTGTCCCACGCCCCAATGGCCGACGGCAGCTGGCCCGACATCATCGAGAACCGCGACGGCGCGCACAGCGGAAAGTTGCAGTAGGCCGCATCGAACCGGGCACCCCGCCCGGCCAAGGCGTCTAGGGCCGGTGTCTTGACTAGCGGATGGCCATAGGCACCGGTGAAGTGCGGTGCCAGCTGGTCGGCCATCACCATCAAGATGTTCGGCTTGGCCATAGCCCTCGACGCTACTTCCCATATCCCCTCTAGGGATAGGGCCTCTAGTGGGCCGTGGCGGCTCCGGGGCGGGTGGTGGCGATGGTGCCGTAAAACACGCCGACCAGCACGATGATCGCGCCGACAGCAGCGACAGGGCGGGGGAACTCGCTGAAGAACGCCGCGGCCCACACGGTCCCGGCCACAGTCTCGATGGGGGCGAACAGGGCCACGTCGGCCACCGGAGCGAAGCGGGGTGCGTTGGACAGCGACAATCGGCCGAAGGGGTTGAACACCAGGCCCATGGCGGCGATCGACAGATAGGCCCGCATGTCCAACGAGAGCGGCGATGCCGAGTAGACCAGAGCCGCCACGGTCATGACCCCGCCTATGGACAGCCCCACCAAGCGGCTCATGTCGGGATACCGGCGCCACATGGTCAGGCTCACTGAGAAGCCCACAATGGCCAACACGCCCAGCAAATCGCCCGAGAGGGTGGGCTCCCCCACCGAGCTGGAAACTATCGCCCCTATTCCCCCCATGGTGATGGCAATGGCGATGGCTGTGGGCCGGGAGATGCGCTCCCTCAGCCATATCCAGGCGCTCACCGCGGCCAACAACGGCACCGCGGCGACGATGGCCACCACATTGGCTATTCGGGTCTGGGTGACGGCAATCACAAAGCAGAGCTGGCTGCCCCCAGTGAGCACCCCGATGACCAGCTGCTGCCACGGGTGGCGTCGGAACGCCTCCAGCGGCCAGCAGCCGTCTATCCGATGGCTCAGCGCGGTGTAGAGGGGAATTGAGCAGCACGCCACCCAGAAGGAGACATCGATGGCGTCGGCCTCCGACAGCCGGATCCACAGCGAGTCGGTGGAAACCGAGAGCATCCCCACCCCGGCGAGCAACCAGCCCAGCCGCCGTCGATCACTGGACTGGGCGACAACCATTCGGTGGGCCGTAAGGGACTCGAACCCCTGACCCCCTGCGCGTCATGCAGGTGCTCTAGCCAACTGAGCTAACGGCCCGGAATGAGTCAGGCTAGCAGGAGTGGCGATACGGCAGTGAACAGCTTTGTATCCGACTGCACGTCACCGCCGCTCGACTTGCTCAGGTACTACCCACTTCGATCAAGAGTCGGCAGTGGTCGCTGCTCCCCCATTCCTTGGGTTCGTTCATAGCCCGAACTTTGATGTCCTCGTGGAAGCCGCGCGAGGCAAAGGCATAGTCGAGCTGGTTCTCAGCAGTCTCCGGTGACCTTGTGGTGGTGTAATAGGTGGGGACGTTCTTCGTGTCCTCCGGCAGTCCTTGGGGTCTCGGGCTGGCCTGCCGGCCATCGGGAGATTGGGGACCTAGGAACTCCAGGCCAAGCGCGTCCATCCGTTCGAAAACTGTGCGCTCGCGATCGGTTAGCGACAGCCGGTTGTCATGAGTGGCTCCGTAAAACATGTTCAGATCGCCCGCAGCCAATACGCGGTGCGTGCCTGGATCTGTGTCGCCGATGAATGCCGAGAGGTCCGAGATGATCCGGTGTGCTGAGCCATCTGAGTAACCAACACGCCACGTGCTGTTGGTAGACGGATGGGGCTTGATCCACCGTGCGTACATGGACACGACAATGAACGGCAGCCCGTCTTGCGGAACGACCCGCGCGGCAGCGATCGTGCCGATGCCGCTTACGGCGATCTCGTCTTCGCCTATCTCGCTAACTGGGCCGACCTGTTTGAACCACTGGACTTTCACCCGATCCGACAGCTTCACCACCTTCGACCAACGGTCGGACAAATTCTTCCAACGACCTGAGTACCAGTCCGAGTTCCAAGCGTTTGCATCCCAATGCTCTCTAGCGCCGGTTTTGACCTTGGCGGCGACGTCTGGCGGGACCTGACCAGCTTCCTGTAGCAGGGCCACATCTGCGTCCATGGCCACCAGCTCACGCCACGGATCATGGCGTTTTGCGATGTTCCAACACACTATTCTCGTCGTCAACTTTTCCTCCAAGACAAAGTATCAATGGAGGGTAGTTCTAGCGCGTTGGCGACCAGCGGCGCTGGCGGAGCCGCTCGGCGAGGCGGGATTTCCGCTGCCATCGGGCCCGGTACGACTCGCTTGGTGTGTGGAGGGTTATGGAGTCGGAGTACTGGTAGAGCACCGCGCCGACCAAGGTGAGGATGATGACGTAGGTGGCAGCAAGCGCGCCAAGGTCGCTCTCGCGGGTAATGCCGAGCTCGGCGATCACGATGGAGAACTCTCCGTGGGCGATGAGGGCGGCGCCGGCCCGGGCCCGGCCGGGTCTGCCGATGCCAACTCGCCCGGCACCGATCCAGCCGGTGGCGAACTTGGTGGCGATGGTGATGGCGGCAATGACCACGGCAGCGACAGCGACATCGGGGACAAGGTCTAAGTCGACTTGCAGGCCGAAGAACACGAAGAAGACGGCGGCGAATAGGTTTCGCAGCGGCAACAGCAGGCCGCGGGCATGGGAGACGATGTCGCCCGACAGTGCCACGCCCACCACGAAGGCCCCCACCGCCGTAGACAGGTTGAGGCGCCCGGCGACGCCGGCGAAGAGCAGAGTGCCGCCCAGCAGCGTCAACAGCAGCGCTTCGCTGGATTGGCTCAATGCGATGGCGCTCAGCCGGTCGCCGAACAGGTAGGCGGCACCGAGCACGCCAACCACCACTAGCAAAGAGACTATGACGGTGACGGTGGTGCTCAGCGCCGAGCCGCCGAAGAGCACCCCGGACACGATGGGCAGATACAGCACCATGGCCAGGTCTTCGATGACGAGCACGCTCAGGATCACCGAGGTCTCGTGGTTGCCGATGCGGTCGAGGTCGGCGACGAGCTTCGCCACGATGCCCGACGACGATATGTAGGTCACGCCGCCGAGCAACACGGCAACGATGGGGTCGAACCCGAGCAGCAACCCGGCGACGAATCCCGGTGGGAAATTTAGAACGAGGTCGACGATCCCGGCCAGAGTTGAACGCCGAACGTTTTCAATCAACTCGTGGGCCGAGAACTCGAGCCCCAGCATGAGCAGCATCAAGATGACGCCGATCTCGGCGCCCACCTCGATGAACTCCTCCGACGCCGGCAACTCCACAAGACCACCCTCGCCCATGGCCAGCCCCACCAGCAGGTACATCGGAAGCGCAGGCAGGCCGATCCTTCGAGCCAGACGGGCGACGATGGCCAGAACCAGCACCACCGCCCCGAGCTCGATCACAAACAGATCGCCGCCCGTGTGCATGGGCTAACCCGATTCGTTCAGCAGCTTTGTAGCCGCCTTCACTGCGGCCGGGATGCCGACGACCACTGCCGTGCCGCCGGCTTCGAGGCGGTCAGCCCCGCCTGGGATTGGGATCGAGCCCGAGTCGGTGACCAGCGCGACAACGCCCGCCCCGGTTCGCGCCCTCAGCTCGGCCTCGGCGAGGGTAAGCCCAGCGAGCGACGACTTGGAGTCGATCGTGACCCACGAGATCACGAGATCCTCAAGGCGGTGCACGACGTCGTCCAGATGCTCTAGGACGGGGTTGCCGCCCAGAAGCTCGCCGAGGGTGTGACCCTCATCCTCGGTCAACACCACGCTCTCACAAGCCCGGTCAACGTCCCGTTCGTCGTAGACCACCAGATCGCGCCGACCGGTCTGGTGGACGACCACGCCGACGCAGCGGCCGGCGTTCGTCTCCAGGTCGAAGCGAACCCCCACACCGGGCAAATCAGTCTCGGTTGCCTTCCCCACTGGTCTCTCCTCCCCGTAGTCGATGCGACAACCGCCATATTGACAGAACAGCACCGCCAAAGGGGCCTGGAGTTGGCAGTACAGTGCGCATAGATCCACCAGATGCTTGCGCCCTCGGGCAAGGCGTCTGCGCAATAGATGTGCAGGGAACCGAAAAGGGAGGCGCCCAAATGAGCACCAGGCGCGTCGTCATCGTCGGCGGGGGCTTCGCCGGGCTCAGCGCCGCCTATGAGCTGAAGAAACGAGGCATCACCTCCCTGCTTCTGGAAGCCAAGGAGCGGGCGGGCGGACGCGGCATCGGCGAGCGGGTGGACGGGTTCTCTGTCGACAACGGTGCCTTCGTCTTCACCACCACCTACGACACCGCATTCCGCATATGCGAGGAGCTTGGACTGCCGCTGGTGGAGTCGACGATGATCTTCGGCCACTACCGCGGCGGACGGTGGGTTACCACGACGCCTGACCAATCGATCGGAAACTTCCTGCGCCAGCTGCCCGCGGCCAAGGCCATGGGCTTCCTCTCGCCCTCGGGTCTGCGGGCCGGTTCCAAGGTGATGCGGCACATGTACCGCCAGGAAGAACTCCTGAGTTTCGCCAGCGACAGCCGCCTGGCTGAGATCGACGACGACGAGTCCTACGGCGAATACCTCGATCGCCACAAAGTGCCCGAGAAGCTGCGGGTGTCGCTGAGCGGCCCCCTGAAGATGGTCTTGGGCGATGCCGCGCCCGCCGGCCAGGCGCTCATGCGAGCCTACATCGGCGAGACGATGTTGAGCGGCGGCAAGGTGTACATGCCCGAGCGGGGCATCGGCTCGTTGAGCGAAGCCCTGGCTGTTGCCTGTGCCGACGTGATCCGGGTTTCAACCCCCGCCAGGAGAGTCACCGTGGAGGACGGTGCTGCGACCAGCGTCGTGGTGGACGGTGAGACGATCGAGGCGGATGCGGTCATCAGCGCCGTGCCCGGCACCCAGGTCTCTGGCCTCGTCCCCGACCTGCCGGCCGAGACTCACGCCGCACTCAGCACCGTGAGCTACTCAACCGGTTGCCGTTTGGTGATCGGCCTCGACCACCCCCCGCTTCCTCCCGGCTGGCATGGCGCGCTCTTCCCCGAGCACGACGACACTCCGCTTCTGATGGACCGGACTACTTTCCTGCCCGCCTGCGCCCCTCCGGGCAAGAGCATTCTTGACCTGCTCATCGGGCTCGACCGGGCCAAGGAGCTCATCCCCCAAGGCGACGAGGAGATAAAGCGCCAGATGCTGGGCGCCGCTCGCCGCAACGCCCCGCCCGGCTCCGCCCTTCCCGGCGACAACGAGGGCTTGTTCTACCGCGTCTACCGCTGGGAAGAGGCCCTGTGCATGGGCCAGCCCGGAATGCTCGCCAAGATGGCGCAGATCCCCGGCCAGCTTGCCGGGCGCATCGACAACCTGTTCTTAGCCGGCGACTACATGGGCATCCCCTCAGTCAACGGCGCCCTCTCCAGCGGCCACCGCGCCGCCACCCAGGCCGCCGACCTGCTGGCCTCCCGCCCTGCATAGGCACAGCGACCGGCGCTGCTTCAGAGGCTTCAGCCGATGCGGTTGCCCAGCATCTCGGCGCCGTCTCCGCTCAAATCGGGCACTGCGATGGGTCGGTTGGTGACGGCCAAAAAGATCGCCTCCGCCGTGCCTGACACCAGCGCCCCGTCACCAGCGGACCAATTCATGTCAGTTGCCTCGAATCGAAGGTCTTTGGTGCGCTTTCCAGGCACAAAGCCGAAGGCTCGGCCACCGCAGCAGTAATCGAGCGCGGAGCGAAGGCCCTCAGGATGCAGCGTTGCTGGAATTCCGAGTGGCCGCTCGATGTCGCGGGTGTGGATCAAGACATCGGTCAACGGCGCAATGGGCCCGACAATCGGCGGGGCTATCCGCTTATCGGCTAGCTGGCGGTAATTCGCCAGAAGCTGGCCGGGGTCTTGTGAGCCGTATTCACAAGCCACGTCGGCGGCGTAATTGTCGTAGCTCCGGGCCCGAAAAGACCGCCACAGGAAACGTCCAACGGGGATGTCCAAGATGGTGACCAGATGACCCACCACATCGCGCACTCGCCACTTCTCGCACAACGACTCCGCGTTCCACTGCTCGTCTGTCAAGCCGTCCAGAACGCCGATCAAGCGCTGACGCTGCGCAATGACAGCATCGAACAAAGCCGCCTTCTCCATCGCCGAACCATACAAGCACCCAATGCGTTGCATGCGCACTAATAATCGATTATCGTCGATTATCGATGAATACCCCGGCTGATACCCTCTCCCGACCGACGCTCGCCGCTGCGGATGCTGACGAGTTCGCCAGCTGGTTCCGATGCCTGGCCGATGCAACACGGCTGCTCGTGCTCAATGCCGTGGCCACCGCGCCGGCGGCCATGACCGTCGGAGAGATCGTCGATCGGGTCGGTGTCGGCCAATCGACGGTCTCACACCACCTTCGCGTGCTGGCTGGGGAGCGGTTCATTCACATGCAGACCGCTGGGACCCGCACGCTCGTCACCGTCAACCACAACTGCTTGCAGGAATTCCCCCAGGCAGCCGCCCTAATCATGGGCCTGGAGTCGCCATGACCTCGCTGCCGGGGGCGGCGCTGCTAACTGCGGAGATGATCGCGCTGCTGCTTGCGGTCACATTCGGAATCACATTGCTTCAGCGCCGCCTAGGCGACGCTGCGATCCGGCGGTGGATGGGCGGGCCTCCTCGTTGGGCCGCGCTCAAGGGCATCGCGGTGGGCTTCGTCACGCCGTTCTGTACCTATTCGGCCATTCCGGTTCTCATCGGCATGCGACAGGCCGGTGTGCGACCCGCGGGATACGCCGCATTCATCTTCGCCGCTCCCGTGGTCGACCCGGTGATGATCGGAGTTTTGGCCATGGTCATCGGTCCCACAGGAGCGGCCGTCTACGTCGTAACCGCGTTCACGGCAGCCTTCCTATTGGCTCTCGTCGTGGACGCGGTAGATATCACCCCGCACCTCAAGCCCATTCCGGTGCTGGTGGCGCAGCCAGCCCCGGCTCTACCGGTACCCACATCCGCACCCGTAGGGCCGCGAAGCCCGTCGCCGCTGCCGAGCTGCCCGTCGCCGAACGAAGTCCCCTGGGCCGGATGGGCTGCCGAGTGTCGGACCGCGTGGCACCGTGCTGTGGCGCTGTTGAAGGGAATGGCCTGGCTGATCGGGGCGGGAGTGGGTGTAGGACTTGCGATCGGCCTGCTGGTTCCCACCGACGCCCTCGCCGGACTAGCTGGTTCCCACAACCCGCTGGCCGTCCCCACCGCGGCCCTCGCCGGCATTCCGCTCTACTTCGGCACCGAGCTCTTCATCCCGATCGGCGATGCACTCCACGCCAAAGGAGCAGGCACTGGAGCCATCGTCGCGCTGGTCATCGCAGGAGCGGGAGCCAACATCCCCGAATTCGCGCTGCTCACCAAGATCGCCCGGGTCCGGGTGGTCGGAGCCTTCTTCGCCTACGTATTCGTCGTGGCATTAGCCGCTGGCCTGCTCACCGATCTGATCCTGTAAGCGCTCACCAACTCCAACCGCCTCGGCCACCCACCGACGACTACAAGGTCGGGGCTGGCCTCCTCTATCGGCCGGTAGCGGCCCCACCCAACCAAGTGTCAACTCTCGTTGACGTCAACCCGATGGACCGTCACCTTGAACGGGCCGTCTTCGCGCCAAGTGCCCGCAAGCAGGGCATCGGAGTGAGGAATTGAGCTGTAGAGAATGGTGATCTCTGGGTTCCGCGTAGGCGTGGGAGTGGGTTCGCTCTATGCCGCTGCTGCTGCCACCAAGAACGCAGCGACGACGGCGACGCCCAGCAAGGCAATCGCCTCTGTCGCAACAGCTATACGCAGGCGGCGGTGAATGGCGGCTTGCCCGTTTTCCTCGATGGCGGGGATGAGCACCCAGCGGTTATGACCGCCGATGGCCGCGGCCACCGCGACAAGGGCAATCTTGGCCAGCAGAAATCGGCCCCACGGAGTTGACCAGAGATCGGTGAAGCGGTCGAGAACGATAATCGCCATAGCCGTGCCCGTTGCGCCGGCCAGAACGAGCGAAGTAGCCGCCATTCGTGAGAATCGCATCAATGGCCGGAACACGTCTACGCCGCGGCGGCGTCGACGCCAGAGGAGGTCGACCAGTAGTACGAGGCCGCCGGTCCAAACCGCTGCGGCGCTCACATGGCTCATGCTGGCAACGGCGTGAAGCCATCTGGGTCCTTCGGTAACTGTGTGTCCGTCGAAAGCAAACGAAGCGATGACTAGCGCTCCGCCCGCCAGGGCGGTCACTACAGTCCACAGCCTCGGTGGGCTTGCCGTGGTGCGGAGCAGGGTGACAGCCAAGGCGAGTCCGCCTGCGAGACGCAGTCCTGCCGCCACACCGAATTGAGTCGAAACGGCATCGGCGATTTCGTCAGGCGACCAGAACGCCGACCAATCGCGTTCGATCACCACCGCTCGATTCAGAGATGCCAAAGCCGCGCTTGCGGTTAGCACTATTCCGCCGACGCCCACCCATCTTCGAGCGCGGTCTGAGTCAAGGGGCTCGTCGCGAACCACAAGGGTCATGAACGCCAACCCGCCCACGATGCCCATGGTGGCCAGAAAGATCAGGATTCGAGTCGCTTCAGCGATGCGCTGAGATCCCGTGACCGCCGAGTTTTGACGCTGTGCGGAGGAGAACAACGAGTGAGGGGTGCGCCCTTCCATAGCGGTCTCGGCGGGAGCGACAGTAGGTGACGGCGCTGGGCGCGTATCGTCGTTACCTGAGGTGACATCTGGTGTCGAGGCGGCTGCTGGTGTCGTTAGCTGGGTGGAGGGCATCTCCATTTCGGGAGTCGAGTACGTCGGTGTCGGCGTGACGCTCCGTGTGGCAGATACACCTGTCTCAGTGGGATTGACGAGGGGTTCTGTTGTCTTCCCGTCCTGTGTTTCTTGGAGGCTTGGCGACGGCAAGACAGCTGACCCAGGTTCTTGGACAGCGACAGTAAACGCGAACGCCCCTTCGATGAAATGCCCGTCGGCGGACGTTACTCGCCAATAAACCTCATGCCTGCCGTCAGGAAGCGGCGCTTCGTAGCTCATTGTCCAGGTCTTCCCGTCGACAGAGTCGACAGCAACGGGTTGATGTTCGATGCCCCGTTCATCGAAGGCGATCATCCCGTTGGAGACCGGCTCAACCGGACGGGAAAAAGTGAGCGAAATCTGCGAGATCGATTGGCTGACCAGGTCCCCGTCAGAGGGCTGGGAAGACTCCAACTCGGTGTGAGCCGCCAGTGACCCGGGCCAGGAGATTGCCAGGACTATGGTGCCCACCACCACTAGTAACGATGCAACCAAAACCCGTTGAGCAGAACGGGACGTTCCCCTGATGGGCTTCGAAGCTAGCAAAGGGCAATGTCTCTGCTGCCCTGGGAGCGCACCTTGCCCCCAGCCTGCTGGTGGACGGCTGCTGACGCACCGCTGAATGAGAGTTGACGGGTTGACGGTTGACGGGTTGACGATTAGGGTTGCTGTATGGCTGTCTCCCCCAAGACCAAACTCGCCCCTACGACAGACATGAAGACCCTGGACTCGTCTGACCACGGCCCCTTCGTCATCGACGTCTTGGTGAAACTCACAAGCTCCCGCCCCCAAGAGGAGGGATGGGCTGTCTACCGAGGCGACCAATTGCAATCCAACGAGGGATCTGTCAACGAGCGCGTTGCCCTGCTCGTCGACGCGTTTCTAGAGCGTCTGTCCCCCGCTCGACGTGAAATCGACAAGATCGACGCTGACGAAGCCCGGGAGCTCGGCGCAAAGGCAGCCGAGGAGGCCATCGCCAGCGCCAGGTGGTCGCGGTTAGTCGGCGACCGCATTGACACGTCTGAGGCTGCGGAGCTTCTTGGTGTCACCCGCCAAGCTCTGTCGAAACGACAAATTTCCGGGTCTCTGCTGGGCCTGCCCGGACGTGGCACCACCTGGTATCCCACTTGGCAGCTCGACATCGAAAAGAAGGAGATCCGACCCGAAGTCCGCCACATCATCGGCGCGTTCCGAGACTCCCTTGGCGAAGAGGCCGACCCGTTCCTGATTGCCTCATGGGCCTCAACAGCACAGCACGAAGGCCTCGACGGCCTATCGCCCGCCGAGTGGCTCGCCCAGGGCAACGACATGGAGGACCTCCGCCAAGCAGCCCAACGAACGGCAGAACGCCTGGCTCAATGACCGTTGATGGTCCACCTGCCTCCTGGTAGATTTCTTGTACCACCCCTATCGCTTCGCCGGTGGGGTCGAGACCGCCGTCTAACGGCGGTCTCTGTCTTTTCTGGGGAGCGGCGATTGATTGCCAACCTCAGACGATGAACGTGCATCTGTCCAGTGATGTCGGTGCTGCAACTCGGCGAATAGATGAGGTTATTGTCCAGGCATTCTATGAGGAGGGGATGCGGCGAAATGGCCGAGGAGATTGAAGCACTTGATCAGAGCCGGATGATCGTCCTGTCGCTCAAGCCGAGATTCGCCGAGGCCATCCTTGCCGGGACAAAGACTGTTGAGCTGCGTCGCACGACATCAAAGATCGAAGTCCCGACGCGGGCGCTGTTGTATGCCACAACGCCGGTGCGAGCGTTGCTTGGTACATGCATAATCACAGACGTCAGATCGGCCAATCTCACAGCTCTGTGGCGCGAGCACGGCTCGAGATCCGAGTTGTCCCACAACGAGTTCAAGCGTTACTTCGAGGGACTGGACGTCGGAACCGCTCTGACCCTGTCGCATCAGCGGCCTCTAGACAGGACGGTGCCCCTTCAAGATCTCAGGGCGAATCCAAGAGGCTTCCGACCCCCACAAAGCTTCGCCTATGTCGACCCCAAGACCGGCGACCGACTTCTAAAGATGGCCGCATAGCCATTCTGTCCATTCTGGATGTGAGTGCGAGAACAGTACGCGCTTCGATGGTGGGGTGAGACCCCCAGGTTCGCGTGGGCTGGATTCCGGTGACCTCGCCACGTTTCGGGACCTGACTGGAGCATCGGCTCCATTTGAAGCTGCGTAGGCTCTCCACCGTGGCGCGGAAAGCATGGTTGGAACCAGTGCATGATCCCCACTGCGGGCGCAGCAGCCATGACCTGATCAGCTTCACAGCGGGGGACAAGTCGTGGGATGCCGCTTGGGGCAGCCACGAGGTGTTCGGCACTCCAGCGTTTTGGGTCAATCGAACCGCCATTGAGCGCTACGAGGAGCGCCTCGCAAAAACGGCATCCGGCGCAGATGTCGAGTCAGTGGTCGTGTTCTGCCTGCTCGGCGGTTCTGGCATACGCGCTGAGTCTGCACGGGCAGCTCGCCGAGTCGTACTCGACCTTCTCGCCGAGAACTCTGAAGCGACAGCGGGGGAAATCGAGGAGCGGCTAGCGGAACCTCTGCCCGGCGGTCTGGGGCGCTACAGATTTCCGGAGCAGAGGTCGAAGTACATCGCCACTTCGTTAGCCCAGCTCCGCTCAGAACCTCCGCCTGAAGACCCGCTTGAACTGAAGGTCTACTTGAAGGGACTGCACGGGGTCGGCCCTCAGAAAGCGGCTTGGATCGTCCGCAACCTGACCGGAAGCGCCAAAGTGGCGCTTGTCGGCATCTGGCCGGTTCGAGCGCTGACCTGGGCTGGCATATTCAGACCAGAGTGGAACCCCCAACGCCACTACACCAAATACGAAGAAGCATTCCTCCAGTATGCGGAACATGGAAACGTGCAGCCCGGAGCTTTGGACCTGTGCATATGGGAGAAAGCCCGCAGCATCGATCCTTCGTACTTCAGCTTGTATTAGCTCCTTCCGCCTAGACGAGCGATGAACAGGCGTCATGGACGGCAAAGGGCGATAGTGGCTTTGATTGTCACCTGACACACAGCCCGTCCGTATCAAATTTGGCGTCAAACCCGAAACCATCCCGGGTGCCCGTCCCAGAGGTGGTCACCTACCGGCTAGATCATTACAGAGATGAGTACGGCTGCTGGTCCCGAGCCGCGCTTGATCTGTAGGCCCTCAGCTGGATCGCAAAGGTTCCGCTTCGCCGATGATCTGGTCACCGTCGATATCAATTCCGAGGAGTTGTTCTAGATGCCAGATCAGTCTCCGGGGGGTGGTGAAGAAGCGGTAGCCGAGCTCACCGAGCCGTTCTTCGGTCTCAGCATCCGGGTCGAACAAGAGCGCGACAGGCTCAGTCAGGCCCGGTTGGATGCCTTGCGGCCAGGCAACGTCAGCCATGGCCAAGGGCTCGCCGGTATCGGTGTCGGCGATCTCGTAGTGCGTTTCCGGGGCGGCGATTCTCAGATCGGCGGCCAGCTGGCGCAAGGCAAGGATGTCCCTGTCGTCCTCTTCGTCCCACGCCGGACGGGCCGGGCTGACTTGTGCAGCAACGTGAGCTTGCGTTGGGAGTTCGGTTTGCGGAGGTGGCGCGGGGTGTCGGCCTTCTCTGAGGGCGGCGAGGATGCTGTTCGCGGCTTCAGCGAGCAGGGAGCGGCGGGCGGCGAGGAACTCCGGGTAGCGGTCAATCTGCCATAGGGCTTCGTCGATGGGTATCCATTGGGATGCGAGCACGCCAGGGTTCCGCTGCTCTATCTCGTGCAGGTAGGAGGCTGGGTCGTCGTCGCTGATCGCCCAGTTCGAACCGGCTGTGAGGAAGCAGAAATTGGCCAGGGCGTTGACCTGCGCCTGGCTCATCTCTTCTCGGTAGAGGCGATTCCGGGGGAAGATATGGTGCTTGTGCAACTGGTTCAGATGGCCGTGCATGCTGAGCGACAGGGGGAGGCCGTTGACCAAGTCTCTGGCCCGGCTGAGGCGGGTCATCATGTACAGCAGCGGGTAGAAGCGGGCGCCGACGCTCCACCAGTCGAAGTCATCGGCCTTTAACTCAAGGCCTCCTCGCCACCTCTCCAACTCGGCGATCAGCCCCTCAACGCCCCCGTCTTCTAAGGCGACGAGGTCGCGTCGCAGGTTCGTCTCCGCCGACCCGCTGTAGCGGCCCCACAAGAAGCTGTGGACATACCAATACAGGATCTTGTGCTGGTCGGCGAGGTCGTTGACCGTCCCGCCGTTGTTGGACACGAGCCGCGACAGCGAGGTGAACGCGTATTTCCCGGCGAGAACCCGGTCGTGATCGATGCCCAGGCCGGTCCCCAGCAAATTCAATGCAAAATCGATGCTCTGCGCCGTCTTCTTCAGCGCATTCGAGAAGTCCGAGACGGAGACACCCCGCAGCGCGCCGAAAGATGCCTGCCCGGTCGCCACAGCGGTGACACAGCGCAACAGCCATTCCAGCTTGAAGTAATAGCCATTCTGCTCCCAGCCGGCGAGAAGCTGGCGCAGCTCCTGTCGGGACTGGGGCGCCTCACCACAGAGTTTGGCGAGTGCCAAGTCCGCGGACGACAGTTTGGTGCCGCCGGAGTTCACACGGTTGAAGATGTCGACCACCTCGTCGATTGGCCGGTCATGGCCGGGGATGTGGGCGATGTGCAGATCGATGCTGCCAATGGTGTAGAGGTCGGTTAGCCGCTGCTGGTAGTCGAGCAACGCCTCGGTGTCCTCGGTGCACTTTCTGAGCTGGGCGACCATGCCGCGAGGGCCGTGTCGGAACAGGTCTGTCACCGAGATCCAGTGAGGGTCGTCGCGCATCTTGACCGGCCCGTAGAACTCGAATACCTCTTCGTCTACGTTGAAATACAGGCTTGTGAACGCTCTCTCGTCGCCTTGGAAGAATTTCGGTGGGCGGCCCCGCATCACCCCGTACAAAGAAGTGGCCCGCTGCTGGCCGTCTAACAGCAGCGTGACCGGTGCACCCGGCTGCGCCGCCCCGCCCCGCACCGCATCCCGGTCGGGCTGGGTCGTCCATACCAAGAAGCCGCCCACTGGGTAGCGGCGGTATAGCGATGAGAAAAGGCCCCTCACCTGCTCGCGGCTCCACACATAGCCCCGTTGGAACTCAGGCAGCGCAAACTGCCCCTGCTCGATCTGACTCAAAATGGCTGAAATCTCCATCGACACCCCCAGCATGAATGGGCAGCCCGCCCCAATGCGGGGGGCCTCATTGTGACACGCTCCCAATCACCTCTGAAACTGGAGGTTTCAAATTGCAGATGTTGCACCCCCTAAACCCGAGGTCCAGAACACGGCCATCGGCTGGAGGGGGTTACGAAAGCATGATTAACCGGCAGTGCTGCCCGTGACCACCACGGTCATTCCATCTGATCCCGAAAAGCCTTGCCCGCCGACAGCAGACCATTCGCCGACAGCGATCCAACCTGTGTTGCCCTGATTGCCCACATTCCCCGCGAGAGGCAAGAGGAACTGCCTATCAGTAATCCGTTTAGAGCGAATCACGAATTGACGAATCCTTGGGTCGATAGGGATGGGCGATGACTTAAATTCGACTTCGCACTGGTCTGCATCTATGAGCGACATGATGTCCTGCACTACCTTGAGGTTGCTGAGCGAATTCGTCGAAATCCTCGGCTCAGCCAGTGCTTCCGCAAATTTTGCTTCTGCGATCCCCAATCGGCCTAGCGCAATGCAGGTGTTGCCTGCGTTGTAAGCCGCCACCGCAGAACCAGCACATGCCTCGAAATCCGCCAGGGCGTCCTCGTAGTTCCCCAGGGCGAAATAGGAATTGCCGCGATTGAAGCGAAGGGGGTCCTTGATGCCTCCGCCTGGCAGCCCAAGGGCGTGGTCGTAGTCGGCTATGGCATGTTCATGGTCTCCCATCGCTGCTCTTGTGTTGGCGCGATTTGCGTGGACCATGTGGTGCTGCAGCGGATGGAGTTCGTCGATTTGCTCCACTGCCGCATCGAGAATGCCCAGTGCCTCCCCATACAATTCAAGGTCGACGTAGGCGTTGGACAGGAGTAGCCGGGCCACCCAGTCATCTGGGCGTTTATTGACGTAGGGGGCCAACGCGTCACGCGCCCCAATAGCATCACCCCGGTTATAGGCATTTACGCCTTGGGCCAGCAGGTCTTTGGCACTCATCTGAATCACGGGATGTTCGACGCCGTTGGTGGTTGCGAAACCGTGCAGGTCGGGGAACAGTGACGATGCGTCAATGCCAATCGCCGCGAGTTCCCCCCTCAACCGCTCCTTGTCGTCGCGAGATACTGGAATCTTCTTGATCCTGGGTCCGCTGGGACTTGATGCCATCAAGGGTCTGCCCAACAGCAAGACGCTGTGCTGGGCCACGACCCTTTCCCGAGCACTGGCTACGACCGGGGGCCTCCATGCAAGGAGGTCATGCGGTGGAATCAGTCGTTGGTCCAGAATCTCATCGAGGTTTGGCCCTGCACCGTCGTCTAGGCGACCTGGGTCGCTGTCCAGGCTGTAAGTGGTATCGACTTTGAATACCGCCCCGTCCAGATATGAGGTTTCAGGAGCGATTGGGTCGTGGGGCGCGTCTTGGCATGCGAACCACAAGGCAACCAATGGATTGAGCGAAAAGTCGATCAGCGCCGTCGCTGCGCCCAAGTGCTGAAGTTGGCTCAGCACTTCTAGATCGGTGAATCGGGCACCATCCGCTGTGTCGTATCTGCGGTTGCGGAAACTGGAGATCAGTTCCTTGTTGTAGTCAATCAGGCTGTCTTCGGTGACCTCGCTCCCGCTATTAGCCCCTAGTCCTGCGGAACGACACAAGCGTCGGTAAGCCGAGGACTGTAGCTCCCACATTGCGTCGCGTTGACCTCGATATGCGAACGAGCGTGCGTCATCCGACTCGCCAACATCCCCCAATAGCTGGTTGAGGTAATCGGCAAGCAAGGTGCCCATCCGCGGCTGCTGGGTTGTCACCGCTCCCACCCTACGAGCATCGATGACGTGCTCTACGTCAATCCAGCGAACCCCAGACAAGCTGCCGGAGAACATTCGGATCGAGGCCAAACCCAAACAGACAGGCCGCTGCGATCCCAGCAGCCTGCGTGAAACCCGGGGAAGTTCAGGTAGTCCAACTGGTGCGAGGAGTCCGCGCGATTGGCACACCTCCCTACAGCACGAATTCAATCTCCGGCGTGACTGACTCCAGCCGCTCGTGATCCCAGCCCATCGGCTAGCTATTGAATCCGGCCTGCCGCTACGGAGGCATCACCGCCCTATCGGGTTGCAGCCCGACCGACACCACAGCGCCGACAACAACGACTGCTGCCGTTATCCTCCCTATCCACTGGTAGCGCCTGATCTTCTGCCAGTCGGACGGCGCTGGTTGCTGCCACCAGCTCCAACAGGCGACTATTGCTATCGAGAAGGCGAGGATGGCAGAGACGGCGAACCACAGTTCGACAAACGGCGAAGTGTGGAGCGGCCTAGCAGCGACCAGCGCTCCGAAGAGCATAACGCCGAAGAGGAGCATGGCGACCTGTCTGCCTGTCTCCATTCACAGCTACGGTAGCCTCGGCGGGATGTTCTCGGCCAAGGGACCGGCGGCGGGGCCTGAGCGTCCCGCCGCACCCCCCACGGCCCCGGCCCTCGGCCATCATCGTGCTCACTGACGGCTACACCCCCTGGCCCCCCGGCAATCACGCCACCGTCATCGCTGCCCTCACTCAACCCGACACCGCCAAACTCGTCCCCGGCTGGATCACCACCATCGATGCAACCTGCCGCCGAACCTGCTGGCGGGGCGACACTGCGCCCCTGTCGGCAACAGGCGTGCCGAGTCGGCGAAGCTAGGCGGATTGGGGCTAGCAGGAAGGTTTGTCGGCGGAATTCCAGTGGATAGGCATGTCGCGGATGCCTGGGGAATGGGTTAGGTCTTGGAGCCATTCGACCATGTGGCACTCCAGCGCAGGGGGGAAGTTGCATCGGTAGTTGCGGAAGCCTGTGAAGCGGTCTTTTTCGTCGTAGAACATGATGTGGCTAGGGATGTCGATGGCGCTCTTCCCGTAGTAGACGAAGTGCTCCGATATGAGAACTCGGGGTGACTTTGTGTCGGTATCGACAAGTCTCGGATTTGGGCAGCCGTTGGCGAGACTGTGGTAGCCAGGTGCTTGGACCCAGTCTCCGGTATCGGGGTGGCGATGATAAATGTTGTCGCCGCATCGCGACTCTTCGTCGCCGTTTGGGCTTGGCTTCTTTTGCTGGAAACGTTGGTCGGTCCAGTAGTCGTCGAATGTCATCGCTTCCTGGACTCTCATGGCATAGATGAGTTTGCCAGCCTGTGAGTTCTGAGTGGACCCGACACCCAGAATCCAGTCGCCTATTTCCGCACGCTCCCGAATACCGGGCTTGCAGGTGGCAAGAGTGCAATATCCGTGGAAGGGATTGGGGGCGAAGCCTGTGTCATGGGTGATGACATAGGCATATAGACGCATGGAGCGCCGGACGGGATTTGAACCCGTGAATCATGGCTTTGCAGGCCACTCCCTTAGTCCGCTCGGGCACCGGCGCAGGTGTGGCCGCCGGAGCGGCCAGCGCTGACAGTGTATGGGATCGGGCTGACCATTCCACATGGGGTTTAGGGTGTCGGCCATGACAGATGGCGGTGTCCGGTCTCCGTTGGAGTTGTTGGACGTTATGGGCATCGTGGAGGCGGAGGCGAGTCCGGGCATGCGGCACTTGGAGGTGTACTGCCCCGATGGGCTTTTGACGCTGTTGTGGCACGGGCCTCGGGATGCGACTGATGTGGTGATCACCTTGGGAGGGGCCATTGGGGGGCTCTTGGGGCCAGCCCGGGCGCTGTATCTGCGGCTGGGTGAGAACTTGGCCGATGAGGGCATTGCGGTGATGCGGGTGCACTATCGGCGGCCGGGGATCATCGAGCGCTGCCTGCTGGATGCGGCTGCGGCGGCCGATTTGGCAGCTCGGGAGGAGGGGCGGCGGTTCATCTTCATGGGGCATTCCTTCGGCGGCGCGGTGGCGGTGCAGGCCGGTGTCGCCCTGGGCGAGCACACGGCGGGGGTGGTGGGCTTGGCCACGCAGTCAGCGGGGTGCGAGAACGCCGCGGTGCTCGGCGCCACTCCCCTGCTGCTGATGCACGGCGGCCAAGACCAGATCCTGCCGGTGCAGGCCAGCGAGGCGGTGCGGGCCCTGGCCGGGGGCGGCGAGCTCGTGGTGTATCCCGAGGCCGACCACGGGCTGGCCTCAGTAGCCGATGAGATCGCCGCTACGCTCGCCGAGTGGATTCCTGCTCGCTTCGCCGAGCACGCGGCCAGATGAACGAGATGAAGGAGCACACCCGTGGGAGCAGCTGAAGACGCCCTGGTCGGGCCCGACGACGACAACTTCCACCCGCCGTCGGACCACCCGTGGGAGACCGAGACCTGCTGGTACGCCTTCTGCGTCCCCGAGCGTAACCTGATGGGCTACCTCTACACCTGGATCCGCCCCAACCTGGAAATCTGCGGGGGCGGCACCCTGGTGTGGGATGACACCGCCTATCTGCCGTGGGAGGTGCCGTTCTTCGACTACAACCACAGCATCCCGCTGCCCGAAGGCCTCGACCTGCGAGACGCCACCCTTCCCACTGGGATGCGGGTGAAGGTGATCGAGCCGCTCACCAGCTACGAACTGGGCTACCGCTACTCCTACAAGGACATGTTCGAGGCCGAGCTGCGCTTCGACGCCCTCACCCCGCCGCATGTGTTCACCCGTGGCGAGCCCCCGTTCACCATCGCCAGCCACATCGATCAGCCCGGCCGGGTCACCGGGCGCATCCGTCTCCACGGCGAAGACATCGACGTGGACTGCTGCGCCATGCGGGACCGGTCTTGGGGGCCCCGCTCCGACCTACAGGGCTTCCGCATCGGCTACGCCTTCGCCACCACGTCGTCACAGAGCGCCTTTCTGTGCTACTCGCTGCCCAAGGCCGACAGCGACCCGATCAGCGCCGGCTACTACTTGCGCGACGGCGTGAGGGCCGACATCAAGAGCGGCGAGCGCCGGGTGGAGCGAGATCCCGTTCACGGCTACGCCACTGCCTTCGAGATCGAGGCGGTGGACGAGATGGGCCGGGAGCTGCGGGCCACTGGTACCCCGGTGAGCCGCATCATCTTCAACCCCTATCCCAAGATGCTCACCTGGGTAAGCACCACCGCCTGGGACTTCGACGGCGGAACCGGGTGGGGCGAGGATCAGGACTGCTGGCGCCCCGACCAGTGGTCCGCCTACCGCCGCAGTCTCCGCCAATAGACCGGCGCCAGTAGGGTCTGCGCCATGTTCACCTGCCGATTCGAGCTGCGAGTCCCCCCGTTCGCCGATGTCACCCACGCCCAGTTGCACCGCGAGTACCTGGACATGGTGTCGTGGTGCGACGACAACGGCATCGCCACCGTAATCGTCTCCGAGCACCACGGGGCCGACGACGGATTCATGTGCTCCCCGCTGGTGCTGGCTAGCGCGGCTCTGGCCCGCACCGACAACATCATGGTGGCCATCTCGGCGCTGTTGCTGCCGTTCCACGACCCCATCCGAATCGCCGAGGACATCGCCACCATCGACCTGATGGCGCCGGGCCGCCTGTCGGTGACCATGGGGGTGGGCTATCGGGAGTTCGAGTTCGACATGTTCGACAAAGACCGCACTCGCCGAGGCCGAGACACCGAGGAGGCCATCGAGCTGATCCTGCGGTGCTGGAGTGGCGAGCCGTTCGAGCACGAGGGCCGCACCATCTGGGTCACCCCCAAGCCAGTGACCGAGCCCCACCCGGTGCTGATGGTGGGCGGGTCGGTGCGGGCCTCAGCCCTGCGGGCCGCCCGACTGGGGCTGCCCTTCTCCCCCTCCACCCCCGACCAGTCGCTGGCCGACCTCTACTACGCCGAAGCGGCTCGGCTGGGCTATGAGACCCCGTTCGCCATCGTGCCCGACGGCCCGTCGATGGTGATGGTGACCGAGGATCCAGAGCGCACCTGGGCGGCCATCGAGCGCCACGCCCTGTACGACGCTGGGCTGTACAACAGCTGGCAGTACGACGATCACCACAACCTCACCGCGGTGGACGCCGACGACGTGGCCGGTCTGGCGGCCAGCGGCCAGTGGGATGTGCTCACCCCCGAGGAGTGCGCCCAGCTGGTGCGGGACAAGGGCAGCGCCATGCTGCACCCGTTGGTGGGCGGCATCGACCCGGCCATCGGCTGGGAGAGCCTGGAGCTGACCAAGAACCGGGTCATGCCGCTGCTGGCCGCCGATGGCTGATGGCAGCGCCGCTAAACGAGGACACCGCCGATGAGTGATTCCGGCGAACGCCTGCTCAGCCCCGAGGAGTTGGCCAAACTCAGCCAGCCGCCCCGGGCTGATCTGGTCGATGCACTGGCGGAGAGCCCCGAGGCCGCGGTAGAGGCGTTCCGGCGCATCGACCGGGCCTACCGCAACTTCATCGACGGATTCGGCTCGTGGATCGCCCAAACCCAGCGCTTTGTGGGCGACCGCTACAGCGCCGACGGCTTGGCCCAGGTGGGCTCGGCCGACGACGCCTACCGGTCGGCGCTGTTGCACGGGCTGACCGACGAGGACGTGTCCGGCCGCCACCGGCCCGACCGGGCCGACCGCATCGCCGGGCTCATCGAATCAGGCGATCACGAGGCCGCGCTGGCCGCATTCGACGCCCTGGAGGCCAGCTACCGCCGGATCCACGATGTGGAGCGCGACCGGGTGGCGTCGGTGCTGTCGCAGGTGTACCGGGCCTGGGGACCCGATGTGCTGGAGGCGAGCATCCGCTTCGCCGGCGAGCAGACGCTGCTGGGATGGATGCCCCACGACGTGGCCCGCCCTGCCGAGGTACGGGTGCGCCAGTGGGCCGCCATGCAGAAGGGCAACTTCGCCGACATCACCGTGGAGGAGGCCGACGACGCCTTTGTGATCACACTGCATCCGTGCGGGACATGCGGTCGCCAGGTGTCCGACGGCTGTTACGGCGAGACGCTGGACCTGGCGGTGGTGGCCGAGGACCATCCCCTCACCTTTGGCAACGGTCCCGCGCCCATCTACCGAACCCACGTTTCGGTGATGCATTTCATAGTGCCCATGGAGCAGACCGGGGTGCCGTGGCCGGTGATCCAGTGCCCCACTGGGATGGACGCAGGACCGTGTCGGATCACGCTTTACAAGGATCCAGCGGCCACCCCGCCTGAGACCTACGCATTTGCTACTGGGAGCGGATGACCGGGCTCGAACCGGCGACCTACACCTTGGCAAGGTGTCGCTCTACCAACTGAGCTACATCCGCAGGACGGCCCAGCATAGCAAGCTGCCGCGGGGACACTCACAGCAATAGGTCAGCGGCTGGCCGCCTCCAAAAGGGCCGCGGCGCGGTCGCTGAGGGAAAGATCGCCGGCGATTTGGCGGGCGGCGGGGCTCATCTTGGCCAGGGTCTTGGCCAGCACTTCGGCCATGTGGTCGTCGCCCAGCTTGTCGGCCAGCTCATCGAATTGGGTTTGGAGAAATACCAGGCACAAGGCGTCCTCATGGGTTTGCACCCGGGGGTCGGTGGCCAAGCCCCTCTTGGCCACGATGGCCGAAACCTCGGCGGCAAAGGCGTCGTCGTAGCCCACCGCGGTGACGATGTCGGCCACCTCGGCGGCATGGCGCTTGGCTTGGGCGGTGCGCCACCGCAGGTAGCCGGCCCGGCCTTCGGGGTAGTCGGAGCGGGGCAGCGCCCAGCGTCGCAGGTGATGGGCTCGGGCGGCCACCAACTGGGCGTCTTGGGCATCGGGGTCGAGGCGCTTCACCCACTCAGTCATCAACTCGGCGTGGGCCTGCTCTTTGGGCCGGACCTCGCCGCCGATCTCGATGGTGTGGGGATCGTCGGCGTTTGCCTCGTCGATGGCGTCCAGTGCGGCCCGCAGCCGGTTGCTCAGGATGGCAGCATCGTCAGCCATAGTCGAGGTCAAGAATCCGCGGGCGGGCGCAGGTCCACCCGCAACACCAGAAAGCCGTCTTCGATGGCGCCGGTGGCGTCGCCGATGATGGCGAAATCCTGGAAGTCCTCCTGCGCCCGGCGGATGAACAACGTCCGCTCTTCGCCTCCCACCGGCGGCAGAGGGCGGCTCCTCACCGCCTCGGCCCGTTCTCGGAACCGGGTGATCATCGCATCCACGTCCAGTTCGTCGGCCATCACCCGAGCGTATCTTGTGGACCGGAGCCCCCCGGCGGTTCTTCATCGCCCCTCCGAGGGCCGTCACCGGTGCGCACCCAGTAGACGAACGTTCCCAGCAGGGCGATCACCGCCACTGCGATCAGCAGAGCCATCACCAACTGGATTTCGTCGTCAGAATCGGATGGCGATGGGGTGGACTCGGCTTCGGCCTGGCCGGCCTGGGCTACCGGATCAGGCAACCCTGAAGCCCCGGCCGCAGACCCCGCGGCAACCGATGCCCACAGGATCGCCAGAAACAACGCCCCTAGCAGCAGCCCCTTTGATTGCACGGCGTCCAGTCTCGCACGGCCCATGGCCGCCACAGTGGCGGTCAACGCTGGTGCTGAGGACAGGAATAGGTGGTGCGTCCGCCGATGGTCCGCCGATCCAGCAGCTCGCCGTCTCGGGGACACGAGCCACCTCGGACTCGGGCCAGGTGGAGATCGCCGGTGTGCGATCCACCCCGCTCGGCTAACTCGGCCACCGTGGCGCGAATGGCCTTGGCCAGTTTCTCCTGCTCGGACCCGTCAAGCGATCTGGACTCCCTCGCCGGGTCCAGCCCTGTTCGCCACAGGATCTCGTCCACCAGCAGGTTGCCCAGCCCGGCCACCCGGCGCTGGTCCAGTAGTCGGGCCTTCAGCGAGGTGCGGGTCCCGTCCAAGGCCGCGGCCAGTTGCCCGGCTTCCACCTCGAAGGCATCAGGACCCAGGCGGGTGTCATCGGGATTCAGCTCCACGCCGCCCAGACGCCGGGGATCGATTACGACCAGGGTGCCCTCGTCGTCGAAGCGCAGTTCGAAGCGGCGCCATTCGGGAATCACCCGGGCGCTGGAGTACTCCAACTTCTCAATGACTGCATGGTCGTCCACCACCAGCCTTCCGGTCATTCCGAAGCGAAGGCCCAGCACTGCACTGGGCCGGCCGTCGGGATGGCCGAAGTCCATCATCAGCAGCTTGCCTGTGCGGCGCAGCCCGACCACGGTTTGTCCAGTCAAGGCGAGGTTCAGCGCTTGGGCGTCGGCCCCTCCCTTGATGAACCAGCTGTCGGGAGCGTGAACCTCCGAGACCGTGCGGCCCACCGCAGCTTCGGCGGCTCGACGGTAGTACTCGACCTCGATGATCTCAGGCAGAGAAACAAGCCTCTAGGTCTACGCGGTGGCTTTGTTGGCGGCGTGCAAGAGGTCGCCAACCACGTCGTCGCCGTGCTCCAAACCCACCGACACCCGCACGGTGCCCGGCCCGATGCCGGCGGCGGCCAGCTCATCGGGGGTCAGCCCGGCGTGGGTGGTGGACGCCGAATGGGTGACCAACGTCTCGGGGCCGCCCAGCGAGGTGGCTACTTGGGCCAGCTTCACCGATTCGACGAACCGCTCCCCGGCCTCTTGGCCACCGGCGAGGTCGAAGGCCAGCAGGCCCCCGAACATCTTCATCTGCCGTTTGGCCAGCTCATGCTGGGGATGGGAGGCCAGTCCGGGATAGCGCACTTCTTCCACACCGGGATGGCCCGACAGCGCCTCAGCCAGCTGCTGGGCGGTGGCGCTCTGGCGCTCTAGGCGAACGCCCAAGGTGCGCAGGCCCCGCAGGCCGTTCATGGCGTCGAATGGGGCGGCGTTGGCCCCCTGCAAGATGGCGAACCCCCACAGCGATGCGATCAGCTCGGCGCTGCCCGACACCACCCCAAGGGTGGCGTCGTTGTGGCCGCCAAGGCCCTTGGTGGCCGAGTGCAGGCTCAGGTCCACGCCGTAGTCCAGCGGCCGGGTGATGCTGGGCGGGGCGAACGTGGAGTCCACCGCGGTCAACGGGCCGGCGATGGCGCCCAGCTCCTCTAGATCGACCAGGTCGAGGCGAGGATTGGCTGGGGTCTCGGCGAACACCAGCATGGTCCGGCCCGGTCGCACCGCAGCTTGGAATGCTCCCGGCTCGGTGCCGTCCACGAAGGTCACATCGATTCCGAATCGGGGGCACACCGCCTGGAGCAAGAACTGGGTGCCGGAGTAGAGCTGGCGCTGGGCCACGATGTGGTCGCCCGACGAGCACAGGCCCAGGATCACGCAGCTCACCGCCCCCATGCCTGACGCAAAGGCCCGAGATACCTCGGCGCCCTCGAGGGTGGCCATGGCCTCTTCGAAGGCCGCCACGGTGGGATTGCCGTTGCGGGTGTAGTAGTGGCTCTCGGCGGGGTCGAGCGCCATGCGCTGGCCAGCTTCGAGCGAGGGAATACGAAACGTGGTGGTGGGGTACAGCGCAGGGGCCAGCTCGGCCCCGCCCAAGCGCCGTCCGGCCAATACAGCCAGGGTGTCGGGGTGGGCGAACCCCGCCGGGTCGGGAGCGGCCACCGACTCCTGGCCGGCCTCGTCCCAGCTCTCTTCAGTCGACACCGCTTCCCACCTTCTCCAAGAAATCCTTGATGGCCTGTCCTACCGCTTCGACTTCGAGCAGGAATCCGTCGTGGCCGTGGGGGCTATCCACCACGGTGTACACACAACGCCCCCCGGTAGCCACCACCGCGTCGTGCAACTCGATCTGCTGGCGGGGCGGGTACAGCGCGTCGCTAGTGATGCTCAGCGACAGCACCGGCGAGGTGATTCGGGAGGCCGCCGCGGCGATGCCTCCCCGGTCTCGGCCGATGTCGTGCAGGTCCATCACTCGGTTGAGCACCAGGTAGGTGTTGGCATCGAACCGGCGGACCAGCTTCTCCCCGTGGTAGTCGAGGTACGACTCCACTTGGAACCGGTCCCAGGCGCCGTACACCGAGTGGATGTCGAACAACTCCCGACCGAATCGGTCTTCGAACACCTCGTCGGACCGGTAGGTGATCTGGGCCAGCGACCGGGCGATGGCCAGACCGGCGTGGGGTCCCTCGCCGGGCGGGTTGTCGTAGTAGTCGCCTCCCCGCCAGTTTGGGTCGAGTGCCAATGCGGTGCGGCCCACCGCAGACCAGCCGATCTGCTGGGCGCTGGCTGCCATGCATCCGGCCAGCGAGCACACCGAGCTCACCCGATCGGGGAACATGACTCCCCACTCCAGGGCTTGCATGGCCCCCATGGAGCCCCCGACCACAGTCAGCCACCTCCGGACGCCTAGGTGGTCGGCCAGCCGGCGCTGGGTGCGCACAATGTCGCGCACCGTCACGGTGGGGAACGACGAGCCATAGGGCTCACCGGTGTCGGGGTCGGGCGATGCGGGCCCGGTGGTGCCCTGACAGCCGCCGAGCACGTTGGCGCACACCACGTACAGCTCGTTGGTGTCCAAGACCCTGCCGGGGCCGACCATCTCGCCCCACCAGCCGGGGGTGGGGTGGCCGTGCCCGGCGTCGCCTGCCACATGCGAGTCGCCAGTGAGGGCGTGGCAGATAAGTACAGCGTTGGAGCCGTCGGGGGCCAACTCTCCCCAGGTCTCATAGGCCAGCGTGACCTCCCGCAGCGCTCCGCCGCCCTCCAGCTCAAAGTTGTGGGGGCGCTCCAGGGTGTAGAACTGGCGGTTGCCGACGGGGTCGCCGGGCCGCCACCCGCCAGTCACCGGCAAGTCGGTGCTGTAGCCCCGGGGATGGGGGGCAGCCGGGGTGTTTTCGGCTGGCTCCGCGGGAGGATGCTCCGAGGCGGTGCGCTTCTTGCCTCTGGGCATGGTCCTCCCTTCGTCTGCTTAGGGGAGGGCCACTGTCGGCGCAGCGGTCAAACTCGGACACTTGGTTGCCTCCGCCTTGGCCAGAGGCCACATCCCCCGCCGAAGCGGGCGAGCACCTTGGGTGTCCCTCCCAGGTTGCTGGACCCCCCTCCCGAACACGCTGTGCCAGGCGGTGAGCCGCTCTCGATGTACCCCACAAGGGTAGCGGGGAGCCGGTCTAAAGCTCAACCTTTTACTATTTGAGGCCTCAAACGGGCTCGGCCACCGGATCCCACTGGCTCGCGGCCCTAGACGGGCTCGGCCACCGGATCCCATCGCTCGAGGGATTCGAGCCGGTCGTCGTTGGAGAACATCTCCACAATGGGCATGTCCAGCGACAGGCGGCGCTGGAGACGCTTGACCTCCAGCTCCTCGTTCCATAGCGACAATGTGACGGCCATGCCCGATTCTCCGGCTCGGGCGGTGCGGCCGGAGCGGTGCAGGTAGGTCTTGTGGTCGGGCGGTGGGTCGTAGTGGATCACCACGTCCACGTCGTCGATGTGCAGGCCCCGAGCGGCAACGTCGGTGGCCACCAGCGCTTGGATCTCGCCAGACGCGAATCGGGCCAGCGAGCGCTCCCGAGCCTTTTGGCGGAGATCGCCGTGGATGGGCTCGGCTCGCACGTTCTCGGCCTTGAGCTTGCGGCTGAGCCGGTCGCACCCGTGGCGGGTGGCCGAGAACACCAGCGTGCGCTTGGAGGCCCGGATGATGGCCGCGGCCACCTTGACCTTGTCCATCTCATGGACAGCCACGAACCGGTGCTTCATCTCGTCCACCGTCACCTGCCGGGACTGGACCTCATGGCGAACCGGATCACTTTGGTATCGGCGAACCAGGGCGTCCACCGCCCCGTCGAGGGTGGCGGAGAACAGCATGGTCTGGTGCCGGGATTCCACATGGCGCAGGATCCACTCCACCTGGGGCAAGAACCCCATGTCGGCCATGCGGTCGGCCTCGTCTACCACCACGATCTCCAGCTTGGCCACCGACACGGCTTTGCGGTCAATGAGGTCGATGAGCCGTCCGGGGGTGGCCACGATGACGTCGAGGCCGGCCTTTATCTGGCTGATCTGGTCTTCGATGGGCGCACCGCCATAGACCGGGGCCAGGTCGAGGTCTCGGCACCGGGCCAGCGGGCGCAGCTCATTGGCCACTTGCAAGGCCAGCTCCCGGGTGGGAACCAGGATCAGGCCTCGCACCCAGTGGGAGTCGGCATGGGAGAGGTTCTCCACCATGGGCAGGCCGAAGGCCAGGGTCTTGCCCGAACCGGTTTTGGCCTTGCCGCACACATCCCGCCCGGCCAGGGCATCGGGGATGGTGAGAGTTTGGATGGGGAACGGGGTCTGGATGCCCCGTTCTTTGAGCGAGGCCACCAGGTCTGAGGCCACGCCCAAAACGCGGAATTCTTCTGTCATCTGTGATTCGGGCTGCGAAAGGAAGCGGAAAGATCGCCAGCCCGCTCCCCTAGGTTACCGGGTTCAGGTCTCCAAAGAGACGTTTTCGGCTACTGGTTCGTCAAATGCCGGCTCATCGGCGTCCAGAGTCGGTTGGTCGGACTCGGAAGTGAATTCGTCTGATGACGGGTCCTCGGGGGCTTCTTCCTCCGATTCCTCGTCGCCGTCGCCGCCTCGGCCGTAGAGCAAGTAGGCCGCCGAGCCCAGGATCAGGGCCAGCATCACCCAGATGTTCACCCGCACGCCGGCCAGCTCGCTGGCGTAGTCGACCCTGATGAACTCGATCCACAGCCGGCCGAGGGAATAGCCCAGCACGTACAGACCGAACAGCCGGCCCGGCTTCAAGGTGAAGCGCTTGCCCGCCCACAGCAGGGCCCCGACCAAGGCCAGGTTCCAGATGCACTCGTAAAGGAACGTCGGGTGGAAGGTCTCGTCGTTCAGATACTGGAAGCGGCGGTGCTCGGGGTCGATCTCTAGCGCCCATGGCAAGTCGGTGGGCCGCCCGTACAGCTCCTGGTTGAACCAATTCCCCCACCGCCCGATGGCCTGGCCCAACGGGAGGGCGGGGGCCGCCGAGTCGGCGATTTTGGACATGGGGATGCCCTTTTGGCGGGCGTACACCCATATGACGGCCGCGGCAGCGACCACCCCGCCGGTAATGCCCAAGCCCCCCTCCCATATCTGCCAGACCTCACCCCAATTGCCCTGGTAGGTCTTCCAATCCGTGATCACGTGATATATCCGCGATCCGATCAGCCCGGCGATCACCGCCCACACGGTGATCGAACTGGCCAGCTCGGGGGAATGGCCCCGCTGGACGAACCGCCGGTGGAACAGCCAAGCGGCGGCTAAGACGCCGAGGGCGATCATCAGGCCGTAGGCCCGCAGTTCCAAAGAGCCGATATCCAGGCTGTCGGAGCCCGGGCTGGGGATGGACATCAATGTCACCGCCCTACTCTGCCACGCGGCGGGCCTCGCCACTTATCCCAGGCCGCGGGCGATCTGATTAGATTCTCCCCATGGTCGACAGCGCGAGACAGATCGAAAACCTCATGTACACCTACGCCGAGCGGATTGACGCCGGGAACCTGGAGGGGGTGGCCGACCTGTTCGCCAACGGGCAGATCGTGGCCTCCCCCGACGCACCGGTGGAAACGGTGGTGGCCGGGCGCAATGAGGTGCTGGGGATGTACCAGGGCTCCACCCGCCTCTACCCCTGCGGCACCCCCCGCACCAAGCACGTCACCACCAACGCCATCATCGAGGTGGACGACGACGCGGGGACCGCTTCGGCCCGCTCCTACTACACCGTCTTCCAGCAGCTCGACGACTTCCCGCTGCAACCCATCATCACCGGCCGCTATCACGACACCTTCCACCGCATCGACGGCGAATGGTGGTTCGACCAGCGGACCATGCTGGTGGACCAGCTCGGTGACCTCAGCCGCCATCTGCTGTTCGAGCTGAATCTGTGAGCTCGTCTACGGCTTCTCCCACCGGCGATAGGCAGCACCCATGACCGACCTGACCCCCGCCAACCTGTTCGGCCTCGACGGCAAGGTAGCCCTGGTCACCGGGGGTGGACGGGGCATCGGCGCCATGATCGCCGAAGGCCTACTGGGCGCAGGCGCCCGGGTGATCATCTCCTCGCGTCGACAAGAGCAGCTCGACGAGGCGGCCGACGAGCTGTCGGCCATCGGACCCATAGAAGCCATCGCCGCCGACTGCTCCTCCGAGGAGGGATGCGTGGGATTGGCCGAAGCGGTCGGCGAGCGCACCGATCGACTGGGCATCCTGGTCAACAACGCCGGAGCCACTTGGGGAGCGCCAATGCGGGAGTTCCCCGACTCGGCATGGGACAAGGTCATGAACCTCAACGTGAAGGCGGTGTTCCAGCTCACGGTGGCCCTGCTTCCGCTCCTGGAGGAGGCGGCCACCCCTGAGGACCCCGCCCGGGTGATCAACTTGGGCTCGATTCAGGGGCTCCAAGCGCCCGACATCGAGAACTACTCGTACTCGGCCAGCAAAGCCGCGGTCCACCACATGACCCGGGTGCTGGCCAAGAAGCTGGGGCCCAGCCACATCACGGTGAACGCCATCGCCCCGGGAGCGTTCTACACCAAGATGATGGCCTACACCCTGGACAACTTCGGCGACGAGATCGCCGGAGCCACTGCGCTGGGGCGGCTGGGCCAGCCCGAGGATATGGCCGGTGCGGCGATCTTCTTGTCGGGGCGGGGCGGGGCGTATCTGACCGGCGCGGTGATCCCGGTGGACGGCGGCTACGCCACCACCCTGTAGGAGTACCTCCGTGTCCCCCGTGTTCATCGAGGTCCGGGCCAATGAGTACACCGGCCGAGAGGCCAACCCCAATGTTCCCTGGTCGATTGACGAGCTGATCGCCGATGCGGTGGCCTGCGCCGAAGCCGGGGCCTCGGTGTACCACTTCCACGGTCGGGACCCAGCCACCGGTGCGCCGGTGTGGGACGCCGGCACCCTGGGCTCGGTGGTCACCGGGGTGCGCGCCGCCTGCGACTTGATCCTGATGCCCACCCTGGGGGCCTCCACCGTGCCTGATCCCCACGCCCGGCTGGCGCCGGTGCTGGAGATGGCCGCCGATCCGGCCACCCGCCCCGAGCTGGCCCCTATCGATCTAGGCAGCTTCAACATCGACCCCTTCGACCCGGCCACCGGCGAGTTCGGCAACCCCGACATCGTGTATGTGACCCCGCTGCGGGCGCTGCGGGAGATGGTGGCCGATGTGGCTGAGGCGGGAATGAAGCCGATGGGCGCGCTCTGGACGGTGGGGTCGGCCCGGCTGCTGTCGGCGTTCTTGGACACCGGCGACATGGCGGCGCCGGCCTACGGGGAAGTGACCCTGTCTGACTCGTGGCTGTCGGGGCATCCCGCCACGGTGGACGGGTTGGACGCCATGACCCGCTTCCTGCCTGACGACGGACGGGCGGTGTGGGGGTGTCTGGCCTATGGGGCCGACTTGCGCCCCTTGGCCCCCGAGGTGATTGCCCGGGGCGGACATCTCATCGCCGGTTTGGGCGACTACCCCTACCTGGAGTTGGGCACCCCCACCAACGCCGACGTCGTGGCTGCGCTGGCCCGCTGCATTGAGGAAGCGGGGGCCGAGCGGGCCACCGTCAAACAGACCCGGGCGATGCTGGGCCTGGGCTGAGCGGCGTTCTATTCAGCCAGAGTCCGGGACTCTCACCAGCAGCACTCCTTCAGGAGCATCGAGGCTAAGGGCCGACTCAGCAATCGCGCCGGCGGGCTGCTGGGAGGAGAAGGCCAGACGCCACTGACCGGGCGGGAGTCGGAGGTCGGTTGACACATCACCGGCGTTGAGCGCGCATACGGTGTCGCCCCGCCGAAAGCTGATCACCGGGTTCGTCCGGTCGGTCAGCCACTCAAGCCCGCCGGCGTGGAGGTCTGGCAGCTCGCGGCGCAGGGCCAACAGCTCCCGGTACTTGTGGATGATCGCCTGAGGATCGTCGCGCTGCGCGGCTGCCGTATCGCTATCGTTACGGCCCACCGGCAGCCACGGGTCGGCGCCATCGGTGAAGCCGGCCTCCGGCCCCGGCGCCCACGGCATCGGCGTCCGGCAGCCGTCTCGTCCGTTGGAGGGGTTCCGGTTGCGAACCGCCACCGGGTCCTGGCACCGGTCCAAAGGAACATCGACGTCGGCGAGGCCCAGCTCGTCGCCCTGGTAGAGGAACGGCAAACCAGGCAGGGCGAACATCATTACGCAATAGGCCAGAGCCCGCGACTGGCCGAGCTCCCCACCCCCGAGGCGGGTGGGCGCCCGGGGATCGTCGTGGCTGCTGACTGCCCAGGAGAAGTCCCTGGGGGCGGCGTCGAGGGCATCGCGGAACGTGGACCACATGGCTGATGGTTCCCAGGGGGTGTGCATGGGGGGGAAATAGAAGGCCCGATGCAGGCCGTCCTGGTTGGCCACATAGCGGCTGGCCCGGTTGGGGTTGTTGTCTCTCAGGTACACCTCACCCAGCAGGAGCGCGTCATAGGGCTCAACGATGTCCCGCCAGCGGCGGTAGATGGAGGTGTTGCCCGCCTGATCCAAGTCATAGCGATGCTCGTAGCTGTCGAACACCTGACGCGGGCCCATATCGGGGGTGACCGGATAGCGCTGCGGATTGTCGGGCATGAGCATGTTCTTGACCAGGCCATGGGCCACGTCGATGCGGAATCCGTCTGCCCCCCGGTCGAGCCAGAAGGTCAGGACCCGGTCGAACTCCCGCACCAGATTGGGATTGGACCAGTTGAGGTCGGGCTGCTCGGGCAAGAACAAGTGCAGGTAGTACTGCTCGCTGGCCTCGTCGAATGTCCAGGCCGGTCCGCCGAAGTGCGACACCCAGTTGTTGGGCGGCCCGCCTCCCAGGGCGGGATCCCGCCAGTGGTAGTAGCCCCGCATGGGGCTGTCGGGATCAGAACAAGACGCCTGGAACCACTGATGCTGGTCGGAGGTGTGGTTGGGCACCAGGTCGATGAGCACCCGCAGGCCCAGCCGGTGGGCTTCGGCGATGCAGGCGTCGAAATCATCCAGGGTGCCGAAGAGGGGGTCGACCCCGGTGTAGTCGGCCACGTCATAGCCGAAATCGGCCATGGGCGACGGGTAGAAGGGGGTGATCCACACAATGCCGACCCCGAGCCAGGCCAAGTAGTCCAGCTTCTCGGTCAGGCCGGGGAAGTCGCCAACCCCGTCGTTGTTGCCGTCGGCGAACGACCGGATGTACACCTCATAGCCCACCTCGCGGTCCCACCAGCGGAGGTTGTCTTGGGCCATGGTTACAAGCGTCTCTCGGTGCGGGGTGGTCTTGCTCAGTCGAAGGCAATGACGCTGCGCACCACGTCGCCCGCCTTCATGGCGGCAAAGCCGTCGTTCACGTCGTCGAGGGCGATGGTGGCCGAGACCATCTCGTCGAGCAGCAGCCGGCCGTCGAGGTAGAGGTCGACGAGGCGGGGCATGTCGACGCGGAACACATTCGAGCCCATCAGCGACCCCTGGAGGCGCTTGTCGGACATGAACAGCTCCTGGCCCTCGATCTCCACCTTGGATCCCGGCGGGATCATGCCCATCACGGTGGCCGTTCCCCCCCGGCGGATCATCCCAAACGCCTGCTGGGCGGTGATGGCCAGACCGATGGCCTCGAAGGAGTAGTCCACTCCCCCGCCGGTCAGCTCCATAACCTGTTCCACTGGGTCGCCGTCGGCGGGATTGACGGCGTGAGTGGCGCCTAAGCGCAACGCGGTGTCGAGCTTCCGGGGCTCAAGGTCGACGGCGATGATGGTGGTTGCGCCCGCTATGCGAGCGGCCTGGAGCGACGACATGCCCACGCCGCCGCAGCCGATGACCGCGACCGACGATCCCGGCCCTACACCGGCGGTGCGGAACACCGCGCCGGTTCCGGTGGTGACCCCGCAGCCGATGAGGGCGGCCCGGTCAAGCGGCATTTCCTCGCGGACCTTTACCACCGCATTCTCATGCACCAGCATCTGCTCGGCGAACGAGGATAGGTTGGCGAATTGGTTTACTTCTTGGCCATTGCGGCTGAGCCGGGCGGGCTGATCCTCGGAGCGAACACAATCGACCCGGCTCTGCACGCACAGATAGGGCTGGCCGCTCAAGCAGAAATCGCAGCGCCCGCAGAACACCGACAGACAGCAGATGACATGGTCTCCGGGCTGCACCTCGCGCACGTCGGGGCCAACCGCCTCAACCACGCCGGCGGCTTCATGGCCGAGCACGATGGGCCGGGGCACGACCCACCCCTCGGTCTCCATGAAGTGCAGATCGCTGTGGCACAGCCCTGAGGCCGCGGTGTGAATCAGCACCTCGCTGCCGATTGGGGCAGCCACGTCAACCTCGTCCACCACCAAGTCTTCGTGCCCGTCCAAAAACAACGCTGCTCTCATGGATTCTTCTCCTGCCTAGCCCCTTGACAAGCCCCGCCAAACTACCAACGGGGGATGCTTCAATGCCGAAGCCCCAGCGGCGCTATGCGTCGGTCAGGAGCAGCCGGAGGTGGAGCCGCAGTCGGGGCAGGCGTGGCAGCTGCCGGCCCGGATCATGAGCACGCCGCAGTCGTAGCAGACCGGAGCGTGGGCATCCAGAGTGGTCTGGCGGGTGAACGGCGACGGCGGGTCGGGTTCCACGATGTCGCTGGGCACGGTGACCGGAACTTGTTCCTCTACCCCGGGCAGGGTGGGTTGGATGCGCTCGTCGGTGGTGAATATCGCCAGTTCATGGCGTTCCTCGGGCTCGAGGTACTCCACCGCCAAGCGGCGGAACAGGTAGTCGATGAGGCTGGTGGCGATGCGGATGTCGGGGTCGTCGGTCATCCCGGCCGGCTCGAAGCGCATGCCGGTGAAGGCGTCCACATAGGCCCGCAGCGGCACTCCGTATTGCAGTCCGTGGCTCACCGCCATGGCGAACGAGTCCATGAACCCGGCCAGGGTGGTTCCCTGTTTGGACACCCGAATGAAGATCTCACCGGGGCTGCCGTCCTCGTACTCCCCCACGGTGGCGAAGCCCTTGCATTCGGCCACCCGGAACTCGAAAGTGCGGCTGGTACGCAACCGGGGCAGCCGCCGGCGCTCAGGCTGCGTCGTCGGCGTCGCCGAACCCGAAACCTGATCGGGCTGAGCGGTCGAGGCGTCGGATACCGCGGCATGGTGAGACACGGCGCCACCAGAGTCGGATACCGACAGGGGTTGGCCCAGCTTGCAGTTGTCCCGATACACAGCCAGGGCCTTCACGCCCATCTGCCAGGCGTCCACGAAGAGTTGCTCGATCTCGCCGGCCGTGGTGCCCTCGGGGACGTTCACGGTCTTGCTGATGCCCCCCGAGAGCCAGGGCTGCACCGCGGCCATCATCTTCACATGGCCGCTGGGGGAGATCACGTTGTCGCCCATCGAGCAGGCGAACACCGGCAGGTGGGCCAGCTCCAGGTGGGGAGCGCCCACCACCGTGCCCCGGGCATGGACATGGGCCTCAATGTCAGTCACTTGGTCGGGGCTGTAGCCCAGGCGATGCAGGGCCCTGTCCACCGTCTGGTTGACGATGGGCATGGTGCCGCCCCCTACCAGCTTCTTGGTCTTGACCAGCCCCAGGTCAGGTTCGATGCCGGTGGTGTCGCAATCCATCATGAACGAGATGGTTCCGGTGGGGGCCAGCACGGTGGCCTGCGAATTGCGGACTCCTACCGTGTCGCCCCATTCCACTGCGGCATCCCACGCGACCCGAGCGGCGTTAAGAACGTCGGGGGGCACCGGCTCGCCCTCCAGCCGGTTCAGCGCGTCCCGGTGCATGTGCAGTACCCGCCGGGTGGGCTCCTTGTTCTCGGCAAACCCCTCGAATGGTCCGAGGCGAGCGGCCATGCGCCCCGATGTCTCATAGGCCACGCCGGTCATCAGCGCGGTAACCGAGGCGGCCACGCCCCGGCCCTCGTCGGAGTCATAGGCCAGACCCAGGGCCATGAGCATTGCTCCCAGGTTGGCGTAGCCCAAGCCCAACTGCCGGAACCGCCGGGTGGTGGCCCCGATCTGCTCGGTGGGATAGTGCGATGGGCCCACCAATATCTCCTGGGCCACGGTCATCACCCGGACTGCGGCGCTGAAGCCGTCGGTATCGAACGCACCGTCGACTCCGACGAACGACAGCAGATTCAAGCTGGACAGGTTGCAGGCCGAGTTGTCCAGGTGGAGGTATTCAGAGCAGGGGTTGCTGGCGGTGATGCGGCCGGTTTCGGCCGCGGTGTTCCAGCGGTTGATGGTGGTCTCGAACTGCACCCCGGGATCGGCGCACTCCCAGGCGGCCTCCGCGATCTGGGTGAGAATCGACCGGGCCGGCACTGTTTCCAGCACTTCGCCGGTGGTGCGGGCGGTGAGCTGCCACTCCCCGTCGTCGACCGCCGCCGCCATGAACTCGTCGCTGAGCCGCACCGAGTTGTTGGCGTTCTGATACTGGATGGAGTGGACGTCGGCGCCGTCCAAGTCCATGTCGAATCCGGCATCCCGCAGTGCCCGGGCCTTGCGCTCCTCGACGGCCTTGCACCAGATGAACTCGGACACGTCGGGATGGTCGGCGTCGAGCACCACCATCTTGGCCGCCCGCCGGGTTTTGCCCCCCGACTTGATGGTGCCAGCCGAGGCATCGGCGCCCCGCATGAAGCTCACCGGGCCGCTGGGTGCCCCCCCGCCGCTCATCCTCTCCTTCCGAGACCGGATCAGGCTCAGATTGACACCGGCTCCCGAACCGCCCTTGAAGATCCGGCCCTCCTCCCCGTACCAATCGAGGATCGACTCCATGGTGTCGTCCACCGACAAGATGAAGCAGGCCGAAGACTGGGGGACGGCACCGGGCACCCCGAGGTTGAACCAAACCGGCGAGTTGAACGCCGCCCGTTGGCGAACCAGCAGCCAGCGAAGCTCATCGCCGAACGCCTCAGCCTCCTCCGGCTCGGCCAGATGCCCCGACTCGGTCCCCCATGCCACCAGCGTGTCCACCACCCGGTCGATTACCTGGCGCAGCGACGTTTCCCGCTCCGGTGTGCCCAAACCGCCCCGGAAGTACTTCTGGGCCACGATGTTCCCGGCATTGACCGACCAGCTCTGCGGGAACTCCACGTTGGTCTGCTCGAAGGCCACCTCGCCGTCTGCGCTGGTGATTCGGGCGTCGCGGCGATGCCATTCCACCTCGTCGTAAGGGTGGACATCTGCACGGCTGAAATGGCGGCGCAGCCCGATTCTGGTGCGGTCAGATGCCAGAGCCATCAGCACTCCTCAACGGATGCAGCTCTTATGGCGCATACCGCGTTCATTTTATCCTTGCTCGAATGAGGCTGCGGCGTGAGCGGCCAGGTCAAAGGAGCCTCTTCATGAGGCGTGCCTGCACCGGACACGCCAGCCCGCCCAAACAACGGGCTGGACCCCTCAAGGAGTCGCCTGAACCCCACTATGGTCGTCGGCGTCAGCCACCATTCCGGCCACTCACACCGCAGCAATAGGTCACGGTAGAGCATCGGGCCTGTGGACCGTAAGGAGGATAAGGGGGATTCCCTGTGGATTTCAGGTGAATTTCTCAAGACGTGGCGAACTGACCCGCCTGCTACCGTCGGCAGCACGTGGATCAGCTGTTTCCTCGGTTCGTTTCCGACGTCGACCCGGTCGCGCTCTATGCGTCCGACAGCCGCATCCCGCACCCCGACCGCCCGTGGCTGATGCTGAACATGGTCACCTCCGCCGACGGGGCCACGTCGGCCGACGGGGTGTCGGCGAGCCTGTCGAGCCCTGGGGACCGGCGGGTGTTCGCGGCCATCCGGGCGGTAGCCGACGTGGTACTGGTGGCCGCCGAGACGGTGAGGCGCGAAGGCTACGGACCGCCCAAGTCCAACCCGGAGGCGGCCGCTGAACGAGCGGCCCGCAACCAGGCGCCCCGTCCCCGCCTGGCGGTGGTGAGCCGCTCGCTGGACCTGGATTTCGCCGCCCCGGTTTTCGGCGACAGCCCCCCGCCGCTGCTGTTCACCGTGGCTGAGCCGCCTGCCGAACCGCTGGCCCAGGCCGAGGCGGTGGCCGAGGTTCATCGCATGGGTGCCGACCGGGTGGACCTGGCCGGTGCAATGGCCCGGATCGGACAGCTGGGCGCCAACATGGTGCTTGCTGAGGGCGGCCCTTCTCTCAATGGGCAGCTGTTGGCCGCGGGGCTCTTGGACGAAGTGTGCTGGACAATCTCGCCGGTGCTGGCCGGCGGCGACTCCTCGAGGATGGCCAAGGGCGCGCCGGCCCAGCTTCAACAGCTTCGCCTGGATCGAGTGCTGGCCCAAGATCAAACCCTGTTTCTGCGCTACCTCGCCCATTGACCGACCCCAAGCAGCTATCGCCCGCCGGAACTGATCCGCAGAGCGGTGTCGTCGACGATCACGTAAGCCGGTTCTGACTGGGACAGCCCTGCGGCCGGACCCTCAGGAGATAGCGACCATTGGAGCTTGCCGGCCAAGAATGCACTAGCCCACAGCACGAGAAACAGCACGGACACGGCCAGCGCTCTTCGGAACCAGTACACCGAGGCGGGCAGCCGAGCGACAACCGGGCGACGAGGGGGTTCAGAAGAGCAGCTGGCGACCAGGGTCAAGGCGGGCCGGATCGGAGGTTGTTCGCACATGGGTAAAGCCATGCGACCATTGTCCAGAACGCGGTGACAGTTACCCCGAATACGGCTGTCTAGCTGGCCGTTTGCAAATTCCAAGGCGGTATTTCAACCGGCGGTAAGGACCCCCTCCAAGGCACGCCGGTAGGCCTCCAGCGCGGCCCTGTCCACCCGCTCCTCAGCGGTGTGGGCCAGGGTCGATTCCCCGGGCCCGAAGTTGGCCGCGGGTATGGCCCGCTCGGCGAAGAAGGCCACGTCGGTCCATCCCAGCTTGGCCTTGATCTCCAGGTCGTTGTCGGCGATGAGCCGTTGCAGCACCGGGTGGCCCAATCCCGGCGGGGCAGCCGGCGCGTGCTCGGTCACCTCGAAGCGGTCGTCGTCGCCCAGCAGGGGCGCCACCATTTCTCGGAGGATGTCCTCTGCTTCGGCGGGGACGCGGTCGGGGGCGTAGCGATAGCCCAGGGTCACCTGGGCCCGGTCGGGCACCACGTTCCCGGCCACTCCTCCCTCCACCGCCACCGCCTGAAGCGACTCCCGGAATTGGCAGCCGTCAATCAACGGCGTACGGGGCTCGTAGTCCTCGGCCAGCCTGAGCACCGATCCCAGCCGGTGAATGGCGTTGACCCCCATCCAGGGCCGGGCGGTGTGGGCCCGGGCGCCAGCCAGCGTCACCACCGCCCGCATGGAACCCTGGCAGCCGGCCTCCACCGCTCCCCCGGTGGGCTCGCCCAGCAGGGCCACGTCAGCGGCCAGCAGGTCGGGGCGCACATCGAACAGCTCCCGCAGACCGCTGTCGGCGACGCGGACCTCCTCACGGGCATAGAACAGCCACGTCACATCCACTGCCGGATCGGCCACTTCGGTGGCCAGCTCCAGCATCACCGCCAGCGCCGACTTCATGTCGGCGGCTCCCAGGCCCCACAGCACGTCGCCCTCGATGCGGGCGACCGCGTTGTCGTTGGGGGGCACGGTGTCGCTGTGGCCGCCGATCAGCACCCGCAGAGGTCGACCCAGACCGGTGCGGGCCACCACGTTGTCGCCCACGCGGTCCACGGTGAGTCCGGACACTGCCCGCAGCTTCTCCTCGATGAGATCGGCGATTTCGCTCTCGTGGTAGGACACCGAGGCGACATTGATCAGCTCGGCCGCTTTGGCCAGCAGATCAGCGCTCATGGCCTACTCCGGTAACGATTTCCGCGGTGTGGGAAGCGGCGCGCCTGTTGAAGAGACCAGCCTGTGGATAAGTCATGACCACTAGGTGGCCGCGCCGTGCTCGCGCAGTACGTCGTTCAGCTGGGCCTTGTCGTGGCGCTCGCCGGCCTCCAGATGCTTGATCACCAGCACGCAGGGCATTCCGAATGTCCCCCCGTCGAAGGTGCGAGACCGGGTGGCCGACACCGCCACACACCAGTCGGGCACCACTCCACGGCCCAATTCGTCGCCGGTGGCGGCGTCGATGACCGGGATCGAGCCGGTGAGCACGCAACCCGCCCCCAGCACCACGCCGTCGCCCACTCGGGCGCCGTCGGCCACGATGCAGCGGCTGCCGATCAGGCAGTCGTCGCCTACGATCACCGGGGCGGCCTGGGGGGGCTCCAGCACCCCTCCGATGCCCACGCCGCCCGAAAGGTGGACGTTGGCCCCGATCTGGGCGCACGATCCCACGGTGGCCCAAGTGTCGACCATGGTGTTGGCCCCCACCCGGGCGCCGATGTTCACGTAGCTGGGCATCATGATCACGCCCCGGTCCAAGAACGATCCCCAGCGGGCCGACGCCCCGGGCACCACCCGGACTCCGGCAGCCTGGTAATCGGTCTTGAGGGGGATCTTGTCGGCGTACTCGAACGGGCCCAGCTCCATGGTCTCCATTTCGGCCATGGAGAACAGCAGCAAGATGGCTTGCTTGAGCCATTGGTTCACCACCACCTCGCCGTCGCCGTTCACCTCGGCCACTCGGGCCTCGCCGGTGTCGAGCAGGCCGATGGCCTCGGTCACCGCCGCTCGGGCCTCAGCGTCGCCCTCGGTGATCGGTGTCCGGTCGGCCCACAGCGCCTCAATCCGGGGTTGCAGATCACTCATGCTATTGCTCACTTCCTCACGGTATCGCCGCGCCGGGCGGCCATACGCTGTTCAAGCAGGTCGATTCGGGCGTCGGGGGCCACCGCGGCCACCCGTATGTGGCCCTGGCCCGATGGACCGTAAAACTCCCCGGGGCTGGCCAGCGCCCCCATTTCCTCGGCCACCCGGCGGGCCAGCGCCCAACCGTCGCCGTCGGGAGACGCCACCCACAGGTAGAGCCCCCCGCCGGGCAGGGCCATCTCGGGGTCATAGACCGAGAAGAGCTCTCGCAGGCGGTTCAGCCGAGAGGTGTAGACGGCCCGCTGGACGTCGACATGGGCGTCGTCGTTGAAGGCGACCACCGCGGCGGCCTGGGCAGGAGCAGGAACCATCATCCCGGCGTGCTTGCGAACCTCCGACAAATAGCCGACCAGATCGGGGTCGCCGGCATAGAAACCAGCCCTCACTCCGGCCATGTTCGACCGTTTGGACAGGGAGTGGACCGCCATCACCCCCCGGGCGCCGTGGTGCAGGATGCTGGCCCCGGCATCGGCTCCCCAGGTGAACTCGATATAGCACTCGTCGCTGAACACCGGCACACCGCGATCTCGGCCCCACTGGGCGATTACGGCCAGATCTTCGAGGCCTCCGGCGGGGTTGCCCGGCGTGTTGACCCAAAGGCACAGGGCCCGGGCGGCATCGTCGGGATCTATCGAATTGAGATCGAGGCACCACTGGTGGTCCACGGCCACCGAGACGGCCCGACACCCGGCCAGTTCCGCGCCCATGGCGTAGGTGGGATAGGAGACCGCGGGGTACAGCACGGTGTCGCGGCTGGGGTTCCGCAAGCGCAGATAGTGGGGAACCGAGGCCACGAACTCCTTGGTGCCCACGCAGGCGGCCAGCGCCGCATCGCCGGCGTCGATTCCGAACCGGCGGGTCAGCCAGCCCAGTGCTGCCTCCCGGTAGGCAGGCGAGCCAACAGACGCCGGGTAGCCCCGCTCGGCGTTGGAGGTCGACAAGGCGGCCACCACCTCCGGGGCAGGCGGATCAGACGGCGCCCCCACCGACAGGTCGACGCAGCCGCCGTCAAAGCCGTCGGCCACCGCCCGCAGCTCGTCGAGGCGGTCGTAGGGATAGGGCGGGGGAACGAAGCCGTCCACTACCCCACCACCCATTCAGAAAGTCGTGAAGCCGACGCCTCGTCCAGGCGAGCCTGCACCCGGTAGCCGTGTTCGTCGGTGCCGGTGGCCAGCACGTGGCCGGCCCGCTGCACGGCGGCCAGCACTTCACCCCGGGCATAGGGAACGTGGAGTTCGACGATCAACGCGCTGGAGCGCAGCTCGTCGGCCATGGCGGCCAGCAGCTTGTCGGTGCCCTCGCCAGTGGCGGCCGACACCACCACGGCGTCCTTGTTGGCGCCCAGGGGGATGTCTCGGCCGGCCAACAGGTCGCACTTGTTGTACACCAGCAGTTCGGGCACCGCCCCGGCGCCGATCTCCTTCAGCACTTGGCGCACGGCGGCGATGTGGGCGTCGGGGTCGGGGCCAGAGGCGTCCACCACGTGCAGAAGGAGGTCGGATTCGGCCACCACGTCGAGGGTGGATCGGAATGCCTCCACCAGCTGGTGGGGCAGCTTCTGGATGAACCCGACGGTGTCGGTGAGCAGCACCCGCTCCCCGCCGGGCAGCTCGAGGCGGCGGGTGGCGGCATCCAGGGTGGCGAATAGCCGGTTCTGCACCAGCACGCCCGAGTCGGTGAGCAGGTTGAGCAGGCGGGACTTGCCCGCGTTGGTGTAGCCGACGATGGCCACCGCGCTCTGGGCCGAGCGGCGGCGGCTGCGGCTCTGCACGGTGCGGTTCTTGGCGATGTTTCGCAGCTGGGCCTCAAGCTTGTGGATGCGCCGCTGGATGCGCCGGCGGTCCACCTCGAGTTGGGTCTCGCCTGGGCCCCGGGTGCCGATTCCACCGGCCTGCTGGCTGAATCCCCGGCCTCGGCGCAGCCGGGGCAGCCGGTAGCGGAGCTGGGCCAGCTCGACTTGGGCCTGGCCCTCCTGGCTGCTGGCGTTCTGGGCGAAGATGTCCAGGATGACCGCGGTGCGGTCGATGGCGGTGCGCCCGAGGATCTTCTCCAGGTTGAACTGCTGAGCCGGGCTCAGCTCGTCGTCGAACACCACGGTGTCGGCGTCGGCCTGTTCGCACGCCGCCAAGATCTCGTCGACCTTGCCCCGGCCGATGTAGGTGGACGGATCGGGGGCGCTGCGGCGCTGGGCCAGCCGGCCCACTTCATCGGCGCCCGCGGTGTCGATGAGCTGGGCCAATTCGTCGAGGTCGGCGTCGGTGCGGGCCGGATCGCCGCCGGCGAGGGTGACGCCCACCAGCACGATCTTCTCCCGGAAGGTCCGCTCGATGAACGCCCCGGACTCTCCACCGTGGGTGCCGAATCCGCCCCGGTGGGTCTCGCTGTCAGCCATAGTTCACCGTCGCAATGTATTGGGATGGACCGGTCAGCACAGCGGTGTCACCCAGATTCACCACTACATCGCCGCCGGGCATCGACACTGAGACCACCGGGCCAACCAACCCCCAGAGGTGGGCCGCCTGGGCGGCGGCGCATGCCCCGGTCCCGCACGCCTCGGTCACCCCTACCCCTCGTTCCCACACCCGCATGTCGATTCCGACGGAGGTAGCGCTGATGAATTCCACGTTGATCCCACCAGCCAAATGGGAGAGCTCCGATCCGTTCCGGGCCACGTCGATCGGCTGCACGTCGTTGACTCCCACCACCAGATGGGGATTGCCCACGTGAGCGGTGAAGAAGTGGTCGGCGAAGCCGTGATTGCGGAGGTAGTGGGCGACTTCTCCGTCTTCCAGGTTGGGGCCTGCGCCGATCGGCCCCATGTCCACTCGAGCCTGGACCACGGTGGGATCGGCGGTGGATTCAACGCTCACCGTTCGAATGCCGGCGTCGGTTCCGATGGACAGCTCTCGGTTGGTGCCGCGGTCGTCGTGTTGGACGAACGCCTGGGCCAAACAGCGGATGCCGTTGCCGCTCATCTCGGCCCGGGACCCGTCGGCGTTGAACAGCACCATGATCACATCGGTGCCCGCGCCGGAATCGCCGGGCAGGCCAAAAATGAGCCCGTCGGCGCCTACACCACGGGTGCGATGGCACACCGATTCAGCCATCGCCGGGGCGTCGGCGGGCAGCGCGTCGGCCAAGGCGATAAGAAAGTCGTTTCCCAAGCCGTGATGCTTGGTCAGCTGCATCGCTCCAGTCTGACAAGTTCTGAGTCCTGCGCCGCGCACCATTTCGGTCTCAGTCTGGGAACTCATGCTGGGCTGTGCAGGAGAGCGCCTCGTCGGCCAGCGCCTCAGCGTCGTTGTCGGCGCTGAGCCAGACGATGCGGGGGTCGCGCCTAAACCAGCGCTCTTGGCGACGGGCGAACTTCCGAGTACGGGCGATGGCCAGGTCCAGCGCCTCGTCTAGGGACATCTCACCGTTGAGATGCCCCAACAGCTCCTTGTAGCCCAGAGCCTGATATGCGGTGCGCGACAGCGGCGGCTGGCGGTGGGCCAGCGCCTCCACCTCGGCTAGGAAACCGGCTTCCATCTGCTGGTGGTATCGCTGTTCGATGCGGCGGTCGATCTCTGGCCGCGACAGCGACAGGCCGATCTGAGCGATGTCGCAGGGCGGATATTCGCCCAGCCCCGGCCCGTAGGAGGAGAACGGGCGTCCGCTTCCCACCGTGACCTCCAAGGCTCGCAACACCCGCCTGCGGTTGGTCGGTTCCATTCGGGAGGCAGCCAGCGGGTCGAGTTCGGCCAAGCGACGGTGTAGGGCTTCGGTGTCGGACTCCTTCTCCAAGTCGGCCACCGTCTCGGGATAGCGGCCGGGGATCTCCAGGTCGTCGATCACCGCCCGGTGGTAGAGCCCGGTGCCCCCTACCAGCACCGCGGTGAGGCCTCGGTTGGCAATGTCGGCCCGGGCCTGGCGGGCGGCAGCTTGGAACATGGTCAAGGAGAAGTCCTCTGAGGGGTCGGCCACGTTGATCAGGTGGTGGGGCACCTCGGCTCGCACCGCGGCGGAGGGCTTGTCGGTGCCGATGTCCATCTCCCGATACACCTGCATGGAGTCCACCGAGATGATCTCGGCCTCCCCCAGACGGCGGGCAATGGCCATTGCCACCGCCGATTTGCCGGTAGCGGTGACCCCGACGATGGCCAGCGCGCCAGGCGCGCCGACGGCATCGGATGGCGGGGAACTGCTCAGAGCGCAGCCACCGGGATGCGAGTACGCCACCGGGGAGGCGCGGTGACCTCGGCCAGCTCGCCCCGCAGGTGGTGGGCACCCGCCGCGGTCACGTCTACCATGGCGAAGGTTCCCGGCTTCAGCTTCTGCGACGAGGGGAAATGAACCAGGCGGTTCTGGCGAGTGCGCCCGGTGAGCAGGCCGGGATCCTTCTTGGACGGGCCTTCCACCACGACTTCCTCGCAGTGCCCGACCCGGGCCTGGTTGCCCCGGCGGCTGGAGCGCTCCACCACCGCCCGGAGCCGCTCGAAGCGGTCCCGCACCTCGTCGGGATCGCAATACTGGTCGGCCATCTCGGCCGCCTCGGTGCCCGGGCGGGGCGAGAACACGAAGGTGAACGCCGAGTCGTACTCCGCCTCGGCGGCCACCAGCAGAGTCTGCTCGAAGTCGTCCTCGGTCTCGCCGGGGAAGCCCACGATGATGTCGGTGGACACGGCCAGGTCGCTTACCGCCTCCCGGGCGGCCCGCAGCCGATCGAGGTACCGCTCAGCGGTGTAGCCCCGGTGCATTGCGGCCAGCACCCGGTCGCTGCCCGATTGCAGAGGCAGGTGCAGGTGCTCGCACACCGCGGGCACCTCGGCCATGGCCTCGATGGTCTCGGGCCGCAGGTCTTTGGGATGGGGACTGGTGAAGCGGATCCGCTCGATGCCGTCCACCGCGCCCACAGCCCGGAGCAGGTCGGCAAACAGCGGCCGCAGCGACACCTTTTCGCCGGCTTGGCGACGGTCTCGCTGGAGATCGCGGCCGTAGGAGTTCACGTTCTGGCCCAACAGAGTGATCTCGGTGACCCCGCCCTCGACGAGCCCAATGGCCTCGTCCACCAACAGCTCCAGGGGACGGCTGATCTCGGCGCCCCGCACCGCTGGCACGATGCAAAAGGCGCACGAGTTGTCGCAGCCCACCTGGATGGTCATCCACGCCGCGTAGGGGGCGTCGCGGCGCACCGGCAAAGCGGAGGGGAAGCTGTCGCGGTCGTCCTCGACCGCCGCTTCCAGAATCTCGATGATGGGCCCGTCGGCCGCGGCTCCGATGAGTTCTGCGGCTCGGTGCACGTTGTGGGTGCCGAACACCACGTCCACGTGGTCGGCCCGCTCCTGGATCAGATCCCGGTCTTTCTGGGCCAGACAGCCAGCCACCGCGATCTGCATGTCGGGGCGCTCCTGCTTGAGCCGTTTGAGGTGGCCGAGCTGGCCGTAGAGCTTGTTGTCGGCGTTCTCGCGGATGCAGCAGGTGTTGAGCACGATGACGTCGGCCGACTCCATGGCGTCGGCCGAGGTCATCCCATCCGCCTCCAACAGCCCGGCGATGCGCTCGGTGTCGTGCTCGTTCATCTGGCACCCGTAGGTGCGGATGAAATAGCTGCGGCTCACCCCGCCAGGCTACCTGTCGGCCTCCAGTGGCCCACTAACCGGTTTGCGGGCCTTTTGGCCGGTTTGTGGGCCTCCTAGCCGGTTTGGGCAGCTGGCTCTTCGGTTTCGGCGGTTTCCTCCTCAGACTGAGGGCTCACCGCCTTCCACACCCGCTCGGTGATCTCCACCATGATCTCGGGGTGCTCGCCCAGAAACGCCTTGGCCTTGTCCCGGCCCTGGCCGAGGTGCTCGCCCTCGTAGGTGAACCAGGCCCCGGACTTGTCGATGATGTCCAGGTCGACGCCCACATCGAGCAGCGACCCCTCCCGGCTGATGCCCTTGGAGTACATGATGTCGAACTCGGCCTGCCGGAACGGCGGGGCCACCTTGTTCTTGACCACCTTTACCCGAGTGCGGTTGCCGACCACGTCTACCCCCTGCTTGAGGGACTCGATGCGGCGGATGTCGAGGCGGACCGACGAGTAGAACTTGAGCGCCCGACCGCCCGGCGTGGTCTCGGGAGAGCCGAACATCACGCCGATCTTCTCCCGCAGCTGGTTGATGAAGATGCACACCGTCTTGGACTTGTTCAAGTTGGCGGTGAGCTTGCGCAGCGCCTGCGACATGAGTCGGGCTTGCAGGCCCACGTGGGTGTCGCCCATGTCCCCCTCGATCTCGGCCCGGGGGGTGAGGGCGGCCACCGAGTCGATGACGATCACGTCGAGCGCACTCGAGCGGATCAACATGTCGGTGATCTCCAGGGCCTGCTCGCCGGTGTCAGGCTGTGAGATCAACAGCTCGTCCACGTCTACGCCGATGGCTTTGGCGTAGATCGGATCGAGGGCGTGCTCGGCGTCGACGAACGCGCAGATCCCCCCGTTCCGCTGGGCCTCGGCCACGGCGTGCAGCGCCAGGGTGGTCTTGCCCGAGGACTCCGGGCCGAAGATCTCCACCACCCGGCCTCGGGGGAGCCCCCCGACGCCCAGCGCCAAGTCGAGAGCCAGCGCCCCGGTGGGGGTGGTCTCTATGGCCATGGCGCCCTTCTCGCCCATCTTCATTACGGCGCCTTGGCCGAATTGCTTCTCGATCTGGCCCAGGGCCATCTCTAGTGCCTTGTCTCGCTCCACATCTCCTCCTTCAGGTCAGGGTTTTACGGCTGCGAGTTTGCAGGGGGAATGTCGAGCCACACTCTAAAGACGACCAGTGACAGTTTGTCCCCGATGAATGACATCAGCGTAGTTACGGCGGTCAAATTTCACAAGTACCCCGCTGGTCCAACCTGCCTGTTTGCCTCAGAAATCCGATACGGTGGCACCCATGTCCGAGACCACGTTCACCGACGATGAACTGCGCCAGAGGCTCACTCCCGAGCAGTACCACATCACCCAGCAAGCCGGCACCGAACGGGCCTTTACCGGCGAGTACTGGGATTGCAAGGACGAAGGAATGTACCGCTGCCGGGTGTGCGGCGAGCCGCTGTTCTCCTCTGACACCAAGTACGACTCCGGCACCGGCTGGCCGTCGTTCTACCAGGAGGTCGCCGAGGGCAAGGTGGACCGCCACACCGACAGCAGCCACGGCATGGTCCGCACCGAGGCAGTGTGTGCATCATGTGGAGCACATCTGGGCCATATCTTCCCCGACGGCCCCCACCCCACCGGCGAGCGCTACTGCATGAACTCGGCATCGCTGCGCCTTGATCGCGATATGGAGGACAACTGACATGGGCAGGCTCGACGGCAAGGTAGCCCTCATCTCCGGCGGCGCCCGGGGCCAGGGCGAGGCCGAGGTGCGGCTATTCGCCGCTGAGGGCGCCAAGGTGGTGTTCGGCGACGTGCTCCACGACCTCGGCGAGGAAGTAGCCGCCGATGTGGGTCCCGATGTCCACTACATCCCCTTGGACGTAACCGACCCGGGCGCGTGGCAGAAGGCGGTGGACGAGACCGTCAGCCTCTACGGACCCCCCAACGTGCTGGTGAACAATGCCGGGATCCTCGTGTTCGGCGTATCGCTCATGGACATGTCGCTTGACGACTACATGCAGGTGATCAACGTCAACCAGGTAGGGGTTTTCTTGGGCATGAAGCACACCGTCCCGGCCATGATCGAAGCCGGCGGCGGTTCCATCGTGAACATCAGCTCCACCAACGGCATCGCCGGCTATAGCGGCACGGTGGCTTACACCGCCTCCAAGTTCGCCGTGCGGGGCATGACCAAGGACGCGGCGTTGGAGCTGGGCAAGCACGGCATCCGGGTCAACTCCATCCACCCCGGCGGTGTGGATACGCCAATGACCTCCCAGGACGCCTTGGGCGACGCCATCACCGAAGAGGAAAAGGCCGCGGTCTACGCCATGCTCCCGTTGGGCCGGGCCGCCCAGCCCGTCGAAATCGCCCACCTAGCCCTGTATTTGGCCTCCGACGACTCCTCCTACAGCACCGGCGCCGAGTTCGTCGCCGACGGCGGAATGCTTGCCGGCTTCGTCAACCCCGAGGTATAGCGGCCCGCCTGTCGGCCTACTTGCCGGCCAGCACCCTCATGCGGAGTTTGTTTTCGCAGCCGGACCACTAGCGGCCCGCCTGTCGGCCTACTTGCCGGCGAGGACACTCATGCGGAGGTTGTTGAGTATGGAGACGGTGGTGAACTGGCGGGTGCGCTCGCGGTCGAAGGGGAACTTGACCTTGGTGGCCTCCACTTTGCCGTTGACCAGCGTGGCCATCCACACGGTGCCGGGGTCTTCGCCGTCGAGGGGGTCGGGGCCGGCCACGCCGGTGACGGCGATGGCGCAGTCGGCGTCCAGCAGCTTGGCCGCCCCCCGGGCCATGGCGGTGACGGCCTCTTCGCTCACCACCGGGCCCTCGGGCACGTCCAGCAGATCGAACTTCACGTCGCTGGCGTAGGACACCAGCCCGCCCCGGAACACGTCGCTGGCCCCGGGAACGGCGGTCAGCCGGGAGCCGATCAAACCTCCGGTGAGCGACTCGGCCAGCGCCAGGGTCCACCCCCGCTGCCGCAGGGCGTCGAGCACGGCCGACTCCATGGTCTCGTCGTCCACGCCGAACACGATGTCGCCGATGATGCCCCGCACGATCTGGTCCTCGTTGGCCAGGATCTCATCGACCTCCGCCTCGCTGGGCGCCTTGGCGGTGAGCCGCACCTTGAGGCCCTCCATGCCGGAGGCCAGGAAGGCGATGGTGCACTCGCCGGTCTCGTCCAACCGCTCGATCTCTTCGTGCAATTTCTCGGCCAAGCCCGACTCGGAATCGCCCCAGGTGCGCAGGGTGCGGCTCTTGATCACCGCAGTGATCCCGGCCCGCTGCTTGAGATCGGGCAGCACGCACTCCCCCACCATCTGCTGCATCTCCCAGGGCACGCCAGGCACGGCGTACACCGCCTTGCCGCCGGTCTCCACCTTGAAGCCGGGGGCGGTGCCGGGCATCACCGGTAGCACGTCGGCCCCGTCGGGCACGTCGGCCTGACGCAGGTTGTTCTCGGGCATGGCCCGGCCCCGGCCACCGAACACAGTCGAGATGCGCTCTACGATGTCGTCGCGCCGCACCAGCTCCACCCCGAGGGCCGCCGCGATCACGTCCCGGGTGATGTCGTCCTGGGTGGGGCCCAGACCGCCGCACATGATGACCGAGTCGCTGCGTTCCAGGGCCTGATTGAGCACCGCCTGCATGCGCTCGAAGTTGTCGCCCACCTTGACCTGGTGGTGTGAGTCGATGCCGGCCAGCGCCAACTGCTCACCGATCCACGACGAGTTGGTGTCGACAATCTGGCCGAGCAGAAGCTCGGTTCCCACGGCGATTACTTCACAATTCACGCTGGGAGGCTATACCGCCGCCCGCCGTCAGCTAACGCTCCGAGGCGGCAATGGCTCCGGCCCGCCCGTCGGCCCAGTAGCGCCAGCCGGAGTAGAGGGTTATGGCCACCGCCAGCCAGATGGCCAGCGAGACCGCCCAGTCGACGTTCTCCAGCGGGGGCAGGGCGGCCACGGTGAGCGCCCCGCCCTGCAACAGAGTCTTGAGCTTGGCCGAGTGTCGGGCGGGTAGCGACAGGCCGTCTCGAGCCCATCGGGTCCGGGCCGCGCTCATAAGGAGCTCCCGAGCCGTGATGATCAGCACTGGAATCCAGAACAGGCGGTCCACAGCCACAAAACACCAGGCCGCCCCCAGGATCATCACCTTGTCGGCCAACGGGTCTAAGAAGGCCCCCCAGCGGCTGACGCTATCGGATGCCCGGGCCACCACGCCGTCGTAATAGTCGCTGGCGCCCAGCACCCAGCCCACGGCCACCACGGCCCACGATGTCCCACCGCTATCTGAGGCAGTCAGAATCAGCACAAACAGCAGGGGCGAAACCAATATCCGCCCCAGCGTGATCAGGTTGGCCGTCAGACGCAGATCAGCCCAGGAATAGGCTCCGACCTGGCTCATGGGAGCACCGCCTCCGCCACCACGTCGGGACCCATCGCTCCGGTCACCCGCACCGGGTGGAATTGGCCGACAGCCAAGCTATCGGGCACCGAGACGATGCCGTCGATCTCCGGGGCTTCTCTGTAGCTGCGGGCAATACCGGGGGCGTCCACCAGAACTTCGACCTCGCGACCGATGAGTTGGTCACGCTTGGCTGCGGTGATCGCGTCTTGGACCTCGGCCAGCTCTCGACGGCGCTCGGCGGCCAGCTCGGTAGGCACCTGCCCATCGAGAGTGGTGGCGTAGGTGCCCACCTCGGCGGAGTAGGTGAAGAACCCGCACCAGTCGAGGCCTACTTCTTCCACAAATTCCAGCAGGGCGTCGTGGTCGGCCTCGGTCTCGCCGGGATAGCCCACGATGAAGTTGGACCGGAACACCGCCTCAGGCTGGCGCTGGCGGATCTCGGCAATGCGAGCGGCAAACCGGTCACCGTGGCCCCACCGGCGCATTCGGGCCAACAGCGGCCTAGACACGTGCTGCAATGAGAGATCGAAGTAGGGCACATCGGTGGAGCAGATGGCGTCGATTAGCGGGTCGGTGAGATCCGACGGGTACAGGTACAGCAGGCGTACCCAATCCACCTGCTGGCGCAGTGAGGCCACCAGCGGGATGATCCCCCGCTCTCCTTGTCCTTGATCCCGCCCGTAGGAGGCCAGATCTTGGGCCACCAACACCGCCTCCCTCACCCCCAGGCTCTCCACTTCGGCCACGATGGCCTCAGGAGACCGTGAGCGCTGCGGCCCCCGGAAGCTGGGAATGGCGCAATAGCCGCAGCGGCGGTCACAGCCCTCAGCGATCTTCACATAGGCCCACGGTGCTTCGGCTGGCGGCCGGGGCAGGTTCAACAGGTCGAACGAGGGAAGCTCCACCGGGCTCAGAGACGAATCGGATGGCTTCGTTCCGATGCTCACTGGCACACCGAACCCGGCCACCCGGTCGGCCTCAGGCAGGGCTTCGGCCAATTCGGCGCCGTAGCGCTCGGCCATGCACCCGGTAATCACCAGCTCGGCCTCGGATGCCGTCGAGCGCAGCTCCAACACCGTGTCCACCGACTCCTGACGGGCCTCCTCTATGAAAGCGCAGGTGTTCACCACCACCAAATCGGCTTCTTCGGGGGCTCCGGCAGAAACCATCCCATCGCCAACCAGCAAACCGGTGATCTTGTCAGAATCCACCTGGTTCTTGGGACACCCCAGCGTCTCAACCCAAAACCGGCGCACCGTACCGAGGCTAGGTGGCATCGAACCCGATAACACCACCGTCGGTGCCCGACTGGGCTACTTCAGTAGCGGGAGCGGCGTGGATGGGAGCCTCTTGGTGGTCGGACACCAAGAACGGCAGCGACACCAGATACACGGCCAGCAACAGGGCCCCCTCCCACCAGCGTTTCAATCCGCCCCCCGAGAACATCAACAGCCACGCCCCGACCGAGATGCCCATCATGATCCACACCGCCAAACCGGTGAGGTTGGAGTCGACCAGAGGTCCGGGGCCCAGCAGCGCCACCAGTGCCCCGACCAGCAAGCTGTTGAATGTGTTGGAGCCCAAGATGTTGCCCACCAGCAGGTCGGCTTCGCCCCGGCGGGCGGCCTGCACGCCGGTGATCAGCTCGGGCAACGAGGTTCCGAACGCCACCAGGGACAGCCCCACAAATCCGGTGCCCAAGCCAGCCTCATGGGCGATGTCCGTAGCTCCCTCCACCGCAAGCTGGGCGCCGACCACGGTGGCCACCAGCCCTCCCACGGTGCGGCCCAACTCAAGCCGCTGGCTGATGGGCTTGTCACCGGAAAGTAGGTCATAGGAACTGCCGTCGTGGGCAGGGCGCCTGAGGATGCCCACCATGGCCACGACGAAAGCCGCGATCAGAACGACGCCCTCCCAGCGCTGGAACCCGTCTTGGACCAGCACCCAGAACAACCCAGCGGCAGCAACCGAGATCAAACCCTCCCGCCACAGCGTGCCTTTGACCACCCGGATGTAGCGGCCGCCGACGGCCAACGCTGCCACCAGGGCCGAGAAGCCCAGCACCAAGCTGAGATTGGCCACATTTGAGCCGACAACGTTGCCAACCCCGAGGTCGGAATCGCCCTCGGCCGCGGCCAGTCCGGAAATCAGCATCTCGGGAGCACTGGTGCCGAAGCCGATGACCAGTGCCCCGATCACTATGGGTGAGATACCCCGAACGGTGGCCAACCGGGAGGCGCCAATAACCAGCTGGTCGGCGCCGATGGCAAGCACAATAAGGCCTGCCACCAGGAGGAATACTGCCAACGCCACGAGAGGAGACTATCGATGCCTAGTAGGCGTTTGTCAGGGAAGCTCGTCGGGGGTCATCAGCACCTCTCGGGCCTTCGACCCCTCCGACGGCCCCACAACGCCCCGCTGCTCCATCAGATCCATCAGGCGCCCGGCCCGGGCGAATCCCACCCGGAGCTTGCGCTGGAGCATCGACGTTGAGCCGAGCTGGCTCTCCACCACCAGCTTCATGGCCTGAACCAGAAGCTCATCGTCATCGTCGCTGCCCCCGCCAGTGGCGGTCGAAGGCGCGGGGGCCAGCGGGTCGTCGTCGCCGTCGCCTCCATCGGTGGTCACCGGGGTGGGCGGGCTGGGTGGCGCCATGGCCGCGGCCTGGCGCCGCCAGGCACCCACTACCTTGCGGACCTCCTCCTCGGTCACCCAAGCACCCTGGATGCGCTGGGGAGACGTGGAGGTGGGGCTGAGCAGGAGCATGTCGCCCTGGCCCACCAAGCGCTCGGCGCCCTGCTGGTCGAGGATCACCCGGCTGTCGGTCTGGCTGGACACGGCAAAGGCCAGCCGGGCCGGGATGTTGGCCTTGATGACCCCGGTGATCACGTTGATGGACGGACGCTGGGTGGCGATTACCAGGTGGATGCCCACTGCCCGGGCCTTCTGGGCGATGCGGCAGATGGAGTCCTCCACGTCGCGAGGGGCCACCATCATCAGGTCGGAGAGCTCGTCCACCACCACCAAGATGAGCGGCATCCGCTCTTTTGGCTCCGACTCTTCGATTCCCAATTTGCGATCGTTCTCAAACACCCCCCGATCGCAGGCGTCGTTGTAACCGTCGATGTCCCGCACGCCCACCGAGGCCAGCACCTCATAGCGGCGGTCCATCTCCCGGCACGCCCACGCCAGGGCGTTGGCCGCCTTTTTAGGGTCGACTACCGGTTGGGTGAGCAGGTGGGGCACATGCTCGTACTGGGCCATCTCCACCATCTTGGGATCGACCAGGATCATGCGGACCTGGTCGGGGGTGGAGCGCATGAGCACCGAGGTGATCATGGAGTTGATGCACGACGACTTGCCCGCTCCCGTGGCTCCGGCGATGAGAATGTGGGGCATCCGGGATAGGTCCATCATCACCGGCTTGGCGTTAATGTCCCGCCCGATGGCCACCTCCAGGGGGTGGTTGGCCTTGCGGGCTTCGGCCGACGCCAGTATCCCGCCCAGCGACACCACCTGGCGGTCGCGGTTGGGCACCTCCACGCCGATGGCCTGGCGCCCGGGAATCGGGGCCAGGATGCGGACGTCGGGCGAGGCCAACGCATAGGCGATGTCCTTGCTCAAGCTGGTAACCCGGCTGACCTTGACCCCAGGGGCGAGCTCTAGCTCGTAGCGGGTCACGGTGGGGCCGATCACCATGCCCACCAGCTTGGTCTCCACATCGTGGGCGGCCAGGGCCTGCTCGAGGGCGGCGCCCTTGCGGGTGGCCTCATCCTGGTTGACCTGCTGAGGGTCGGACCCGCCCAGCAGCTTGAGCGAGGGGAGCTTCCACTTAGACGACTTGGGCGCCTTGTGACCCACGATGGCCGGTGCCTGCCAATCCGGCTCCGGGTCGGCTGAGGGAGCACTGGGCTCGGGTTCGGGCCCAGGTGCCGAACTGGTCTCCGGAGCGGGCACCGGTTCCGGATCCGGGCGCGGTTCAGGTATTACCACTACCTCAGAGTCGGGCACCTCCGATTCGACCGGCATCGCCTCCGCGGAGTTTTCCTGATTGTGCACGGAAGGGTCTGCGGCTGGCATGGGATGCGGTGCCGTGCCGGTTAGCGAATGCAGGGCCCGGCCTAGGGCGGCCTTGAGCTTGGCACCGTCCACCCGGCGGGCCCAGGCTCGCAAAGACACCCGAGTGAGCACCACCATTCCCAGCAGGCCGAAGGCGCCCACCACCAGGCTCGCGCCCCAAACTCCCATGAACGCGGCCAGCGAGCCCCCGAACGCCAGTCCCAATGCGCCACCAGACCCCATCAGCCCGTCCAAGTCCTCGATGCCGGGGCGGTCGATGGCTATGTGGAGAAGGCCGGTGACCGACAAGAGCGTCAATGCGGTGCCGAGGCCGAGGCGAACCGCCTGCACCAAATCGGCCCGGGCCGGGTCGGTGTAGGGGTTCTTGTCGAAAGACTCGGAAGCGGGTTGCACATCCTCCTCGTCGTCGGGGCGGGGACCCCGCAACAGCACAACCCCTATGGCTACCAGAGCAATCGGAATGGCAGACCTGGCGGTGCCAATCAGCGCGCCGAGCATGATCCGGAGGCCTTTGCCAAACGGTCCGGCAACATCGGCCCAAACGGCGCATGCTGCCACCAGTCCGCCGAGGATGAACCCCACGGCGATGATGTCGGCGCGGTGTCTGGCCCAGACCGCGGCCGATGCCTGCCTCAATCGGCTGTCCGATGAGGCTCCGGCCTTGGATTTGGACTTTGCGCTGGGCTTTGTAGGGGGCTTTCGAGCGGTTTTGGTAGCCACAACAACCACAAACGTACCATTGACAACACCAGTAACCAATGGTTTGGGCCGACAGAGCAGGTCAGCGCTCAGAGTTCGATGATGGTGGGAACGATTATGGGACGGCGGCCGGTGTTGTGGTTGACGAATTGGCCCGCTGCCCTTCGAACCAAGCGCTCCAACCCGCTGTCCTCTCCCGAAGCCAGATATTCCTCCACCGCAGCCTCAACCTCGTCTGCTGCGGCATATTCGAATTCTCGAACGAGGTCGCTTCCAACCCAGCCCTTGCTCTCCACGCGGGGGCGGGCCAGCAGACGACCCTCCTCGCGGCTCAGCACCACCACGACATTGACCACTCCCTGGCCGCCGAGGATGAATCGCTCGCTGAACAGCTCCCGGCCGCTCTCGATCAGCTGCCCGTTCACGAAGTAGTAGTCCCCGGAGGTGACCTGCCCCCGGTTGGCTAGACCGCGGTCGCTCAACTCCACCTGTTCGCCGTCTCGGGCCAGGATCACCTGATCAGAAGGCATGCCCATGTTCAAGGCCAGCTCGGCGTGAGCCGCCAGGTGGCGGACCTCGCCGTGGACCGGCACGAAGTACTCGGGGTCGGCCACGGTGTGCAGGGTGCGAAGCTCGTCCTGTTTGCCATGGCCGGTGGTGTGAACCTCCAGTTGGCCGCTGTGAACCACCTTGGCCCCCCGGCAAACCAGGTTGTTGATCATTCGGGACACCCGAGCCTCGTTGCCGGGTATGGGGCTAGAGCTCAGTACCACGGTGTCGTCGGGGCCAACTTCGATCCAGCGGCTGTCGCCGGTGGCGGCCATGGCCAGTGCCGAGCGGTTCTCTCCCTGAGAGCCGGTGGACACCACGCACACTTCACCGGGGCGATAGTGCTCGGCATCGGACACATCGATGACCGCATGGTCGGGCAGCCGCAGCAAGCCCAACTCGCGGGCCAGGGCGAAGTTGCGCTTCATGGACAGCCCCAGCGTGGCCACCTTGCGCCCGGACTCGACCGCGGCGTCGGCCACCTGCTGAATCCGGTGGATGTGGCTAGAGAACGCCGCTACCACCAGACGTCGGTCGGAATGGGCGGCGAACACTCCCCTCAGCACCTCCCCGATCTCGGACTCCGACCGGGAGCTGCCGGGTATCTCAGAGTTGGTGGAATCGCACAGCAGCAGCCGAATCCCCTCGTCGCGGGCAATGGCCCCGATTCGGGCGAGATCGGTGCGGCGGCCGTCCACCGGGTTCAAGTCCAGCTTGAAATCGCTGGAATGGAGGATCACCCCCTGCGGAGTGCGAATGGCCGAGATCAACCCTGAGGGAACCGAGTGGGTGACCGGGATAAACTCGCAATCGAACGATCCGATGCGCACCCGGTCGTGGTCGCCGATGGGAACGAGGGTGGCGCGGTCGCTCACCTCCCGCTCCTCAAGTCGGTTGCGTATCAATCCGAGGGTGAACGGCGACGCGTAAACAGGAAACGACAGCCACTCCAGCGCCCGGGGCAGGGCGCCAATGTGATCCTCGTGGCCGTGAGTGCAGATGCAGCCCACGATGCGGTCGGCCCGGTCGCGCAGATATTCCAGATCGGGAAGCACGAAGTCGGCCCCGGGCATGTCCTCATCGGGGAACAGCACGCCGCAATCCAAGAGGAGCACCTCGCCCTGGGACTCGATTGCCGCGCAGTTCCTCCCGATGTCGCCCAACCCGCCCAGAAAGGTGATCTGAACCGGTTCAGCCATAGGCGCGAATCCTCAATGCGACCGCAGGTTCAGCCATCGGCACCGAGTCTTGTGCCGGCCAGCACTTCGGCGGCGGCCTCGATCAGGCCGTCGGGCTCGACGTCTAGCGGCGGTCGGCACCGGCCCACCGGCAGCCCAATCAGGCGCATCATGGCCTTGGCCGGAATGGGGTTGGGCGCGGCCAACCCCGTCTCATAGTCATACGAAGGCATAAGGCTGGCGTTGATCTGGCGTGCGGCCGCCACGTCGCCCTTCTCGAAGGCGGCGATCATCTCGGCGTGCTCGGCGCCGGCCCAGTGGGTGGCCACGCCGATGACGCCCACCGCCCCCACCGACAGCAGCGGCAGTGTGAGGCTGTCGTCGCCGCTGTAGACCTCGAATTCATCGGGCGCGTGGGCGATGAGGGCGGCAGTCTCGGCGGGGTCGCCGGCGGCGTCTTTGACCCCGACGATGTTGGCCTCGCCGTGAGCCAGTTCCAGCAGCGTGGCGGTGTCCACCTTGCGCCCGGTGCGAACGGGAATGTCGTAGATGAGCACCGGAAGGTCGGTTGCCGCCGCCACTGTGGCAAAGTGCTTGGCCAAGCCGGCTTGCGAGGGCCGGTTGTAGTACGGGGCCACCGACAAGATGCCGTTGGCCCCGGCCTCCTGGGCCCGCTCGGTGAGCTCGACCGCCGCGGCAGTGTCATTGCTGCCCGCTCCGGCCACCACCGGGACGTCCACCGCGGCCACGACGGCACCGATGAGTTCAATTTGCTCGTCGTGAGTCAGGGTAGGCGCCTCGCCGGTTGTGCCCGCGACGACCAGCCCATCGCTTCCGTTGTCGCTCAGCCATTGGGCCAATGATGCAGCCGTGTCCAGATCAAGGGAGCCGTCTTGTCGAAAAGGTGTGACCATGGCGGTGAGCACCTTGCCGAATCGAGCCATGGGTTCTCCTTACGCGTCAGCGGAATCGGCGGTCAGCTCGGTTGCCCGATCAATTCCCAGTGTCACCAGGAGATCCTCGTGCAGCTCGAACCACACCTCATGGTACGAATCCAGCGAGGGTTTCGTAAACCAGTTAATGTCACCGCCCACCACCTGGCTCAGAGCGAAGTTGAGCCTCGGTCCATAGTGCCCGAAGCGATTTAGGGCTTCGGTCAGGCTGGCCATGATCGGCTGGACCCTCCGATTGAGCTCAGCCAACCGGGCGATGACCGCCGCGTCGTAGTCGGGGTCGGTGTGGTCGTTCAGTGTCTGTTCTCCGCGAATCTGAAAATCGGTGCAGGCTTGCTTCAGCTCGGGATCCAAGACCTTGAACGCCTTATAGAGATCGAAGACCGCGGACCGCTGGCCCGAATCCTCCATCTCAGCGGTCGCCAATCGCTCGGCCTCAGCCCGGCCCTCCCCCAGCAGCATCCAGCCCTTGGCCCTATTGCCGTCCCGGTAGCGGGCCCATTCCCGCTCGCCGAGTTCGTCCAATACCTCGACCGCCTCGTCCTCCGTCAAGCCAGCGGCATGAGCCACCGCATCGACTTCGGCCATGCCCTTGGTGCGCAAGGCATGAAGCACCCGCGGCATGGACTCTCGTGAACGCGGCATCTGATCAGCCTACTTTTGCCTCTTGATCGCGATCACCGGGGCGGCCCAGACGGCGCAGGATCAGCGGGAAGCCGACGGCGGCGATGGTGGCGAAAATGAACCACTGGACGGCGTAGGCCAAATGCGATCCTTCTCCCAGGTCGGGGGGAGGAACGGGGACAGGCAGATCGCCAGAGGACGGTGTCTGGGCCTGGAGTTGCACGTAGACCGGAAGCAGGGCGCCATCGAGCTGTTGGGACAGGCGGGCCAGATCAGGCCGGGCCATCTCAGCCAGCACCCCGCTTGACGGGTCCGACTGCTGGAGTCCCTCGGCGATGACCGTGGCCCGGACCAGCCCGACCACCTGTACCTCGCCGGTGGAGGGAGCGAATTCAGCGGGGGCAGCGCCGGTGCCCGCGGCGTGGGGGATCCAGCCCCGATTGACAGCCACAATGTCACCGGTTTGGAGCAGCAGCGGGGTGAGGACCCAATATCCGGAAGAGCCCTGATAGGTCCGGTTGCGTATCAGCACCTCATCTACGGCCAAATACACCCCGACCGCTCGAACTGAGCGGAATTCAATGTCGTTCCCCACGTCGAAGCCGTCGGCGCTCTCCACCAGGGTTTGCAACTCGACAACAGGGAGTTTGCTGCGATCGGTGATTGTGCTGTTTCGATCCCGGCGCTCAGACAGCCGGTGGAGCTGCCAGAAGCCCGCGGTGACCATGGCGGCTACGGCCAAGAGCACCGCGATGTTCAGCAGTATGCGCCTGAACGACACGACAGGGGTTTAGATGTCCAGCAAGGCGTCGAGTCCGACGATGAGCCCGGTGTGGTCGGGGGCGGCTTTCACCGCGGCTAGGACTCCGGGCATGAAGGAGGACCGATCGGTGGAGTCTTGACGAATGGTCAGGGTTTGGCCCTCGGCGCCCAAGATCACCTCGTGATGGGCCACCATCCCCCTCATGCGCACGGCATGGACCCGGATGCCCGCAGGACCCTCGGCGCCCCGAACTCCGGACAGCATCTCGTGCTCGGTGGGATCAGGGGCCCAGGCCTCTGAAGCGGCGGCCATCTTCTCCACCGTTAGCCGGGCAGTGCCCGACGGAGCGTCGATCTTGGCGTCGTGGTGCAGCTCAATGACCTCGGCCGTGTCGAAGTAGGGCGCGGCCAACTCGGCAAACCGCATCATCAGCACTGCGCTGATAGCGAAGTTGGGTGCGATGATGCAGGCCCGCTCCGCCGCGTTGAATACAGCCTGGAATCGCTCCAAGTCGTCATCAGTGAACCCGGTGGTTCCCACGACGGCGTGGACTCGCTGCTCAGCCAGCCAGACCAGGTTGTCTCGGGCCGCCTCGGCAATGGTGAAATCGACTACCACGTCTGCACCCGCGTCAACCACTGCCTGGCGGTCGGCAACGGCAACCACACCGCCGGCCGACGCTCCTACGCCGTAGGGATCAACCGCGGCCACCAGATTCAAATCTGGGTCGGAAGCCACCGCTTCGCACACGGTGGCGCCCATTCTGCCTCCCGCGCCAAACACCCCTACCTGGATCATGAACGAGACGATATAGGGCCAAGCAATGGCTACCGGGCTTGGATTGCGAAGTAGAGGGCGGGGTTAGCGCGGTGCTCGATCCCGGTCGCGACCGCGACCCCCTCCTCGACGATGCGAGCCCCCGCTGGGACCCAGATCGCCGAATTCATCGCGCAACTGAGATTCGAAGTCTTCCTCGAAGGAAGCCGCTTGGGAAGGGCCGTCCCAGTCCCGGCGGTCTCGGCCGCCACGATCATCCCGGCGACCCCGGCCACCCCGATCATCACGGCGGTCATCACGGTCCCGGCCACCCCGATCATCACGGCGGTCATCACGGTCCCGGCCACCCCGATCATCCCGGCGACCCCGGCCACCCCGATCATCACGGCGGTCATCACGGTCCCGGCCACCCCGATCATCACGGCGACCCCGGCCACCCCGATCATCACGGCGGTCATCACGGTCCCGGCCACCCCGATCATCACGGCGACCCCGGCCACCCCGATCATCACGGCGGTCATCACGGTCCCGGCCACCCCGATCATCTGATCGAGAACCAGAATCGCGGTCGTCGCCGCTCTCGTCACCAACCAGCTTGAGGCTGATCTTGCCGTTGGGATCGATGTCTTCCACGACAACCTCAAGATCGTCGCCCAGCGCAACCACGTCCTCAACACGCTCCACCCGTCGACCTCGGCCCAGCTTGGAGATGTGCACGAGGCCGTCGCGGCCCGGAAGGATGTTCACGAACGCACCGAATGCGGTGATGTTCACCACTTTCCCGTTGTAAACCTCTCCCACGTCGGCGGTGGGCGGATCCAGGATCAAGCGGATTTGGCGCTCGGCCTCGTCCACGCAATTGCGGTCGGGCGACGAGATGGTGACGATCCCTGAGTCCTGGCCGTCGTCCACATTGACTTCGGCCCCGGTTTCGGACTGAATGGAATTGATCACCTTCCCCTTGGGCCCGATTACCTCACCGATCTTGTCCAGAGGGATCTCGAACTTGACGATCTTGGGGGCAGTAGGTCCAACATCGTCTCGGGGGGCGTCAATGGCCTCGGCCATGACCTCGAGGATCTTCATCCGGGCATCGCGGGCCTGATTCAAAGCACCAGCCAGCACATCGGCGGGCAGACCGTCGATTTTCGTGTCGAGTTGTAGTGCGGTCACGAAATCAGCAGTGCCGGCAACTTTGAAGTCCATATCGCCGAAGGCATCCTCAGCACCGAGGATGTCGGTAAGGGTGGTGTACTGGCCCTCGTGGAAGACCAATCCCATGGCAATGCCAGCCACCGGCGCCTTGATGGGCACTCCCGCGTCCATCAGCGACAGCGTGGACGAGCACACCGAGCCCATAGAAGTCGATCCGTTGGACGAGAGCACCTCTGACACCAACCGCAGCGTGTAGGGGAATTCGTCCATGTCGGGGATGACGGGAACCAGCGCTTTCTCGGCCAGGGCCCCGTGCCCGATCTCCCGACGCTTTGGACCCCGCATAAAGCCGGTCTCCCCGGTGGAGTACGGCGGGAAGTTGTAGTGGTGGATGTACCGCTTCTTGTCGATGGGGTCGATCCCGTCGATCATCTGATCCATGCGGGCGGTGCCCAGCGTGGTGATGTTCAACACCTGAGTTTCGCCCCGCTCGAATAGCCCGGACCCATGGGCGGTGTCGACCACTGCGACATCTGACCCCAGAGGTCGGAGGTCCGCTGCCCCCCGGCCGTCAATCCGGACGCCTTCGCTCACGATGCGATTGCGGACAATGCTCTTGGTGAGCGAGCGGATGGCCGCGGAGACCTGCTTGTCGGCCCCCTCGGTCTCTTCAAACCGGTCGGCCAGCGCGGCAATGATCTCTTCTTTGGACTGCGTCTCGGCCTCTTGGCGCTCAGCCTTGTCGGCGATGGACATGGCCGCGGCCAGCTTCTCGGAGCCGACTTCAGCCACTGCCGCCTCTATCTCGGGGCTGTAGTCCACCTGGAGATCGAATTCCATGGGGGGCTTCACCCCAGCCGTGGCGATCAGGCGACGCTGGAGCCCCACCGCCTCTTTGATCCATTCCTTGGACTTATCCAAGCCCTCCGCCAAGGCGGCTTCGTCGACCTTGGGAGTGCCGTCTTGGTATAGCGACCAGCTTGCCTCGGTTCCGTTGGCCTCCACCATCATGATGGCCACGTCGCCGTCGTCTAGGACTCGGCCAGCAACCACCATCTCGAAGGTGGAGTCGGCCCCCTCGGCGTAGGTCGGGTGGGGAATCCACTCCCCATCGGCGCTGTGAGCCACTCGGACTGCGCCGATCGGTCCGGCGAACGGTATTCCCGAGATGCTCAGGGCGGCCGATGCCCCGTTGATGGCAATCACGTCATAGGGGTTCTCCTGATCAGCCCCCAGTACGGTTCCCACGACGTGGATCTCGTTGCGAAACCCGTCGGGGAAAGAGGGTCGCAGCGGTCGGTCGATCAACCGGCACGTCAAGATCGCCGACTCCGGGGCCCGGCCCTCGCGCCGGAAGAACGAGCCGGGGATCTTGCCCGCGGCATACATCCGCTCTTCGATGTCGACGGTCAGGGGGAAGAAGTCGGCGCCTTCCCGGACACGACGAGCCGCAGTGGCGGTCACCAGGATGGTGGTGTCGCCCATTCGGGCGACAACCGCTCCGTCGGCTTGGCCAGCCAGACGGCCAGCCTCAAAGGACAGGGTTTTGTTTTCCGTACCGCCCACAACGGCCGATACGGTGATGGCTTCCGCCATTTTTTCTCCTCTCCGGACCACGCAAGGTCCGAGCGGGCCGGACGGAGCCAGTTCCCAGTTGGAGAGGCCCAGGGCTGCTCGGCCCCTTCAACTGGCAGCTGGCCATTCTCTAGGCCCGCTTATGTGTTTTCCATTGGTCGCCTGGGCGACGCCCGCTTCTCAGCGGCGCAACCCACTTAGCGTCGAAGGCCGAGTTCGGCAATTATGCCGCGGTACCGCTCCACGTCATTGTCCTTGACGTAGTCGAGCAGCCGTCGCCGACGACCCACCATCATCAGCAGGCCCCGCCTGCTGTGGTGGTCCTTCTCATGCACCTTCAGATGCTCGGTGAGGTGATTGATGCGCTCAGTAAGCAGAGCGATCTGGACCTCAGGCGAGCCTGTATCGGTGTCGTGCAGGCGGTGCTGTTCGATCGTCGCGGTCTTTGACAGTAGCTTCTCGGCCATCCCTACTCAGTGTGTCCGTCGGTCAGAAAACGGGCGATTGCATGGCACCTTGCCTTACTTGTGCCCGGGGGACCCATCCAAACTACCACCCTGAAGGCCCGAACACCTACCTGAGAGCTTTTGCGGAATACTGGTGGCGTGAGGGTTGTGTCCTTCGGGAGCCTCAACTACGACCTGTCTATCTGGCTGGAACGGCTTCCTGGCCCGGATGAAACCCTGCGGGCCCAACGGATGGAGGCATTTTCAGGAGGAAAGGGCGCCAACCAGGCAACGGCCGCAGCCCGGCTGGGGGCCGACACGCACATGGTGGGTTGCGTGGGCGATGACGACCGGGGCCGCTGGCTGCTGGAAGTGCTCAACGACAGCGGCGTGGACACCAGCCTTGTTCGCATCGCCGAGGAGCCCACCGGCACCGCGGTGCCGCTCATCTCCCCGGCCGACGTATCTATCGTGATCGTCGCCGGGGCCAACGCCAGCACCGGGGTCGCCGACGCTGACGCCGCCGCTGAAGTGATCGCCGCCGCCGATGTGCTGCTGCTACAAGGCGAGGTGGGGGCGGCCGGCGCCCGGCGGGCGGCCCAAGCAGCTCGCTCAGGTGGGACCACTGTGCTCTTCAACCCCGCTCCGGTTGACCCCTTCCTTGTGGAAGCTGTGGTCCCGTTAACCGACGTGCTGGTGGTGAACCGGGCCGAGCAAACCCAAATTGATGCCATCGGGCCCGAAACCGCTCAGTGCGACACCGTCGTTACATTGGGCGGCCGAGGAGCCCAAATTGACGATGTCTTGGTCCCCTCTTACCCCGCAGAAGTAGTAGACCCCACCGGAGCAGGCGATGCCTTCTGCGGCGCCTTGGGCGTTGCCCTGGCTGAAGGGCGCCCCCTCATCGAGGCCGTCCGATTCGCCAACGCCGCCGGAGCCCTCGCGGTACAGACCCCCGGCGCCCAACCCTCCATGCCCACCCGGGCCGAGGTCAGCGCCCTGCTCGACGGCCGTCCTAATCCTTGAGAGCGGGCAGGACGTGGGTGGCGGTGAGGCGGAGGCTTTCCATGACCTTGTCGTGGGGGATGTTGTAGGGGTTCATCATGCACAGCAGCAGGTCGACGCCTAGGTCGGCGAAGCCCTGACATAGCTCAATGCACTGGTCGGGGTCGCCGGCGATGGAGACACCCTGCTCAACCAGGTCCTCGATATTGAATGTGGTATCCCAATCGGCGTCCGCGGTCATGCCGGGCAAATACCGGAGATAGTTCCAATCGCCGAGGTCGGCGCCCTCTTCTTGGAGCATCTCGGCCACGCTGCCCACCAACTTGAACGCCACCGTGGGATACCACCAGAACGACTCCCGGGCGTTGTCATAGGCCTCGGCTGTGGTGGGCGCGCAGTGGAACATGGCGAAAGTGGCCACTCGGTCGTTCACGTAGCCCCCCACCGGGTTCTGGCAAGCCTCCAACCCCTCGCGGTAAAGGTTGATCCGAAGCTCCAGTTCCTCCAGCGACACGCCGGCACTGAACGACAGCAGGCCCATCCCCATCTCCCCCACCAGCTGATGGGTCTCCCGACTGCCAGTGGCGGCCCATATCGGGGGATGGGGCTTCTGCACCGGCTTGGGCAGAACCCGGCGACGAGGCATCGACCAGTACTGGCCCTCAAACTCGTATTCGTCATTCAGCCAACAGCCCGCGATGTGCCCGACGGCCTCGGCCCACATGGCCCTGGTCTCCCGAGGATCGATTCCGAAACCCTCCAGCTCGGCTCGGGTGGTGGAGCGGCCGGTGCCGAATTCCACTCGTCCACCGCTGATCACGTCGAGCGTGGCCGCCGACTCGGCACTGCGGACCGGGTGGTTGTAGGGCTTCGGGGTCAGGCGCACCCCATAGCCCAGTCGAATCTGCTCGGTGAGCGCGGCCACTGCTCCGTAGAGCACTTCGGGGTTGGAGCTGTGCGACATCTCCTCGAGAAAATGGTGCTCCACCGTCCAGAAGCTGTGGTACCCGAGCTGGTCGGCTAGCACGGCCTGTTGGATCAGTTCCCGGTAGCGCAGCATCTCGCTATCGGCGTGCCACGGCCGAGGTACCGGGATCTCCGAGAAAAGGGCTAGTTCCATGGGCGGCTAGCGGGAAGGTTCCGCGCTCAAGATCTCCCTTGAGGGAGGAAAAGGCCTCATAGCAACTAGAGGGAAGGTTCCGCCATCAGGATTTCCCGAGACAAGGCAACGTCGATGCGGAGCTGTTTCACCAGAGACTCGATGCCGTCGAAGCGATGCTCGCTTCGCAGCAACTCCACAAACTCCACTCTGGCCTCCTCGCCGTACAGGTCGCCCTCAAAGTCCAGGAGGTGCGCCTCCAGCAGCGACTGCTGGGCGTGCTCGTAGAAGGTGGGCCGTCGGCCGATGTTGATGGCTGCCATGTATCGGGATCCGTCGGGACGGGTGTACCAGCCGGCATAAACGGCGTCGGCCGGCCAGGCCATGACCATAGAAACCGGGATGTTCGCAGTGGGGAACCCGATGGTCATCCCCCGCCGATCGCCCAGCACCACCTTGCCCCTGATCTCGTGGTACCTCCCCAGCATGGCCGCCGCGGTGCGAACATCCCCGCCGGCCAGTGCACGGCGCACGGCAGTGGATGAAACGGGCTCGGGCCACTTCTTGTCATGGTGCAGCAGCTTCACCGCTTGAACTTCGAAGCCCATTTCCATACCGAATTTCCGCAGTGTGTCGATGTTTCCCATACGCGACCGTCCGAAGTGAAAGTCCTCCCCCACCACCACGCTTCGCACTCGAAGCCTGTTCACGAAGACCTGGCGCACAAATTCTTCCGGCATGGTGTGGGCTCTATCCGGGGAGAATTCGATCAGGTACACGTACTCAATGCCGGCCGCCTCAAGCAGTTCCAGCTTCTGGTCGAGGGAGTTCAGCAGTTTGGGGGCGTTTTCGGGCCGCAAGACCAGCGCTGGGTGGCGGTCGAATGTCACCACCGCCGGTGCCACCCCCAGCCTTTCCGCTTCGGAGAGGAGCTGATTTATGACGGCCTGATGTCCGACATGGACGCCGTCGTACACCCCGATGCTGGCGGCGGTCTCCTCAATGCCATCTAGGCGATCAAAGTCTTCGATGACCTGCACCGCGTTGCACGGTAGCGGCCGCAGCGTCTAACTGGACAATCCCGCTCGACTTCGGGGCCGCTCAAGGCGAATCAAGCGGGGATGACCACCGCCGGTTTGACCATCCCCGATCTGTGCGTTTCGTAAACGGCCAACAGTTGGCCCTGCGCCCCGAGCACAGCCCAGGGGCCATCCCCCTCCGCCGCGATCTCCTCAGATCTCAGCACCTGTCCGTTGGCCACCCTTCGACCGAGGTCGACGTCGACCGTGACCGAGGGATAGTCACGCAGGGCCTCCACCATCGACAGCAGCTCTGGAGCGCCAACTGGGTGGGCTTCATCTATGGCGAACGAGCCAACTGGGTGGGCTTCTTCAATAGCGAAGGAGCCGACCGCCAACCGCCGCAACGCCCGCAAGTGCCCGCCGCCGCCCAGGGCAGAGCCGATATCGGCAGCCAGCGATCGGACGTAGGTTCCCGATGAACAGTTCACCTCGATCCGGTACACCCCCGCGGGAGCGTCAACCGGGGCAACGGCCAGCTCATGGACGGTCACCGGCCGGGCTTCCCGCTCGACCTCGATGCCCTCTCGGGCCAGCTCGTGCAGCCGGCGGCCCCCGACTTTGATGGCCGAGACCATCGGCGGCACCTGCATGATGTCTCCGACGAATCGGGAAGCGGCCTCAGCCACCTGGTGCGGGGTCACTTCGGCCATGTCGTGGAGTGCGGTGACCTCGCCAGAAGCATCCAACGTGGTGGTCTCGGCACCCAATACCAGCTCGCCCACGTACTGCTTGGGAAGCGGCGTGAGGAATCGCAGCAGCCGGGTGGCCCGACCCACTCCCAACAGCAGCACCCCGGTGGCATCGGGATCCAGCGTCCCGGAATGCCCTATCTTGCGAGTGCCGAAGATTCCCCGGGCCTTGGCCACCACATCATGGGAGGTCCAACCCGCCTCCTTATCGATGACGGCCAGCCCATCGACGGTTGTCACTCTTCAGCCTCGTCAGCCAGCCCGTCAGCGGTTGTCACTCTTCAGCCTCGTCAGCCAGATTCCGCAGTATCTGGTCGACCCGCTCACCGGCTGATATTGACGGGTCGAGGGCGAACGAGAGGTCAGGCACCCTCCGGACGGCGGCAGCGCGGGCAACCGCCTGTTTGAGCTGGTAGCGATGCTCCTCCAAGGCCTCCAGAGCCTGGGTGGCCGCGTCATCGTCCAAGGCGCTGATATACACCGTGGCCCGGCTCAACTCGACGCTGGTTTCCACGCCGGTGACGCTGGTCAGCGCCAATCGATCGTCGTCCAGCTGAGCCAGTTCGGAGGCCACTATCTCGCGCAGCAACTCCCCGAGGCGGGCTGACCGTGAATAGCGGACGGGTCGCGACGACCGGCTGCGGGCCATGGCAGTTCCTACTCCTCGGTGTTGAGCCAATGGGCCGTGGAGTCCACAACTTCGATGTCGGGGATCGACCACATATATCGATCCACCTCCTCGGCCATTGTCCGGCACTGGCTGGGCTGCCCCGACACCAAGGCCACTCCCACCTCGGCTCGCTGCCAGAGATCGGTGTGTCCGGTCTCCGCCACCGAGATGCCGAATTTGCGGGCCACGCCCGACAGGACCGGACGCAATGCCGAGCGACGCTCTTTCAGCGATTGACAGCCTGGGATGTGCAAGTCATAGACCACGGCGAGAACGTGCATCGGACTGCCTAGCCCCTTGAGCAGGCGGACAAAGTGAATTCTGGGGCATCCACACTGGTGGCGGCACGCATCAATTCACCTCACCCCTCGTGTTGTCAGACTCGGGCGACTTCCCGCTCCTCAAACGTCTCGATGATGTCGCCTTGCTTGAGGTCTTGGAAGTCGGACAAGCCGATGCCGCACTCGAAACCGGACTGCACTTCGCGCACATCCTCTTTGAATCGCTTGAGAGAGGAGACTGTGCCCCGCCAGATGACCGCGCCTTCCCGCAAGAACCGGACTTTGGAGCCCCGGGAGATGGCCCCATTGAGCACATAGCAGCCAGCCACCGCGCCGACCCGGGGAATCCGGAAGATCTCCCGCACCTCGGCGTCGCCGGTGACGACTTCCTCGAATTCAGGAGCGAGCATCCCCACCATGGCGTTTTCTACGTCCTCGATCAGCTTGTAGATGATCTCGTAGGTGCGGATCTCCACTTTCTCCAGCTCGGCCAGCTCTCTGGCCTTGCGATCGGGCCTGACATTGAAGCCGATGATGGTGGCGTTGGACGCGGCGGCCAACTGGATGTCGTTGGCCGTCACCCCACCCACACCCCGGTGCACGAAGGCCAGTTTCACCTCGTCGCGTCCCAGGCGCTGGAGGCTGTCCACGACTGCTTCCAGCGACCCGTTCACATCTGCCTTGACGATGAGGTTCAGCGTGGCGGTCTCGCCGGCCTGGATCTGGTTGAAGATGTCCTCTAGGCGGGCGCCGCCTGTGGTGGCGGCGGCGTCTCGGCCCAGGCTGGCGATCCGCTGGGAGTGCTCTCGTGTCTGGGCAACTTTGGCCGCCACCTTTTCGTTGGGAGCGACCACAAAGGCGTCACCGGCGTTGGCCACGTCGGAGAGGCCGAGCACCTGCACCGGCTTCGATGGCAGAGCCTCTTTAATCTGGTTGCCGCGGTCGTCGAGCAATGCCCGGACCCGTCCCCAGGATGCCCCGGCAACCACTGGGTCCCCTCGCCTCAGGGATCCGTGCTGGACCAGCAATGTGGCCACGGGGCCTCGTCCGATGTCCAAGTTGGATTCCAGTACCACTCCTCGAGCCCGACCCTCCGGATCGGCCCGCAGATCTTCCACCTCGGCCACCACGGCAAGCTGTTCGAGCAAGTCGTCGATACCGAGATTCTGAAGAGCAGAGATCTCCACCATGATTGTGTCGCCACCCCACTGCTCGGGCACCAGCTCGTGCTCGGAGAGCTGCTGCATGGTCCGATTGGGATCGGCGTTGTTGCGATCGATCTTGTTGACGGCCACGACGATGGGAACATCGGCCGCCTGGGCATGGTTGATGGCCTCCAGAGTCTGGGGCATAACGCCGTCGTCGGCTGCCACTACCAGCACCACGATGTCGGTGGCGTCGGCGCCCCGGGCCCGCATGGCTGTGAACGCGGCGTGGCCGGGTGTATCGATGAACGTCAGGGTTCGCCCTTCCTTGTCCACCTGATAGGCGCCGATGTGCTGGGTGATGCCCCCGGCCTCGCCCTCGGCCACGTTGGCGTTGCGGATCTGGTCGAGGAGCTTGGTCTTGCCATGGTCCACGTGGCCCATGACGGTTATCACCGGAGGCCGGATGGGGATGTCCTCTGTGAGTTCAACTTGGTCGAAATCGGCCTCTAGCAGTTTGAGCAGCTCGTTTTCCTGCTCCTCTCCGGGATCCACCAGCCGGATCTCGGCGCCTACCTCGGCGGCAAAGAGCTCGATCATGTCGTCGGTCAGGGACTGGGTCGCGGTGACCATCTCTCCCTGCTGCATGAGGAACCGGACTACATCAGCAGCCGTCTGATTCAGCTTCGGACCCACCTCCAGCGGGGTCGACGCCCGCTCGATCACCACCTCACCCGTGGGTGCGGCCGCATCCGTCGGGGTGTAGTCGGGGGTGATCATGGGCTGGAGGTCTTCGGCCACCCGCCGACGCCGCCGGCTCTTGCGCCGCCTCTGCTGAGGACGCTGGGGACCCCCTCTACCCCGACCTGCAGGGCCTCCGGGGCCTCCGGGAGGACCTCCTAGGGCACCAGACGGGCCGCGTGCCGGCAACGGCGCCGGTGACCGGCCGGGCGTTGCCACCCCCGGCCCTTGGGTTCCGGCTGCCGGGCGGACTGGACCGCGTGGGCCGCGGCGCGGACTCGGTGACGGACCCCGACCGCCCCGACCAGGGGGCGGGGGAATCGGCTTGCCCGAAGAAGACGTAGGCGGTCGGCCGGGTGGCGGGGGAATCGGCTTACCCGAGCGTGAGACCGGTGGAATGGTTCGAGCAGAGGCAGCCGGTTGAGCCGCAGGTGGTTCGGCTGCCGGCTTGGGAGCGGTTCGGGGTGGCGGGGACGGGGCGGCGGAGGGAGGCTCAGCCGCGGGCGCTGCTGGACGGGGGCGAGGTGACATCCCGCCACTGGAGGTGACCACCCGCGTCGGCTTCGGGGGTTCCACGGACTCGGGCTCCGCCTCAAGCTCAGGCTCCGATTTGAGCTCGGGCTCTGGTTCGGGCTCAGGCTCGGGTTCTGGTTCGGGCTGCGGCTCAGGCTCGGGTTCGGGTTCGGGCTCAGGTTCCGGTTCGGGTTCTGGTTCGGGCTCCGGCTCGGGCTCGGGTGGCCGAATCAGGCCATCACGATCCGCTCGCCGCCGGACGCGGTCAGCTTGAGCATCCACGATGCTCGAGGAGTGGCTGTTGACGCCGATCCCCAGTTTCACGCAGAGATCAAGCGTTTCCTTGTTCGTGAGGCCGAGCTCGCGGGCAAGCTCGTACACCCGAATTTTTGCTGGCAAATGGCTCTTTCTTGGTCCGTCCGCAATGCGCGGCCGACCCATTTGGGTCGGGATTTTATTTTCTCACGCCCAGCCGTCAGATTTCGAAGTCAATCTGAGGCACTGGTCTTTACCCCGTTGGAGGACCGCCTTCCACTGGTTCCCCCAACTCTTCAACCGGGCTCCCTTCACTCCCCTCAGCTGCCCATTCCTCGGCCGAAAGCGCGGGGCCCCCTTCAGCTGGCCGCCAAACTTGCTCGCCGGTTGTTTCGTCAACCACCCATTCTCCTTCGGCCCAGTCCATCTCCGCATAGGCGGCTTCCTGGGCCAACTGGGTTTCGCTCTTGATGTCGATTCGCCATCCGGTCAATCGGGCCGACAGCCGCGCATTCTGGCCCTCTTTGCCGATGGCCAGCGAAAGCTGGTAGTCGGGCACGACCACCTCGGCAACCCCGGACTCCTCGTCAATGGACACCTCTTTGATCTTGGCCGGAGACAGCGCTTTGGCCACGAAGTCGGCCGGGTCTTCCGCGAAGGGAACGATGTCGATCTTCTCCCCCCGCAGCTCGTTGACCACCATCCGCACCCGGGCACCTCGGGCGCCCACACACGCCCCAACAGGATCCACGTTGGTGTCATTGGAGGACACTGCGATCTTCGTCCGGTGACCGGGTTCTCGGGCGCAAGCCTTGATCTCCACTACGCCATCGGCGATTTCAGGAACCTCCAGCTCGAACAACCGCCTGATCAGCCCAGGATGGGTTCGGCTGACCACGATTTGCGGGCCCTTGGCCGTCTTGCGGACCTCCACGATGTAGGCCTTGAGGCGACTGTTGGCGTCGGGGCGCTCAAAGGGCACCTGCTCAGCCTGGGGCAAGAGCGCCTCCACGCGTCCCAAATCCAGAAGGGTGTAGCGGGCATCGTTCTGCTGAATGATCCCGGTTACGATGTCGCCCTCGCGGCCGGCGTATTCCTCGTACTTGAGCTCACGCTCCACCTCTCGAATTCGCTGCATCATGACCTGCTTGGCCGTCTGGGCCGCGATGCGGCCGAAGCCGTCGGGAGTCACATCGAACGGTTCTCCGATGGGCTCACCGTCGTCATCCAGCTTTTGTGCGAAGACCTGGATGTCGGCTGTCTCAGGATTGATCGTGACCCACGCGTATTCCTCGCTGTCGGGCATGCGCTTATAGGCCGATTCAAGGGCATCGGCCAGCGCAGCCAGCAGGGCTTCCACCGAGATTCCCTTGTCTGCGGCCAGCGCTTGCAGGGCTTCCAGCATGTCGGGATTCATCGGCTGCTCTTCTCCTTGATCTTTTTCTTCGGCTCCGGACCCCATTCAAAAACGGTCCTGGCCTTGGTGATGTCGCTGTACGAAAAACTACGAGGAACTCCGTCCTCTTCTATGGTAATCCCATCATCGTCACATCCCATCAGCACACCCTGGATCCGGCGTTGTCCCTCGACTTGGGGGCCGAGTTTGACCCTAATGGCCTCGCCAATTGCCCGGGCATAGTGCTCTGGCCGTCGCAACGGCCGCTCCAGGCCAGGGCTGGTCATCTCCAGGGTGTATCGGCCGGGAACGAGGTCGTTGTCGTCAAGCAGGCGAGAGGCCACCTTGGAGGCGTCAGCCACCTCATCCAGGCTGACGCCGCCGGGCTTGTCTACGATGATGCGCAAGACCCCGCCTCCGTAGGTGAGGTCGTACACCTCTAGGCCCCTGCCCTGGAATAGAGGCGCGAGCAGGTCGTGCACGTTGTCTGCTACTGACATTTCGCCCCTTTCCTGGACCGACTCTGGACGGATTTTCTGGTCGGGCTCCAAAGTGAGAAGGCGTGGGCACCAGCCCACGCCTCACCCGACTAAAGAGATCGACGATACGCCGTCAATCTTACCCGCTGAGCGCAGGCATGTCGTTGCACAGGCGGGGCATATTTCAGTAGCTGCGGCCGCAGACAGCCACCAGATCGGGCTCGTCGCCAGCTTGGGGCAGAGACCCGTCGGGGCGTTGCAAGCAACGCACGGTTATCGCTTCCTCAGCCAGGACAGCTTCGCCCTCAGGACCGAGTTTGGCCCAAGGAATGCGGGCAAACCCGGTAGCGGCCGCTTCCCGGACCTCATTTGCTGTTGCCGCCTCGGAAATCCGGGAGTCCCTCCACGCCATGGCATCGTCGTAAACGCTTTGTTGGATGGCCTCCAGCAGCGATTCCACCCTCTTCGGCGCCTCAGAGAGGCTGATCGCCTCCTTCTCGCCGCCAATCCGGGATACCAGGGTGGCCTGTCCCTGCTCCAGATCACGAGGGCCGATCTCCACCCTGACGGGCACACCCTTCAGCTCCCAGTCGGTGGCCCTGCGGCCAAATCCCGTTCCCGTGCGATCGTCCACCCTCGCCCGCATTCCGGCCGCACCAAGTTCATCGGCCAGCCGGCGGCAGGCATCCACGACCCCCTCGGCATCCCGCACCGCGATGACCGCGACTTGAATGGGCGCCAAACGGGGCGGGACGACCAAGCCGCGGTCGTCGCCGTGGGCCATGATCAACCCGCCCACCATTCGAGACGACACTCCCCACGAGGTCTGCCACACATGTGACTGGTTTCCCTCGCCATCTAGGTACGTGATGTCGAACATGGTGGCGAAGCTCTGGCCCAGCTCGTGGGAAGTCCCCATCTGGAGCGCCTTGCCGTCTCGCATCATCCCTTCGAGGCACATCGAGTTGATGGCGCCGGGAAACCGCTCAGCCTCGGTCTTGTATCCGATAAGCACCGGGATGGCCAGCACCGACTCCATGAAGTCCCGATACACCTCGTGGAGGATTTGGGCGGCATAGTCACGGGCCTCCTGGCGAGTGGCATGGGCGGTGTGTCCCTCTTGCCACAAGAACTCGGTGGTCCGCAGGAAGATCCGGGGGCGCATCTCCCAGCGGACCACGTTGGCCCACTGGTTGATCAGCAGCGGCAGGTCGCGATGGCTCTGCACCCACTTGGAGAAATAGGCATTGATGATGGTCTCGCTGGTGGGGCGGACCACCACTGGCTCGGCCAGTTCGCGGCCTCCGCCCTGGGTGACCACAGCCAGTTCGGGGCTGAAACCCTCGACGTGGTCTGACTCCCGGTTCAGGTAGCTCTCGGGTATGAACAGCGGAAAGTAGGCGTTGTCGGCCCCCGCAGCCTTGATGCGCTGGTCCACCTCGGTCTGCATCCGCTCCCAAAGGGCGTACCCGTAGGGGCGGATCACCATGGTGCCCCGCACGGGCCCGTTGTCGGCCAACTCCGCTTTGTTGAGGATGTCCTGGTACCAGCGAGGAAAGTCCTCTGTCTGCGAGGTAAGCACCCCTTTGTCAGCCATTCTCACGCTCTCCTGCGGATCATCTCGATCTTCTGACTCGCCTGGTTGGCGTCATCGCCCTGTTCGGCCAGCAAGCGGCTCCGGTCCCGCTCGGCTTCTCGCGCCGCAGCCACTGTGTCGGCCCTTTCTAGCGCGGCCTCAGCCCCATGCTCGTGAATGAGCTCCGCCCACTCAACCAGGGCGGACACCATTTCCTCCTCAGCCACCACGGCCACGTTGCGGCCCTTGACGAACAGGTGGCCCCGCTTGTTGCCGGCCGCGATGCCGATGTCAGCGTCGCGCGCCTCGCCGGGTCCGTTTACTACACAGCCCATGACCGCCACTTGCAGGGGGATCTCCCGGTCGCCGAACGCTTCCAAGGCCTGGTCGGCTACGGCGTACACGTCGATCTCGGCTCGACCGCAGCTCGGACAGGCGATCAAGTCCACGTTCTTGCGCTCCCGCAACCCCATGGACTCAAGGAGCTGGCGACCGGCCTTGGCTTCTTGCACCGGGTCGGCGGTGAGGCTGTACCGGATGGTGTCGCCGATGCCCTCGGCCAAGAGCGTGCCGATGCCCGCAGTGGATTTGATCAACCCAACGGGAGGCGGCCCCGCTTCGGTCACCCCGAGGTGCAGGGGATGGTCGGTGACCTCGGACAACTGGCGGTAGGCCTCGATCATGAGAGGCACGCTGGACGCCTTGACCGAGATCTTGACATCCTCAAAGTCCACCTCTCTGAAATAGTCGAGCTCCATCTGGGCCGACTCCACCATGGCTTCCGGGGTAACCCGGTCGCCGTGCTTTCGGTACAGGTCAGGGTGCAGCGATCCCCCGTTCACCCCGATGCGAATGGGAACCCCTCGATCTCGGCATTCCGAGGCCACCGCCTGGATGTGCTCGGGCTTGCGGATATTTCCGGGATTCAGCCTCAGGCACTGGACGCCGGCGTCCAGCGCGGCCAGCGCCATGCGGTACTGATGGTGAATATCGGCCACGATCGGCACTGGAGAGCGGGGCACGATCTGGGCCAACCCCTCGGCTGCCTCGATCTCATTGCAGGTGCAGCGGACAATGTCGGCCCCCGCCGCAGCCAGGGCGTATACCTGCTGAAGGGTGCCTTCCACGTCGGCGGTGCGAGTAGTGGTCATGGACTGGACAGTGATGGGCGCGTCACCGCCGACGGCCACATCCCCCACATGGATTCGGCGGGTGGGACGCCGCTCGAAAGCTGCCTCTACTTCCATGCCCTCAGCTTGGCACGCCCGGCGCGTGGCGTTCGCAATTGTTAGCGGCCATCACGTTCCTCAACTCGGAATCTCCACCGGATCGGTGAAGTCGAGATAGACCGACCCGATGAAGACAAAGGCCAGTATCAAGATCACGGCATAGGCCACCGGCACCATTTTGGAGACGTCAGCGCTGTATCGACGGCCTCGCCAGGACCGCAGGCGCTCGTAAGTTGCGATCAGCACATGGCCGCCATCAAAGGGAAGAAGCGGGATCATGTTGAAGACCCCGATGAACACATTCAACAGAGCCAAGAACAGCAGCAGATTCCCGTAGCCATTCTCGGTGAGGTCAGCGCCTATCTTGAGCGCGCCGAAGATCGAGACCACTCGGTCGCCGTCGTCGACGGGGGCCGCCGTGGTGAATCCTCCTCCGGCCGGAGCTGTGCTCTGTTGGGTAGGTTCGTCGGCAACATCGCGGAAAAAGTCATTTAGCCCGCTGGGGGAGAAGAATCTGCCGATGCCGAAAACTGATTCCTTGACCAGGAAACCGAATTCATCCAGCGTGTCAGGTACGGCCTCAAGGTATCCGACCTCCACCTGATGACGCGACCAGGCTGAAGCAGATGAGATGCCGATAAATCCCCGGTTGGAGTCATCAGGATGAGTGCCCAGCGTCAGCGTGCGGACTATCTCTTCGCCTCCCCTGTCTACCCCCAAGCTCACCGGGGTACCAGGTTCGGGCAGCACCGCCACCATGTCGCTCATGGTGGCTACCGGACTGTCGTTGACCGACACAATGCGATCGCCCGGCAGCAGCCCCGCTCCCTCGGCCGGTGAACCGGGAGCCACGAAGTTCACCGTCCAATCGGGTGAGGGCACGTCTTCGTGCTTGCCCCCAATAACCAGGAAGGAGAAGATCAGAACCAACGCCAGCAGAAAATGCACGGTCGAACCGGCCACGGCCACCGACATCCGCCGCCAATAGGGCTTGCTGCGATACGTGCGGTGTTCGTCGGCCGGGGGAACGTCTTCCAGGCTGTTCATCCCGATGATCCGCACATAGGCACCGGCCGGTATTGCCTTGATCCCATAAACGGTCTCGCCCCGGCGGACTGACCACAAGCGGGGTCCGAATCCCAAGAAGAACTCGGTGACCCTCATGCCCGCAGCCCGGGCAGCAACAAAGTGGCCCATCTCGTGCAGGAAGATCATGCCAATAACGGCCAGCACGACAATGAGCATCGGAAGTCCCCAGACCACCTGAACCAGGGCGAGCAGGCCGAGCACCAGCGCCAGACCCCCCCAACCGTCGCGCGATGCCCGGAAATTGCCGAGCGGGGTCGCCGGAGGCTGACCGCTCCCCGAGGAGCCGACTTGATGGAAGGTCATTACCTACGTTCGGTCGGGTTGGCTAGCGACAACTTGCTCGGCCGCGGCTCGGGCTTTGCCGTCGATCTCCATGACCGCCTCCAGGGAGTCGGCCTCGGTGCCGTCGTGGTCGCCTAAGACCGTCTCCAGAATCTCGGGAATTGCCGTCCATCGTATCCGCTCATCGAGAAAAGCCTGCACGGCCACCTCGTTGGCCGCATTCAGCAAAGCGGGTGCGGTCTCGCCCATGCGCCCGGCGGCGTAAGCCAGCTCCAGACAGGGAAACGCCTCGGTGTCGGGGGGCTCGAAATCCAAGCGACGCAGCTCCGCCCAGTCGATGCGGCCAAATGGCGTGGCAATGCGGTCGGGATAGGCCATGGCGTAGCCAATGCACAGCCGCATGTCGGGCATTGAGAGCTGGGCAATGGTGGCACCATCGGTGTACTCCACCATGGAATGAACCACCGACTGGGGGTGGATCACCACCTCGATGCGGTCATACCCCATTCCGAACAGCTCGTTGGCCTCGATCACTTCCAAGCCCTTGTTCATCAGCGTGGACGAGTCCACCGTGATCTTGGGGCCCATGCTCCAAGTGGGATGGGCCAGCGCGTGCTCCACGGTCACATCGGCCAACTCGCTCCGTGTTCGGCCCCGGAACGGTCCACCGCTGGCGGTGAGCACTATGCGGTGAACTCGCTCCATTCCCGCCTCGGTGGTGAACACATCGTTGGCCCGCAGGCACTGGTGGACTGCGCAATGCTCGCTGTCTACCGGCAGTAGCTCGGCGCCCGGGGTCTGTCGGGCCCGCTGGACGACCGGACCGGCGGCGATTAGCGACTCCTTGTTGGCCAGTGCCAGGCGTCGGCCATTCTCCAGGGCGGCAAGCGTCACTGGCAGACCGGCGAATCCGACAACTCCGTTGACAACCACATCCCCCATGGCAGCTGCCTCAGCCAATGCGGTTGAGCCGCTGGCCACGGTCACCCCCGGCAGTGCTTCCTGTACTTCGGGAACCAGACCGTCATCGCCGACCACCACAATGCGGGGGCGAAATTCTCGGGCTTGGGCCACCAATTGCTCGATTGAGCGTCCCGCACCCAGAGCCACCACGTCCCAGGCCTCGGATTCGGCCCGAATCACGTCCAGCGTCTGAACGCCGATTGAGCCAGTGGAACCAAGCAAAGACAGGGAGGTCATGAGCGGACCAATATGTTCAGATCACCCCAAGCATGAGAGCGGTGAAGTAGGTGGCCGGCAGGACGAAGAGCAGGGCGTCGATCCGGTCCAGCATGCCTCCATGGCCGGGCAGCAAAGATCCCATGTCCTTGACACCGAGGTCTCGCTTGAGGGCCGACTCCAGAAGATCGGAGAGCGGGGCAACCGCGGCAACCACGATTCCCAGGATGACGCCATCGGAGCGCGACCCGGGCTCTTCTCCGAAGGGGCCGATCTCCAGAATGGAGATGAACACCAATGCGACCGCGATGGTGAGAATCGTGCCGCCGATCAAGCCCTCCACCGTTTTGTTCGGACTGGACTTCGACAACGGCGTGCGGCCTGCGGCCCGCCCGACGGCGAAGGCCCCCACATCGTGGGCCACGGTCAAAATCACCGCGCTCAGTAACAGTTCCGCTCCATCCGGCCTGTCCAACAGGAGCCCGCCGAACGCACCAGTGACTCCGATGTAGGTGATGCCCAGCAGGGTGACCCCGAGATTGGCCAGCGGACGGTCACGGCCAATGCCGCCCAAATACCAGAGCCCGGCTCCGAATAGAGCGAATACCAATACCATCACCATGCCGTCGGCACCCCGCCAAAAGGCGGCTATTGGCAGGGCAACCACCGCGGCGAATCCCACCAGCGTTGGGGGCTGATAGCCAGCATGGCGCAGCGTGGTGAACCACTCCGCCGCGGCGAAGAGCAGTGCGATGACCAACACCGCAAGAGCGACCCGCTCTCCCAGGGCGATTGCGCCCAGCACGATGCCGCCCAGCAGCAACCCGACCACTACGGCCCTCATCAGGTTGCCGTTGGCGCCAGCAGCTCGGGGGTGGGTGCCCGTTGAATGCGGTGCCGATAGAGGCGATGGCATGTCGGCAACGGACGGAGAATCGGCTACGTCCAAAGACAGCACCTCATCCACCCGATCCACCGAGGGAAACTCCACCGCCTCGGTGGGCTCAGGGTCTTCGAAGACGCTTGCACCCTCGGATGTTCCGCCAACATCAATTGGGCCGGCTTCAACGGGATCAGGCAGGTCGGCGAATGTGTGCTCGTCCGAATCTTCGCGCCACCGGGGCGCGGCCTCGGTGAGGCTGTCCCAGCCCTCGTCCGCGTCGGAGCCGGTGTCAGCAGGTTCATCCCAGACAGCAAGTTCGGACTCATCCTCTTCTTCGTCGAACAAGGAAGTCAGATCGTCCAAGAAGGTGGCCTGTTCATCCTCAGGCGCCTCCTCGGACTGGTCATTTGGTCGTTGGAAAGGATTGTCGTCGTCCACTGCCCCTCCAGGCTAGATCTCGAGTAGCTCTTGTTCCTTGACACTCAAGGCATCATTTATCAGCTGCTCATGGTCGTGGGTTAGCCGGTCGAGCTCCTTCTCGGTCCGGGCGGCGATGTCCTCGGAGACATCACCGTCTTTGCTGAGCTGGTCGATGTCGTGGCGGCTGCTGCGGCGGGTATTTCGAATCGCCACTCGGCCCTCTTCAGCCATTTGCTTGACCATTCTGACTAACTCGCGGCGGCGCTCTTCGGTCAGAGGTGGGAATGTGAGCCTCACAACATTGCCGTCGTTGCTGGGATTGAGCCCGAGGTCGGCTTGGATGATGGCCCTCTCGATGGCTGCTATGGAGCTCTTGTCGAATGGGGAGATGACGAGCAGCTGCGCTTCGGGAACGCTGAAGCTAGCCAGCTGTTGCAAGGGCACCTCGGTGCCGTAGTACTCCACGAGAAACCGTTCGAACAGCGCCGGAGAGGCTCGCCCGGTTCTGACGGAGGCGAATTGCTGGCGTGTGTGATGGACGGCGGAGTCCATGCGCCCACCGGCTTCGTCCAACACCAAATCGGTCAGCTCATCGCCGGTTGTCATCATTTCGATGCCTAGGGGCATCCCTCATGACACCAGAGTACCGATCAACTGCCCGTCGAGTATGGCGCTTACGTTTCCCGGCTTCATCAAGTCGAACACCACGATGGGCAACTTGTTATCCATGCACAAAGAGACCGCGGTGCTGTCCATGGCCCTCAGGCCCTGGGACAGCACGTCCAAGTACTGCACTTCATCAAGCTTCTCGGCATTGGGATCGGTGCGGGGATCGGCGGTGTAAATCCCGTCTGTTCCGCTATGGGTGCCCTTCAGGAGAACTCCGGCCTCGATTTCCACGGCCCGCAGCGCGGCTGCGGTATCGGTGGTGAAGAACGGATTGCCGGTTCCAGCGGCGAAGATGACCACACGGCCCTTTTCTAAGTGTCGAATTGCCCGGCGGCGGATGTATGGCTCAGCCACCTGGGCCATGCCGATGGCCGTCTGCACCCGAGTGGGCTGATTGAGCCTTTCGAGGGTGTCTTGCAGCGCAAGCGCGTTGATGACGGTGGCCAGCATCCCCATGTAGTCGGCCTGGGCCCGGTCCATTCCCGCGCCCGCCCCCGTCATCCCCCGCCAGATGTTCCCGCCGCCCACCACCACGGCCACATCCACATCGAACTCTGCCCTGACCTTGACGATCTCGGTGGCGATCTGCCCGGCGATCTCCCCGTCAATGCCGTATCCAGCCTCTCCGGCAAAGGCCTCGCCGGAGAGCTTCAAGACGATTCGGTCCCACCGGCCCGACCTCTTGGTGCGCTCGCTGGTCATGCCTCTTAGCTAACTGCCGATAGTCGCCAGCTCGAACCGGACAATCTCGCCGTCCCCCAACCGGGACTGCACAGTCTCCTTCTCCCCGAACATGCCCTGTTCCAGCAACACCCGCTCTGCGTACCACGCCCTGAGTCGGCCGGTGACGATCTTGTCCCAGGCCTGTTCAGGCTTGCCCTCCGCCTTGGTCATCTCGGTCAGCGCAACGCGCTCCCTCTCAACCTCTTCGGGGTCGACATCGTCTCGGTGCAAGACCGAGGGTTTGGCGAAGGCAATATGAAGGGCGATCTCATGGGCCAGCTCCTGGCTGACGCCGCGGGCCTCCACCACGACCGCACTGGTCCCCCGGCCGTCCTGGGTGTGGAGGTAGGTGTCCAGAATGTTCCCATCAGCGGCTTGAACCTTGACCACCTTGCCCAACCGGACGTTCTCCTTCTTGGCCAGACTGAGATCCTCGATTTCAGCCTTGCGGGACTCCACCGAGTCTTCCCCCTCGGCCAACACCAACTGGGCCAGCTCTTCGGCCATAGAGGTGAAGTCATTCGCCTTGGCCGAGAAATCGGTCTCGCATTGAAGCTCCACAATGGCGGCTACCTCGCCGTCGGCGGCAAGGGCCACCGTTCCCTGGTCACTGGCCCTATCCGCTCGGGCCGCGGCCTTGGCCATGCCCTTCTCGCGAAGCCATTGGGTGGCGGCCTCCATGTCGCCCCCGTTCTCAGTGAGGGCGCGCTTGCAGTCCATCATTCCGGCGCCAGTGGCATCGCGAAGGGCCTTGACGTCTTGAGCGGTAAACGAACTCACACTTGCTCCTGGGGTTCGGTCGATTCGGCACCAACAGCTGGCTCGGCAGTCTCGATCGCCGAGACCTCCTCTGCGGGAGCAGCTTCAGAAGCCGCCGGAGCCGCCTCATCCGGCTGCGATTCCGCCACCGCCGGAGCCGCCTCTGCGGGAGCAGCTTCAGAAGCCGCCGGAGCCACCTCTGCGGGAGCAGCTTCAGAGGCCGCCGGAGCCGCCTCTGCGGGAGCAGCTTCAGAAGCCGCCGGAGCCGCCTCATCCGGCTGCGATTCCGCCACCGCGGGAGCTTCCTGTGCGGGAGCGTCTCCCGAAGCCGCGGGAGCTTCCTCTGCGGGAGCGTCCGATGTGTCGTCTTCTGCCGGTGCCTCTTCCTTCGGCTGGGACTTAGCGGAGGCATTCCCCTGGGCGATGTAGCGGCCTTCGAGTACCGCATCACTGATGATTCGGCACATCAGCTCTCCTGACCGGATCGCATCGTCATTTCCGGGGATGACGAATTGAATGACGTCGGGATCGCAATTGGTGTCCACCACGGCAATGACCGGCAACTTCAGCTTGTTGGCCTCGGCCACTGCGATGTGTTCCTTTTTCGTGTCGAGCACGAAAACCGCATCGGGAGGTCGAGTCAGGTCGCGTATGCCGTTCAAGTTGCGCTCAAGCTTCGCCAGTTCCCGGGAGATAAGCAGGGCCTCCTTCTTGGGCATAACGTCGAGCTCGCCCGAACTGCGCATCCGCTGGAATTCCTTCATCTTGCCCATGCGCTTGGAGATCGTCTCGAAGTTGGTCAGGAGACCACCCAGCCAACGCTCGTTCACATAGGGCATGCCCACCCGCTCGGCATAGCTCTGCACGCTGTCTTGGGCTTGCTTCTTGGTTCCCACAAACAGCACTTGGCCGCCATTGGCCACTAGATCGCGAACAAAGGTGTAGGCCGCCTCGATATGGGCAAGCGTCTGGGTCAGATCGATGATGTAGATGCCATTGCGCTCACCGAAAATGAATCTCTGCATTTTCGGATTCCAACGGCGGGTCTGGTGTCCGAAGTGGACTCCAGCATCGAGCAGCTGACGCATCGTCACGACTGGCGCCATGGTGTTTCTCCTCTCCCAGCGGTTCATCGAGACCCGGGGTCAGCACCAATTGGCGACCGTGGGATGCCCCGGGCGGAATTTGTCAACGGCCGGAAACTGCTTTCAGGCCGGGAACAACGATAGCCGGACGACGGCCTCGAACCCTAGTGGTCCGGCTGCAAATTGGTCTGAGCGTCCTACTGGGCTGGAAGCCGACCGCGGCCATCAGGCTCGCTATGGGGTACCAGCCGCACGCGTCCCGCCGACAACACCAATACAGGATCAAGGTATTGGTCTCCGGTGCGAACACTGAAGAAGAACCGCTCTGATGTGGTGCCCAGCAACTGACCAGGAGACACCATGTCGCCTTCGTCAACTGCTATCCAGCCCAGGAATCCATATGTGGTACGCAGCCCGTCGCGGTGGAGCACGGTCACGAACCGGTTGAGAGCTACCGGTCCGGCGAACACCACTTCGCCGCCGGCTGAAGCCCACACCGGCTGGCCCGGCTTGGGGTCGTACTCCAAGCCCCGATTGCCCGGTGCGCCCACATGGGCCGGGGGTCGAAAGGAGTCGACAACCTCGGCATCCACCGGAGGCCGGTAAATCACTGGTAACAGCGCCGCCGCCTCATTCGGAGCAGGCGGTAGGGACGTATCCGGCGCGGGCTGAGCAGGGCTGAGTGCCAGCCACGCAGACACCGCTACTGCAGCCAGGCCGCCGATGCGCATTCCCAGCACCATGGCTTGTCCTCAGTCTTCTGAAGCCAGGGGGAAGCCGGCTGTCAGGCTACCGGCAAATCGCGGTTGTCAGGCTACCGGCAAATCGCGGTTGTCAGGCCCGAGGGTGGCTCTTCTCCACCACCCGTCGGAGCCGGTCACGGCTGACGTGGGTGTATATCTGCGTGGATCCCAGATCGGCGTGGCCCAACAGCTCCTGCACCTGCCGCAGGTCGGCCCCGCCGTCGAGCAGATGGGTGGCGAAGGTGTGCCGCAGCGCGTGGGGGTTGGTTTGAGTGCTCGCTCGACGGTTGACGAGCCGCCGCACGGCCTGAGTGTTCAGCGGTCGCCCGTACAGGTTCACGAACACGGCATCACCGGCTGTGGATGGATCAGCCATCTCCGGCCGCCCATGGTCCAACCACTCCTCCAGGGCGACGGCCGCCGGCTCGCTCAGCGGCACGATCCGTTGCTTCGATCCCTTTCCGTGCACGATCAGGCGCCGACGGGGCAGATCAATGTCCCCAACCCGCATGGCGCACACTTCGCTGACCCGCAGGCCACTGCCATAGAGCAACTCCAGCACCGCAATGTCGCGAGCCTGACGAGCGCGGCTGTCGTCGGCCACTGCGGCACGCGGCTCATCTAGAAGGATCCCCAGTTCCTCGGCGCGCAGCACGCGGGGCAACCGCCGCTCTCGTGTCGGTGTCATCGCCCCAACAGTGGGGTCTGCGGAAACCCGGCCGGTGCGCTCCGCCCAACCGAAATAGCGTCGCAAGGACGTAGCCTTGCGGGCCACCGTCTTGCGGGCATAGCCCTTGGTGCTCAGGTGGGCCAGATACCTGCGAACCATGCGCAGGTCGACGTCGGCGGGACCGGGATCCCAGGAATCAACTGCCCCGGACCCATGTCGGCTGTCGGCAAGCCATTCGGAGAACGCGGCAACTTCACGGCAGTACATCGCCGCGGTTTCGTCACTGACCGAAGCGGTCGACGCGGCAAACGCGTCCAGATCCCACCCCATCAACCCTCCATACTACGGGTTGTGGTCCAACTCACCGGGGAATGCCCACCCGCTCTATCCAGCGGCCCGACACTGCCACCCAGCCCTTAACCCGAAGTTCCTCCACTGCACCGGCTACTTCTGACATCGTCAAGCCGGTACGCCCCCTGATTTGCTCGGCATCGGCAGGCTGCCAGCCCAGCGCCTCCAGCACTCGCTGACCGGCATCGCCGGGGTCGGGGCGAGTGTCCAACGGAGCGGTCTCGGCTCCGGACAGGCCCAAGACCAAGAGGACATCATCAGCGTCGCGGCAGGGGGCGCATCCGTCGGCCAGCAATTCATGGCATCCATCGGATGCCGAGCTGCGGACCGGACCGGGTACCGCCAGCACCGCCCGATCCCTGGCCGCAGCCTCAGCCACGGTATGCATGGCGCCGCCCGAGGCGTGAGACTCCACCACGACCACCACATCGGCCAGCGCGGCGATGATCCGGTTTCGAGCCGGAAACCGCCACCGCTCGGGTGAAGCTCCCAAAGGGGCTTCTCCCAAGAGCACTCCTTGTTCGGCCACCGCTTGCCACAGGGCTCGGTTGCGCTCGGGATACACCCGGTCCATGCCGTTGCCCACCACGGCAATCGGTGGGGCTGCTCTGGCTTGCAGTGCCCCGGCATGAGCGGCGGCATCGATGCCCAGGGCTAGTCCAGAGACGACGCCCACGCCTGCTGAGGCCAAGTCCCGGCCCAATTCGAAGGCCACATCACTGCCGTAGCGGGTGCATCGACGGGTCCCGACGATGGCCACGCGGGGACCGCCGACCACCTGGGGGTCTCCCTTGTGAAACACGACCACGGGCGGATCCGCGTCGTCAGACAGAGCGGATGGGTATCCGGGGGTGCCCAGCGCAGCCACCCCCACCCGGTATTCGCGATGCCGCGCCCACAACGCCGCCACATCCAGGCCAGCTGCGGTGCGCTGCCACTGGCCGTACAGGTCTTGCTTGCCGGCTATCTGGGCCAATTCAGGTGATGCAGGTACTTGCAAGCGGGCCCACACCACGGGCGGGGTCCCGATCTCGAGCAGCGCCCGCAATCGGGCCGGTCCCACCGCGGGCAGCGATGCCAGCGCCACAAGCCAGGCCTCCACTGGCAGCTCGCCCCCGTCTTCGCCATGGGGCCCGGCCAGGGAGAACTCATCGGCGGGCACTGGCACAGCTCCATGGATCGTGAACCACGGTGACCGGCTCAGTCCGCATGAACAGCGCCTGAGCGACAATGCCGCCGGTGAGCGGCGGCCCCTGACCGGCCAAGTCGCCCAGGGTAAGGGCGACCCTTCGCACCCGCTGGAATCCTCGGGCAGTGAGACGGCCCTCGGCAATGGAGTGGCTGAACAAGTGCTTGGCATCTGGGTCTAGGGGGGCGAACTGATCCAAGGCATCATCGGGCAACTCGCTATTGGCGGCCACTCCGCGGTCGCGGGCGATAGCTCGTGCCTGATTCACCCTGTCGCGGACCTGCGCCGAGGATTCACCCGGCGGGGCGTCGAAGAGATCGCTCACCTCCGGCCGGCCAACGTGAATCCTCAGGTCGAATCGATCCAGGAGCGGTCCGCTCAGCCGCCGGGCGTAGCGCAATCGGGCCATTGGTGTGCATCGGCACATGCCAGGCTGTCCAAGCTCCCCGCACGGACACGGGTTCATCGCCCCCACCAATAGGAACCGGGCGGGAAACGTAGCCATCGCCGCGGCCCGGTTGACCCGGATCGACCCTTCCTCAAGGGGTTGGCGCAGCGCGTCCAGGGCTTGGGGACCGAACTCCCCCATCTCGTCCAGGAACAGCACCCCTCCATGAGCACAGCTGATCGCCCCAGGACGCAGCGTATGGCTCCCCCCGCCGACCAAAGCGATCATCGAGGCGGAGTGGTGGGGCGCCTGCCAAGGAGCTCGGCGAATCAAGCCCGAGGACGGCAAGTCCAAGCCGGCGGCGGAGTGCACCATGGTGGCCTCGATGGCGGTGTTCTCATCCAGCGGGGGAAGCAGGCCGGGGAGCCGGCGGGCCAGCATGGTCTTGCCCGCCCCTGGAGGACCGATCAGCAGCAAGTGGTGCCCACCAGCGGCAGCCACTTCCAAGCCCAGACGGGCCATGTGCTGTCCTCTCACATCAGCTAGATCCGCGGTGTCTTCCCACATGTCTGCCGACCCCAGAAGGGGCGGTTCCGGCCACGAGTCCTCGCCTCGGAGAGCGGAAACAAGCTCGGCCAGCGTGGTCGGCGCCCTTACCACAGGACCGTTGGCCAGTGCAGCCTCCGCGGCGCTCTCCGGGGCTACGACGATGGCGGCAGTCTCCAGAGAGCGCACCTGAGGCAGAACACCGGGAACCGACCGGAGCCGACCGTCGAGCCCCAATTCAGCCAGAAAGGCCATATTCCCCACGGCTTCAGCAGGCAGCTGCTCATCGGCAACCAGAACTCCCATGGCGATGGCCAGGTCGAGACCAGAGCCCTCCTTGCGAATGCCCGAGGGGGCCAGGTTGACGGTGATGCGGCCCGGGGGCCAATCGACGCCGCTGGACAACAGCGCGGCGCGAACCCGGTCACGGGCCTCCCGGCAAGCGGCATCAGGCAGACCCACCACGGTGAAGGTGGGCAGGCCCGATGACACGTGGACCTCCACGGAAACCGGATATCCGGTGATGCCGGCGAGAACGGAGGCGGGAATGGTTGCAAGCACGGCGAGTGCTTTCTCGAGGATGATTCCTCGTGCCTGAAGAGAGACCCGTTTCGCTGGTCACGAGCGTTCCCCGACCATAGCGAAGACCAGTGACAACTGCTCCCATTCAGTGACTTCACTGGTTCTCAAGGAGTATGGAGCTCTTCAGAGCACCTCGTTGATATAGCGGAGGACCGCGTCGATCTCGCCTGAGGTCAGCAAACCGCCGAAGCCCGGCATGCGGTTCTTCCCCTCTGAAACCACGGCGACAGCTCCACTGGGGTCGGGGTATTCCAGCAACAGCCGACCACGGTTCAGGCGGGGTCCGTCGCCGGTTCCGCTTCCATCGGCGTCGTGGCAGGACGAGCACCGGTCAACGAACACTCCTCGTCCGGCCACCAGCACGGGATCAGGGGTCCCATCGGGACCGGCCTCCACCTCGGGGGAGGAACCCGACCCGCATCCGGCGCCCACCGCCGCGGACAAGGCCAAAAACACAACCCAAGCGACAACGGCTTTCCTTGCAGCCACCAGTGGGAACATACTGGGATATCGGCTTCGATCCCACACGAAAGCAGCGTCGGACTCGATTCGACTACTGGTACGTGGCCGCGGGTGTGCTGGTTTGCGTCGGGCTGATTCTGTGGGCCGTGCTGGGCTAGAACGCCGCTTCGATGACCCGGATCTCCCGACCTACTACCTCTGCCACATCGAATCGAAGCTGAACCGGTCCTGATCGCTCCTGCTCGGCCAACCACTGGGCGGCCAACCGGCGTATCCGACGCTGCTTCTGCCATCCAACGGCCTCGGCGGGAGTGCCGAAAGCCAGCGACGTCCGAGTCTTCACCTCGCACACGGCAACGATCGACCCCCGTTGCACGATCACATCCAATTCGCCCCTGCTACACCGCCAGTTGCGGTCGAGAACCTGAAACCCCTGGCGGCGATACCACCGCACCACTCGGTCTTCGCCCCAGCGTCCCAGCGCCTGTCTGTATGCCATGCCTGCACCGTAAGCACGGTGGGTGACAATTTGGCCAAGGGCTTGGCTAGAAGCGCTTTTCCTTGACCCGGGCGGCCCGACCAATTCGGTCTCGCAGGTAGTAGAGCTTGGCTCGGCGCACATCGCCGCGGGCTCCTACCTCGACCTTGGCGATGATGGGCGAGTGAACCGGAAAAGTGCGCTCTACTCCCACACCGAAGCTGACCTTTCGGACGGTGAATGTCTCCCGTATTCCGCTGCCCTGTCGGCGGATGACCACTCCCTCGAAGATCTGGACCCGCTCGCGGCTGCCCTCCACCACGCGGACGTGGACCTTCACCGCGTCGCCGGGGCTGAACTCAGGAATGTCAGAGCGTCTGGTATCGCGATCAACGATGTCGGTGGGATTCATGGCACGCCTCTTGTGAGTACTTCAGCGCCCAACTCTGGCATCGGGGCGCGACGAGAAATTATATCCGGCCCGTTTATGAAAGGCCGAACTCATCTAGGAGTGATCGCTCCTCGTCGCTCAGGCCGCCCCGGGCGTCCACGAGGTCGGGCCGCAAGGCCACCGTCCGGGCAAGGGACTGGGCCTTCCGCCAGCGCTCTACACGGCCGTGATCTCCCGACAACAGCACGTCCGGCACCGGCCAGTCCCTGAATTCCGCAGGCCGGGTGTAGTGGGGATACTCCAACAACCCGTCGCTAAAGGAGTCCTCGGCGGCCGAGAGCTCGTTGCCCAAAACGCCGGGGACCAGCCGTCCGACGGCCTCGATTACCGCCATGGCCCCGACTTCCCCTCCGGCCAACACGAAGTCGCCCAGTGACAGCTCATCGTCCACAAGATGATCTCGAACTCGCTGGTCTACCCCTTCATAACGACCGCACAGCAGCGAGAAGCCCTCACCGGAGGCCAATTCGAGGGCAATGGCCTGATCGAATCGGCGGCCAGCGGGACCGAGGAGAAACAGGGGACGGGGGGGATCGGCCTGCTCTACCGCATTGAACAGGGGCTCCGGCATCATCACCATTCCCGCACCGCCCCCGAAAGGGGCGTCGTCCACTGAGCGATGGGGATCGCCCGCTCCGGCCCGCAGATCGTGAACCCGAACAATAAAACGGCCCTGCTCTACCCCCCTGCCAATCACCCCGAACTCCAAGAACTCCTCGAACATCGAGGGGAAGATGGTGAATACGTCGACTCTCATGGCTCGTTGAACCCTCAAGTCTCGTCGAACAGGCCGCTCGGCACATCCACGATCAGCCGATCCCCGGACTGCTCGACGAGAAAGGTGAGAGGAATCAAAGCGCCGGACTCCGAAACCAGCAGGTCGCTGGCCGGATTCTGCTGCACAGCCTCTACCCTCCCCCGCTCTGTGCCGTCGATCTCACAGATCATCTTGCCGATCAATTCGTGAACCCAAAGCTCGTCGGGATCGAAAATGGGCGAGGCCCGAAGAACCTGACCCCGCAGGCACTCGGCAGCGTCCCGGTCCAGTACCTCGGCAAATTGCACTATCCATCGGCGCTGGAAGGCTCGGGCCTCCACAACCGTGAGCGGGCCGGAATCGGCCGTCAGCACCGATCCGACTTCGAGGCGTTCGGTGCGGTTGGTCCAGAGTGTGACCACCGTCTCCCCTCGGACCCCGTGGGCCCGGTCGATGCGGCCTACCTCAAGTTGAGACACACCACTAGCCGAGGGGGCACGCCCGGCGGTCAGTCGACGAATTCAACGTCGATGGAACTGCCGTCTTTGCTGGCCGCGGCCCGCACCAAGGTGCGAATGGAGTTGGCTACCCGGCCCCGGCGGCCGATGACCCGGCCCATGTCCCCTTCGGCCACCGTGACCTCCAGCGTGACCGAACCCTGACGCTCGACTATTTCCACTTCCACGTCGTCGGGGTTCTCCACCACCGACTTGACCAGGAATTCCAACACGTTTCGAGCGGTCGGGACTTCGATGGTGTTGATGTCGTCATCCTCGTCAAAATCGTCTTCCTCGAAGTCGTCGCGGTAGTCGTCATCCTCGAAGTCGTCGTTCCCGTCATCGTCGTTCACAGGGTCCTCGTTCTCAGGATCGTCGTTCACAGCGTCGTCGATTTCAGGGTCGTCGTGCTCAGCGTCGTCGCCTTCGGCGTCAAAGTCGGTGTCGCTCACGATTCCCCGTCCTCGGCCTTCTCAGCGTCTTCCTCTGCCGCCTCCTCAGCCTCAGCTGTTTCAGCGTTTGAGTCTGGCCCTTCCTCTGCCGATGCGGCTTCGGAATCCTCACCAGGCTCGGACCCTGCATCGGGCGCCTCCGCCGAGGCATCTTCCGCCGACACATCTTCGGCCGAGGCATCTTCGGCTGGGGCATCCACCGCCTCCGCTGATGCGGCCTTGGTCACCTTCGCCGGTGCACTGATCGCGGGGGCGGCTTCTCCGGTGAACTCTTCCCACGCACCCGAGATGACCAGCAGCTTCTGCACCCGCTCGCTGGGTTGGGCGCCATGGCGAAGCCAGTGCAGGGCCCGTTCGTTGTCGATCTCGATCAGTGACGGCTCCTGGCGGGGGTTGTAGGTGCCCACAATCTCGATGAAGCGCCCGTTTCGGGCCTTGCGGGAATCAGCGGCCACCACGCGGTACGTGGGCTGCTTTTTCTTGCCCATCCGCATCAGCCGGAGTTTTACTGCCACTAGCCGGTCAGCCCTTCTGTCTACTTGGGTCCATTGGACGTCCTGAGCCCAATTAGCCCGTCATCAGTGCCGGTGCAGGCACGAACCGGCGCCGACCGCCGGAATGGGCAAACTCTACCCGCCCAAAATCCCTGTGGGCTACCTCAGGGATGAGAGATCGAATTCCCCGTCCTCCAAGCCCGGCAGGGTCAACTTGGGCTTTCCCGGCTTCCTCTGCTGGCCGCCCGGCGGGGTAACCCGACTGCCCTTTCGGCCCTTCTTGGGCTTCTTGCGACCCGAACCCGGCCCTTTGCCCCCCATCCGCTTCATCATCCGCTGCACCTCGCTGAACTGACGCAGGAGCTGGGAGACCTCGGAGGGCCGAGTACCGGAGCCAGCGGCGATCCTCTGCCGGCGAGAGCCGTCGACAATCCGGGGTGTGGCCCGCTCCTGCGGGGTCATCGAGCAGATGATGGCCTCGACCTGGGCGATCTGATCATCCTCGATCTCGGCATTGCGCAATTCGGGGGATACGCCGGGGAGCATTCCCACCAGATTCTGGAGCGAGCCCATTTTCTTGAGCTGGCGCATTTGCTCCAAGAAGTCCTCCAGCGTGAACTCCCCTTCCAGCAGCTTGGCCGCGGTCGCCTCAGCCTCGGCCTCCTCATAAACCTGCTCGGCCTTCTCCACCAGGGTCAAGACATCGCCCATGCCGAGTATCCGGCTGGCAACCCGGTCGGGGTGGAACAGCTCGAACTCGTCGATCTTCTCACCGGTGGAGGAGAAGGCGATGGGCCGGCCCACCACTTCCTTGACCGACAGCGCGGCGCCGCCGCGGGAATCGCCGTCCACTTTGGTGAGGATCACCCCGTCGAGCTCCAGAATTTCATGGAACGACTCCGCCGTGGTGACCGCGTCCTGACCGGTCATGGCGTCGACCACCAAGAAGGTGTAGTGGGGCTCGATGGCGTCGGATATCCGTCCGACCTGATCCATCATCTCCTGGTCGATGGCCAGTCGTCCGGCGGTGTCGCAGATCACCACATCTCGGTTGGCTGCCACGGCCTCGGCAACGCCTTGTCGGGCTACGTCCACGGGGTCGGAGGGCTCGCTGAATACCGGCACCTCAATGGAGGCCCCCAAGGTGCGGAGCTGCTCCACCGCAGCCGGACGCTGCAAATCTGCACCCACCAGCATCGGGTTGCGACCCTGCTGCTTGAACCAGGAGGCAAGCTTGGCCGCGTTGGTGGTCTTGCCCGAACCTTGAAGCCCGGCCAACAGCACCACCGTGGGAGCCTTGGCCGGATGGGAGATTTCGAGGGTTTCGCCGCCCAGGGTGGAAATCAGCTCCTCATGGACGAACTTGATCACCTGCTGGACCGGGTTCAGTGCCTTGTGAACCTCAGCCCCCACACACCGCTGGCGGACCCTGTCCTGAAAGCCCCGGACCACATGGAGGTTGACGTCGGCCTCCAACAGGGCCAGGCGGATCTCCCGCAGCACCTCGTCGACGTCGCTCTCCCGCAGGATCCCCAGGCCCCGCATGCGCTTGAAAATTCCCTCGAACCGGTTGCTCAGCGTGTCAAACATGGGCTGCCCAGACTACGCCCTTGCGCAACAGATTGGATATCCGACACGAAGGGAAGGGTTAGGAAAACAGGGCCTCGACGAATTCGTCGGCGTTGAATTCCACCAGGTCGGCTATGCCTTCCCCCAGACCCACCAACTTCACCGGAATGTCCAATTCATCTTGCACGGCCATGACGATGCCGCCCTTAGCCGACCCGTCGAGCTTGGTAAGGACTACCCCAGTCAGCTCAGCCGACTCGGTGAATTGGCGGGCTTGGGCCAGCCCGTTCTGACCGGTGCTGGCGTCGATTACCAACAGCACTTCGGTGACGGTTCCCGGCCCCTTGCCGGCCACTCGGTGGATCTTGGCCAGTTCTTCCATCAAGTTGGCTCGGTTGTGCAGACGGCCGGCGGTATCGGCCATGACCAGCGGAACCCCTGAGGCGGCCGCGTGCTCGACAGCGTCGTAGATAACCGAGCTTGGATCTGCGCCTTCCGCGCCCCGCACCAGCTCGGCCCCTGATCTATCGGCCCACTGACCCAGCTGCTCGGCGGCCGCGGCGCGAAACGTGTCCCCCGCGGCCAGCACCACCCTGCGTCCGCTTCGAACCTCTCGGTCGGCCAGCTTGCCGATGGTGGTGGTTTTGCCCACCCCATTCACACCCACGAACAGCCATACCGCAGGGTTTCCCTCGGTCCCCAGCTCAAGGTCTCGGCCGCCCAGGTCTTCGGCCATCTGGGATTTCAGCAAGGCCACTAGCTGCTCAGGATCGGCGACCTTCTCCGCTTTGGCCTGCTCTTTGAGCCGATCCAGCAGCGCGGTGGTGGTGCCCACACCGGCGTCGGCCAGGATCAGCGCGTCCTCCAGCTCCTCCCAGGTGGCGTCGTCCACTCCCCGAGAAACCACCGAGGCCAAGAAACCCGAAAACGTGCCCCGAGCGGTGGGCCAACGTCGGCGAGGCACCACAAGCCCCTATTCTTCGTCTTCGGACTCTTCGACAGATGGCCGAGAGCCGATGACCACGGTGAGTGTGATTCGCTCTTCGTCGCGGACCACCTCCAATTCCACTTCCGTTCCCGGAACGCGGAATTGAACTTTGGCGGCTAGCTCAGTGAACGTCGAAACCACCTCATTGTCGATCAGGATGATCAAATCCCCCTCCATAAGCCCGGCTCGCTCGGCGGGAGTATCCGGCTCCACTTCCACCACGAGGGCTCCGGGGTGGCCCATTTCCGGATCAGTCCCGTAGACGCCCAGATATCCCAACTCGGTGCTCTCACCGTTCAGAATGCGCTGGACGATGTTCAGTGCAATATCGGAGGGGATGGCGAACCCTAAACCGATGTTGCCGCTCACCAAACTGTTCGTCTGAATGAGGGTGTTCATGCCAATTACCTGGCCGAAGCGGTTGGCCAGGGCGCCCCCCGAATTGCCGGGGTTGATGGGGGCATCGGTCTGGATCATCTCCACAAAGGCACTGCCGCCGGTTCCTTCGCGAACGGCGCGACCCACTGCGCTCACAATCCCCGAGGTCACCGACTGCTGCAACCCAAACGGGCTGCCCACGGCCACGGCCAGCTGACCCACCTCGACGGTTGACCGGTCGGCAAATACCGCGGGAGTGAGCGCCATGTCGGTATCGACCCTTACCAGGCCCACATCGATAGCCGGCGCCGTACCGATAACAACGCCCTCCGCCCGGGTCCCGTCAGCAAACTGAACCCTCACTGTCTCGGCTTCGCCGAGAACGTGGGCGTTGGTCAGAATCAGGCCGGACGCGTCGTAGATGATTCCCGAACCCTGCCCATACCTCGGCGCATCTTCGGGGAGTTCCGACTCGAGATCAGGGATGTCATCCTCAAGTCCAGGTACATCCTCCTCAAAATCGGGCAGCACAGGAATCTCCTGGTCCAGTTCGCCCACGTTTACCTCGATCAGCACCACCGAGGGGATGACCGCCCGGGCTACCGCCACCACCGGATCATCGGGCACCAAGGGGCTCACCGTCTGGTCGGCGCCGGAGGACTCGCCTGACGGAGGCTGATTGGTGGGCGCAACCGCCAGCGGAGCCTGCAAGGTCGGCCCTCCGGCTGGGGCACTCACCACCTGCGGTCCCGAGACCACCACAATCTCAGGAGGCGGAGCGTCCTGGTTGAAGAAGATGCTGCCCACTCCGATTCCAATGCCAACCAGACCCAATACGGCCAGCAGCACCGAAGCCACCAGCATGACCACCGCGGGATTACGGGGTTGAGGCGGCGGACCGGCTTGGGGCATCCACGCCACCACCTCCACCTCGCGCGGTGCAGGCACATTCCTGGGTTCCTCGTTTGAGTCATCCAGTTCCCACCCCAGGGGATCCCACTCCGACCGGGGATCTTCGGGCCCGTTGCTCATCCTCAGCCTTGCTCGACCAAAACCTTCGGTTCTGAGGCTACCACCACTCTTTCGGAAAGCACTTTCGAGCTTCCTCCTGGCTTCATGGACACTCCGTAGAGGCAGTCGGCTGCCTCCATGGTGCGCTTCTGGTGGCTCACGATGAGTAGCTGGGCGTCGGCCCGGAATTCGTCGACAAGCTGGAGGAAGCGGTGCAGGTTGACATCGTCCAGAGCCGCCTCCACCTCGTCCATGACATAGAACGGCGAAGGACGACTGCGGAACACGGCAAACAAGAAGGCCAGCGCGGTAAGCGAGCGCTCCCCGCCCGAGAGCAGGCTCAGACGCCTGATGTTCTTGCCTGATGGGCGGGCCTCGATCTCCACCCCGGTGTCCAGCAGCGCATCGGGCTGGGTGAGCCGCAACTGGCCCTCGCCGCCGGGAAAGAGCGTCTGGAATAGGTCGGCAAAATTGCGGGCCACGTCGGCATAGGCCGACGAGAACACGCTGACGATCTCCTCGTCGATCTTGCGAATCACCTTGCGAAGCTCCCGGCGGCTCTGGCGGATGTCGTCGATCTGGGCCTGGGTGAACTCATATCGCTCCGAGAGCGCCTCATACTCCTCCAACGCCAGCGGATTGACCGGTCCCATGATGCGCAGTTCTTGCTCCAAGGCCCTGACCCGGTCGGCGGGGACGACACCGGGTTCCGTTGGAGGGCATTCGGTGGCCACTGCCTGGGCGGGCTCGCAGTCCAGCTCGCGGCGACACCGATCTGTGGCTGCTTCCAGCCTGATCCCTGCTTCGGCCAACTCGATCTCCGCGCTGCGGTCTCTCTCCCTGCACTGACTCAACTGCGCTTCGGCCTGTGCCCTCTGGCTGCGCAAGCTCTCGAGTTGTTGGGCAGCGATCCGAGCCGCCTCTGATTCCTCGGCCCGCCGCTGCCGTAGCTCTTCAAGCTGACGGCTGGCCTCCTGGAAACGCTCAACCACCAAGTCCATCATCTGGTCGACGATGGCAAGACGCTGGTCGACAGCCTCTCGACGAGAGGCGGCTTCGGCCCGGGCCTGGGTCATCTGGCTCAACCGCCGCTCGACTTCGTCTCGCTGCGCACTCAGGAGCCGGCGTCGCTCTTCTATTCCGGCCGCCCTCACCCGAAAGTCGGAGCGGAGGCTGCCAGCCGCCTGGGACTTCTGGGCCAGCTCATCGCGGTCTCGGTTCAAGCTCTCGGCACGGGCTCGCTGCTCGACCTCTTTGGCCTGATGTTGGGGCAACTCCTGGTGAAGTTCGCCCAGCCGACGGCGATCCTCGTCAATCCTGGCATCCAGCTCTGAGCGCCGAGGGCCGAGAGCCCCAATTCCCACCTCCGCGTCTCGAAGCTCTCGCTCTACCGCATTGGCCCGAGCCCGAACCGCATCTCGGGCTTCTAGATGGTCGAGTGCCACCTCACGGGTCCGGGCCTCCTCTTGCCCGGCCTCCCCCAGCCGGTGGTCGGATACAGCTAACTGTTGTTCAGCGGCGCTGACCGCTTCCAGTGCCCCGGCCGACGCCTCAATAGCCTCGTCGAGCAATCCCCTGGTGGCCCCAGAACGGCGTACACCCACTCGCCACCCGGAAGTGGAGAACCGGTCGCCCCGGCGGGTAACCACCACCGCGGCGGGATCGGCGATCGCCGCCTCAGCTGCCTGGTCACTGCTTTCGACCACCCCGACTGATCCGATCAAGGTGTCCAGCAACTGGTCCACCCCGGCCACCGACGAGCGCACATGGGGGCGCAAGGAATCGCCGAAAGCCGGAGTCGCCGCCTGTGAGACTGATCCGCCGAGGGCCAAAACCGCACCACCCACGCTCTCGGCCTCCAGGGTGGCGATAGCCCTCATGGCAACTTCAGTGTCGGTGGCGATCACTGCGGCGATAGCCTCGCCAGCGGCGGCTTCAAAGGCGGCCTCCCATCCCCGGTCTACTTCCACCACTTCGACCAAGGTGCCGAGCACGCCCTCAATGCCAACCAGACGCTGGGCTCCGGATTGATCGCGCGCTTCATCCATTGCCAGGGAAAGGGCCTCCCGACGGGCCTCCCAAGCTTGAAGTTCTCCCACCGCCTCCCCAAGAGCGGCCTTGTGCTGCTCGCGCGCCGTTCGAGCCTCCCTGGCGGCCTTTTCTGCCAGCTCATGCTCCTGCTCCCGCGCCTGTCGAGCAATCTCGGCGTCCTTGGCCTCAGCCCAGCATCGGTCCAGCTCTTCGACCAGTTCTTGTCGGCGCTCCTCCAAGGCCTCCAGATTCTGGCTCAGGCGATCCGACTCAACCTGGTCCCGATCAATCGACGCCTCCAAGATCCTTATCTCGCCCTTGATCCGGGGAGCATCCGACTCTGGATCCGAAACGCTCTCATCACCCCATCGCTCGTCGAACGACAGGCGAAGCTGCTCCAGCTCCTCTTCAGCACCGGCCACAGACGCCGCCGCGGGCTCCAGGGCTGACGCCGAATCCTCTACCTCTAGCAATTCTCTGCCGAGGCGATTCGATTCGGCCTCCAGGGTGGCCACCACGTCCTCGTCCATTCCGGCGTTGCGATCGCGCTGCAAGCGAAGACGGCGCTCCGACAACAGAGCCTCCAGTCCCCGCAAGCGCTCGGTGATCCCCTCGAAGCGCATCAGCGCTTCGCTGATGTCTTGTCCGTCGGCAGCCGAGAGCTGGGCCTCGGCTGCGGCCAGATCACGATCAAGGGCCTCTGCCTGCACAGTGAGCTGCTGCATCTCGCGGCGGTCCGCGGCCTGGTCCTGCGTCAGCTGACGAACCCGTCGGCGCAGCTGATCAATCTCCTGACCAGCTAGATAGCGGCGAAGTCCGCTCAGTTCCGCCAGCAGATCGCCATGGCGCCGGGCGGCCTCGGCTTGTCGCTCCAGCGGTCGAAGCTGGCGCCGGATCTCCCGAACCACGTCGGACAACCGGGTGAGGTTGGCCTCGGACGCGGCCAGCCTCCGCTCTGACTTTTCCTTGCGGCGGCGATACTTCAAAACGCCGGCAGCCTCTTCGATGACCGCCCGTCGGTCTTCGGGCCGGGCGCTCAGGACGCCCTCAATCTGGCGCTGGGAGACGATCACATGCTGTTGGCGACCCACGCCTGAGTCGCTCAGCAGTTCTTGGATGTCAAGCAGGCGGCAGGGCACCCCGTTGATGGCGTAAGTGCTGTCTCCGCTGCGAAACAGCGTGCGGGTAATGGTCACCTCTTCGAATTCGATGGGCAGGAGACGAGACGTATTGTCGATGCTCAGCGACACCTCTGCTCGGCCCAAGCCCGCCCGGGAGGCGGTGCCGGCGAAGATGACGTCGTCCATTTTGGCCGAGCGCACCGATGTCGGGGCTTGAGCCCCCAGTGCCCAAGCCACCGCGTCGACCACATTGGATTTGCCGCTGCCGTTCGGCCCCACGATCACCGTCACACCGGGCTCGAATACCAGCGTGGTGGAATCGGCGAAGGATTTGAACCCCTTGAGCGTCAACGCCTTCAAGAACACCTATGCGACCCTACCCAGCGGAGGGCCGTGATTAGTGGAACTACTTGCCCAAATGCACTACGGAGGTCAGATCTGGCACTGCTCGCAGAAGTACGTCCACCGACGACGGAAGCGGTATTTCTGGATGGGGCGGTGGCAGCGGGGACAGGGCCGGCCCTTCTGGCCCGCCTGCTTGAACACGTTGAGGTATTCCTCGTAGCCGCCCCGCTGGCCGTGAACATCCAAGTAGTGGCCATCCTCCAGCGATGCCCCCCGGTGCTTGGCCGCATCGTGGAGGGTTTCCACCATCGCCCGGTGAAGCCGCCGCACCTCTTGGGGCCCCAACGAGTTGGGCAGGCGGTCGAATCGCAATCCGGCCGCGAACAGAATCTCGTCGGAGTACATCTCGCCCAAACCGACCACAACGCGATCATCGGTCAGCACGGCCTTCAACTTGGCTTCCTGGGCCAAGAGGATTTGACCGAACATACGCCAGGGCACCGGCTGATCGAGGGGATCGATACCCAGCCCGTCCAACTCGGGGACTTCCTCGACCAGTTTGTCGGCGTTGGCCAAAAAGAGCTCTGCATCTCCCGGCTCATCCACCAGCCGGAGCTGCCCGCTCTTGGTGAATGTGATCGACAAGGTGGTGTTGGGGTCGACTTCGTCCCGATTGGCATGGCGTCGCAGTTGGCCGCCGGTGCCCAAATGGGCCACCACCACATCTTCGCTGTCGAGGCTCATGATCAAGAACAGCCCTCGACGGCGCACGCCAGTGATCTTCATCTTCTCCAACCGGCTGACGAACTTCTTCGGGCCTCCCGACCGCTTGGCATACCCCGATTCCACAACCTCTACCGACTTGATGCGAAGACCGGACAGCTCCCTGTCCAGATCCCGTCGGATGGTCTCGATTTCCGGCAATGCGATCATCGGATCACTCCTACTCGTACTGATGAGATCACGAGGTTGCTCCGGCCGCTGCGGAGATCGCCCCAGAGTCCAGGGTCTTCCAGGTTGAGGCCGCCGCGGCCTGTTCGGCCTGCTTTTTGGACCGGCCCTCACCGCTACCCCACTCCACGCCATTCATGTGCACCACGGCAAGGAACTGCTTGGCGTGATCGGGACCCTTTTCCGACAGGCGATACTCCGGCGCATCGAAACCGTGGCGGGCGCAGTACTCCTGCAATCTGGTTTTGAAGTCCCGGATGCCCGGACCCTCAGCGGCCGCGGCGATGCGATCGGCCAGCCACCCTCTGACCAGGTCGATCAGGACTTCCCAAGGAGCATCCAGGTAGACCGCACCGATCACCGCCTCCATGGCGTCGGAGAGGATCGACTGTTTTTCCCTCCCACCAGACGCCTCTTCACCCCGGCCTAGGCGAAGGGACTTGCCCAGCTGAAGCTCAACAGCTAGATCGGCCAGCGTCTCAGCTCGGACCACCTCGGCTCGCAGGGGCGCCAACTGTCCCTCGGTCATCTCGGGGTAGGCGGTGTAGATGTGGTCGGTCACCACTAGGGCCAACACGGCATCGCCTAGGAACTCCAGTCGTTCGTTGGAGGAAGCCCCGGCATGGTCGGCACACCAAGACCTATGGGTCAGCGCCTCGACCAGCAAGCTGGGCTGGGTGAAGCGATAGCCGAGGCGTTCGGCTAGCGCGGCGAGATCAGGGTCAGAATTCAGGAGCTTCGGCTCAAGCGGCCGTGGACATAATCGACGGCGTCTCGCACCGTCTTGAGATCCTCCAGGTCTTCATCGTCGATGCTGAATCCGACGGTCCTCTCGCTCAACTCCTCTTCCAGAGTCTCGACCAACTCGATGAGGGCGAGTGAGTCGGCATCAAGATCGTCGGCAAAGGCCTGGCCCTCGCTGATCCGGTCGGGAGAGATCTCCAGAATGTCGGCCAAACATTCGGTGACGAGGCTCAAGACCCCGTCGCGATCCAGCGGACTCTGTTCGACATGGGTTTCGGATGGCACGTCATCTCCGGGCGGTTCAGCAACACGGCGCGCCGAAAGTATACGCCAGCCAGTCGCTGTTCCCACCCACCGTAAGCCGATGGAATCCCTATTCGGAGGACAGAACTCGGCGCAATGACCCCACGGTGTCGCGCTCGGCCAGTTCATGGGCCACCTGTATGGCGTTGGCCAGCGCCCTCGGTGACGAGGCCCCGTGGCTGATGATGCTGACGCCGCTCACCCCGAGCAGGATGGCGCCGCCCACCGAGTCGGGGCTGAAATCCTCATAAAGCGGCACAAGCGCCGAGGCCAGCAGCTCGGCCCCCTGACGGGCCTCATCAGAGGAGTCGAAGGCGCCCAGCAGTGCGCCGATCAGCTGCTTGGCCACCCCCTCGGCGGTCTTGAGGGCCACATTCCCGGTAAAGCCGTCGGTCACGATCACGTCCACGAGATCTTCCAACAGGTCTCGCCCCTCGACATTGCCGGCGAACACCGCTCCTGTCCGATCCTGCCAGTCCCGGTCCTCCAACAGCTCGAAGGCCTCCTTAACCAAGGGCGATCCCTTGCCGGCCTCCTCGCCATTGGACAAGAGACCGATCCTGGGCACTTCGACCCCCCACCGGTCGCGGCAGTAAACCGCTCCCATCTGGGCAAACTGCACCAACCACCCGGCGCTGCACTCGGTGTTGGCCCCTGAGTCCAGCAGCACATTGGGCCAGGCCCGGCCCGGAACGAGAATCGGAGTGGCGATAGCCGGCCGGGACACCCCCCGGATCCGGCCCATTCTCAGCAGAGATGCAGCCATAGCCGCTCCAGTGTTTCCCGCGCTGACCATGGCCGCGGCCCGCCCGTCGCGCACCGCCTCCGCGGCCCGAACGACCGAGGCGTCCTTCATCTTGCGGACGCTCGAGGCCCCTTCGGCCCCCATGTCGATCACCTGGGATGCGGGAATCACCTCGAAATCGCCAGCCTCGGACAACTGCTCGGGCTGCCCCACCAGCAGCATGGGAATGCCCCGCTCAGCGGCGATTTGGACACCGGCCAACACCGACTGAGGGGCATCGTCGCCCCCCATTGCGTCCACGGCAACGGGAAGCGAAGTCAATTGACGCCCCTTATGTGACTGCGGAGAGTGGCTCAGGCCACTTCAACCGCTTCACGCCCGGCGTACCAGCCGCACACCTTGCACACTCGGTGCGGCCGTTTGACCGCTCCGCAGCGGGGGCATGTGCTCTGAGCTGGCGCGGACACTCGCCAGGCCGCGGCCCGGCGGCTGCGTCCCTTGGCTTTGGATGTCTTCTTCTTGGGTACAGCCATCGAACGGTCCTACATGGGGAAGGGAAATGCCGCGCCCTGATCGGAATCGGCGCGAACGCAACGGACAAATCTACTTGCCGGTGCGCAGCGCGTCTAACGCAGCCCAGCGGGGGTCTTTGGGACGGTCTTCGGGTGAGGGTTCAGGCTGGTTCATGGGGTAGTCATCGGGCGCCGGCCCGACACAATCCTCGGAGCAGAGCGGTGCGATGGGCAGCGCGAGGACAAGGCAGTCGCGAACCATGGGGGTCAGGTCTACCTCGCCGTCTTGAATCGGATAAGTCTCCTCATCAGCCGGGGCGGTGCTGAACATCTCCCGCAACTCCTGCTGCACCGTCTGCTCAATGGGCTCCAAGCACCGCCGGCACGACCCTTGCCATCCCGCTTTCAGTGAGCCGGTCACCTCCAGTCCGCTGACCGCCGACTCCAGTTGGAGTTGGATGTCAACCGGACCGCGAACCGCGGCATCCGAGGTGGCCCAGCCGTCGACGTCAACCTGGATCGAGAGCTCGCGGTGCGAACCGGGACGGCGCAGCAGTTCCGCAACCGGTACTCTCAGCTGGCTCGTCATGGCAGCTGGCTCGCCATGGCCTCTCCTTTCGAAGATCAGCCCAAGGTGTCCTGATCGAAGAAGCCGTCGTCAGGCTCCGGTTCCGGCTCGGGGCCATAGGCTCGAACCAGGTCGGCCAGAGGGTCGCCCTGGAGTCGGGTCCGTGCTTCCTTGACGGTGTTCAGAATTCGCTCCAGGGCGTTTTCGAAGCTGCCCAGTTTGGTGTCGCAATAGTCCTCGGTCTCCAGGCGCAGTCGCCGAGCGGTGGCTTCGGCCTCTTCCACCATTCGCCGGGCCCGCTGCTCGGCTGCCTTGACCACCTCAGTACGCTGCACCATGGCCTCGGCCTGGGATCGGGCGGCCACCAAGATCTCGTCTCCCTCCCGATGGACCCTCTTCAAGAAGTCCTCACGTTCCTTCAGGAGCCAGCGGGCCGCCCGCATCTCCTCGGGCAGGCGGTTCAGGCAATTCTGAAGCAGCTCTAGGACTTCTTCCTTGTTGATCATGGAGGATGCCGACAGCGGCATCGGTCGGGCGGCGTCGATCAACTCGATTGCCCGCCGCAGCAACAGATCGAACTCGGGGTCTACAAACGTCCCGGCGGCCGCTGGTTGCGTTGCCGTAGTGCTGGGGTCGATGTCAGTCATCTGGGTACCTCTCGATCAGTCGTTTGGCCACCGGCGGGGGGACCATGGAGTCAATCTGCTGGCCGAAGCGGGCGAGCTCGCGAATCAGCTTGGACGCCAGAAACGAGTGCTTGCTGGCTGAGGGGATGAACAGCGTGTGGACTCCGGAGACGGCCTGGTTCATCTGGGCCATCTGGAGCTCGTTCTCGAAATCGGACACCGCTCTGAGCCCCTTGACGATGAAGTCCACTCCCTCCCTCGTGGCCAAGTCCACCACCAGGCTGGCAAACATCGTGGTCCGCACATTGGGGAGGTGGGCGAAGCACTCTTCCAGCATGGCCTGACGCTCGTCTAGCTCGAACAAGGGGGTCTTCTGGGGGTTGTACACCGCAGCCACGATCACCTCTTCGAACAGGCGCGCCGCGGTCTCCACGATCTCCATATGCCCGTTGTGAATGGGATCAAACGATCCGGGGAACAGGACGCGCGTCACGAAGTGGTCTCCTGGGGTCTTCGGTTGCTATCGCCGGGTGGCAATCACCACAACGGTACCCGCGTAGCGCCGCTGTTTTACGACATCCCAGTCGGGTCCGAGCTCCACTGCCTGATCGGACTCAGCCACCACCGTGTCCGAGGGGAGTTGGGACAGCAGTTCAGGCCAAGCATCGAACCCATAGGGTGGATCGCACAGAGCCACATCGAAGCCACCGCCCAACTGGGGCAGCTCTTTCATGACATCGCCAGGCACCATCCGGCAGCGGTCGCTGAACCCGGTGGCATCGATGTTGGCTTTCAGCGCGGCCAGCGCAGCCGGAGCCGACTCCACGAACGTGGCCGAGGCTGCTCCTCGGGACACGGCCTCCAGTCCCAGCGCCCCGGAGCCGGCAAACAGGTCCAGCACGTCGGCGCCTTCCAGACAGCCCTGGCTGTGGAGCGAGTTGAAGACCGCCTCCCGAACCCTGCTGGTGGTGGGCCGCACCTCCATGCCCTCAGGGGTGCTCAACCGCCGGCCCCGGGCCTCCCCGGCGATGATCCGAAGGGTCATCGCTATTCGGGGGGGCGGGGTTCTCGGGCCATCGGGGTGATCAGCACCCCATCGCCCAGCGTGAACTCGTCGTAAGACTCAAAGCCGTGGCGTCGATAGAAGCCCACGTTGGCCGGATTGCTCGACTCCAGATAGGCCAGGGCGCCCATCCGGTCGCAGCGATCAAGCATGGGCGCCAGCACCTTGCCGCCCAGACCCTTGCTCTGCTGGTGCGATGACGTGCCCAGCACCGCCAGGTACCAGTGGGGCTCGTCCAACCGGGCCTGTTGCATCTGACCCAATGCCTCCATTCGAGACGGGGCCAAGTCGCCCAAGAGCTCGGTCATCATGGCGACGAAGGCCTTTTGGCCCTCAGACTCGCCTGGATCAGCCTGGTCGGGTCCCGTTGTCTGGCCGCTCTGGTCTTTGGGGGGTTGCCAGTAGGCCACGCAGCCGTCGGCCCGGGTTCCGTGCAGCTCAGAGCCGGGCAGCAGATGGTCGAGACAGAAGCTCCACCAGCGGGTCAAGCACTCTAGCCGGGCGGCATCGTCGGGAAACACCCACTTCATCAGCGGATCCTGCTCAAAGGCGTCAGCCCAGATTTCCGCGATCCGATCCCGTCGCTCCATACCCATTCGCACGATCTCCAACACGGTTCCTCCTCGGACCTCAGCTTTTCAGCAGGTAGTCGGCGTCGTCGTCTACCAATAGCAGTTCGACTTCGGCCCGCAGCTCTGCTTTTTGTTGAAGGTCTGGATCATCGTCCAACATCTCCCCGGCAGCCTCGCGGGCCCAAACCACCCAGTCCTTGTCCCGACGCAGGGAGGCCAGCTGCAAATCGTTCCGGCCCTTTTGCCGCTCCCCCAAGATGGTGCCCTCGCCCCGAAGTTCCAAGTCGGCCTCAGCCAATTCGAACCCATCGGTGGTGTCCACCAAGGCCCGGAGCCGCTCCGCGGCCACCCCCACCGCATCGGCGGCCAGCAGGCAGCACGAAGATTCCTGCTCGCCCCGGCCCACTCGGCCTCTGAGCTGGTGAAGTTGCGCTATCCCGAACCGATCGGCGTCCACGATCACCATGATGGTGGCGTTGGGCACATCCACCCCTACTTCGATCACGGTGGTGGCCACCAGCACATCAATTGCCCCGCTTCGAAACAGGTCCATCACCGACTCCTTCTCGGCTGGGGTGAGCCGCCCGTGGAGCAGACCGACTTGCAGGCCGGCCAGCTCGTCTCCTTGCAGGCGCTCGTAGGTCTCGGTGACCGAGCGGGCCTCAATGCTGTCTGACTCCTCGATCAGCGGGCATACCACATACGCCTGGCGGCCCTTTCCCACTTCGGCTCTGACCTGCTCCCACACCTCGGATTCCTCGTCGGCAGATCGAGCCCAACGGGTGGCGATCGGCGTTCGTCCCGGGGGCATCTCATCGAGCGTGGACACGTCCAGATCGCCGTACACGGTCATGGCCGCGGTTCGGGGAATGGGGGTGGCCGTCATGACCAGCACATCGGGGGATGCAGCCTGCGACCCCTTGGCCCGCAGCGCGGCCCGCTGCTCCACCCCGAAGCGGTGCTGCTCGTCCACCACCACCACTCCCAGCGAGGAGAAGTCCACCCCCTCCTGAATGAGGGCGTGGGTGCCGATCACAATGTCGATGGTCCCTGAGGCCAGGGACTCCTGGATATGAGTCCGCTCGGCTCCCGGCGTTTGGTTGGTGAGCAAGGCCACCTTCAGGGGCCGCTCGGCCAGCAGCGTTTCAGATGCGGGTACGGCCAGATCCTTCAGCAGGGAGCGAATCCCCAAGAAGTGCTGGGTGGCCAGCACCTCGGTGGGGGCCATCAGCGCCCCCTGGTGCTCGCCCTGAACCGCGGTGAGCATCGCGGCCACCGCCACCACGGTCTTGCCCGCCCCCACATCGCCCTGCAAGAGGCGGTGCATCGGCACCGGACGGGCCATGTCGGCCACCACTTCGGCGATCACTCGGCGCTGGGCGCCGGTGAGGGGAAACCCCAGCGAGGCCGTGAACCGGTCGACGAGCTCTCCGCCGAGGTCATGGCGGATGCCGATTGCCGCCCGCTCCACCGCTCGCTTGCGCATGATGAGCTTGAGTTGGAGGCGAAGCAGTTCGTCGAATACCAGCCGATCGCGGGCGGTGTACTGGTCGTCCATGGAGTCGGGTCGATGGATGGCCTCTATGGCCTGATGGCGGCCGATCAAGCCGTGGCGCTGCCGCAGTGACTCGGGAACCGGATCGCTGATCCCCCGCTGCTCGGATCGCCGCAAGGCCTCGTCCACCCACCGCCTGATTTCCCGAGTTTGGAGTCCGGCCTTGCCCGACTGGGGGTACACCGGCACGATGCGACCGGTCTCATCGCCCACCAGATCCACGATGGGGTTGGTCATCTGGCTCTGACCCCGATATCGGTCCAGCTTTCCGAAAACCACCACCTCCTGGCCCTCGGACAGCTGGCGGTCCCGCCAGGGCTGGTTGAAGAAGATCAGGCCCAGGCGGCCGGTGTCATCGCTGACCGTCACCCTGACCAGCGTTCGGCTGCCTCGGAGCCTCTTGGAGAACACGCTGTCCACCTGGGCCATCACCATGGCCTCCACGCCGTCTTCCAAGTCTGAGATGGCGGCTCGGTTCGTCCGATCGATGTATCGACGGGGGTAGTAGGTCAACAGATCCAGCACCGACTCCACCTCGACTGAGGCCAGCGCCTTGGCCTTGGCCCGTCCCACCCCGCTCAGCACCTCGACATCCATAGCCTCGAAGTCGGCCATCGTGAGCGGAGACCGACTGGCCACTCCCTGTTCAGAGCTGACCGAGGGCGGCGTGGTCACTCCACTCCGAAGGGATTCGTCTTCGGTTTGAGCGAGGGCACCGGTCACTCCACTCCGAGATAGAACGGATAGAGCGGTTGGTTGCCCTCGTGGATCTCTATTTCGATCGCCGGATGATGCTCGGCCAACCAGGAGGACACTTCCCCAACATCGGCCGATGCGGCGTCGGCGCCGGCGATCACTGTCACCAGCTCATGCCCTTCGTCGATGATCTCGGCCAAAAGCCCGGTGGCCGCTTGTGCCGCGCTCGGGGCCACCACCCGCAACCCACCGCGATCCAGGCCCAGCCACTGGCCCGCAGCAATGGGTCCCAGCTCGCTCTCGGTGTCGCGCACTGCTTGGGTGACTTCCCCGGTCACCACCTCGGAGGCGGCGTCGGCCATGGCCTCCTGGTTCTGATCGGCGGTGGCCGACGGGTCATAGGCCATCAAGGCGGCCAAGCCCTCAGCAATCCCCTTGGTGGGCACGACCCGCACCACCGCATCGGTGCAGTCATCAACCCGCTCAGCCACCGGCACGATGTTCTTGTTGTTGGGGAGAAGCACGATCTCGGCGGCGTCGAGCTGCTCCACCGCCTGCACGAAGTGCTCGGTTGAGGGATTCATGGTCTGGCCCCCGGCGATGACGGCCCGAACCCCAAGCGACTCAAAGATGCGACGCACTCCAGCCCCCACCGACACGGCCACTACTGCGGTGTGAACCGGCTCGCCGGCAATGGTGGTGACTGTCCCGCCAATCTCGGCGGCGGTAAGCGACTCCACGTGTTCGACCTGTTCGAACAAGTCGGTCACCCGTATGTCGTACGGACGACCAACGCCGATGCCCGCTTCGATGCTGGCGCCGATGTCGTTACTGTGGATATGGCAGTTCCATAAGCCGTCGCCGCCCACCACCACGATGGAATCGCCCAGGGCCTCCCACGCGGAGCGGAAATCGCCGATACGGTCGTCGTCGGCCTCCAGGAAGAACATCACCTCATAGCGGGTGCCGCCTGCATCGTCTTCGACTCCATGGGGATCGTCGGCCCCGGCCACCGCCGCACCCACTCCCGCCGTGGGGTCCACCGGCGGCGGGTCGGGCAGCGGCCGGCCGTCCATCGCGGTGGCCATCGCATCCAGGAACAGCAGAAAACCCGCGCCCCCGGCGTCCACCACATTGGCCCGGGCCAACTGGGGCAGCAGCTCCGGCGTGCGATCCAGCGACGCCCTTCCCGCCTGCTGGCATCCCTCCACCATTTGGATAAGGCCGTCGACCCCCTCCTCGACCGCTTCGGCCGCCGCGTTGGCCACATCTCGCACCACGGTGAGAATGGTCCCCTCCACCGGGGTAGACACCGCTTCATCGGCCGCAACAGATGCTTTTTTCAGCGCACCGGCCAGGACCGGTGGATCGACGTGTCCAGCGGTAGCCACCGTCTCGGCCAAGCCCCGGAGGATCTGCGACAAGATCACGCCGGAATTGCCCCGGGCCCCCATAAGCGAACCATGGCTGATGGCGTGGCAAACCTCGCTCATCTGATCCCCGGCGGCCGACACCTCGGTCACCACCGTTTCCAAAGTCAACGCCATGTTGGTGCCGGTGTCGCCGTCGGGCACCGGATACACGTTGAGCTGGTTGATGACGTCTCGGTGCATGGCCAAGGCGTCGCGGAACCACTCCATCGTTGCCCGTAACCCATCGGCCCCCAGACGATCTGCCGTCATGCCCCGTGATGGTAGTTACTCCGCGCTTCCCGACTCGCGAACCGTCTGGACCAGCCATTAACCTCCCCGTATCCCCTTCCCCGGTCACCGGCAGAAAGAGTCCCTGTGCAGGGAGTGATCAAGGCTTACGATCCCGCAACCGGCCTCGGTGTGGTTGTGCGCGACACCGATTTGGCCGAATTCGACTTGGCCCCCGACGCGCTGGAGGGATCGGTTTTCCGGATGCTGCGCCAAGGCCAGCGGGTGCTGTTCGATCTGGCAGAAGGGCAGGCCACCCGGCTGCGCTTGGGCTCGGAGGTGGACATGGGCACCCCTTCATTCCTCACGGCCGCCGGTGATTCGGAGACGGCGTGACCGGCGAGGTCGCCGATCAACTTCGCGTTCGCTTTGGCCTCGACTCGGTGGATGTCCGGGCCGGGCTGACCCAAGGCGAACTGTTTGCCGCAGCCATCGAAGGTGACCGGGGTCGCACGCACCTCAAGGGCGGAGAGCACGACCAGAAGGCGTTCGCCACCGCGCTGGGCGCCGACGGACCGCTGATCTTCTACTCCGATCCGTCGTGCACCGGGCGTCCCGTGCAAGACACCTTCGCAGTGGCCTGGCCTGAGGTGGTGGACGAAGTGTGGTGGAAGTCAGAATTCAGCCAGTTAGACAGCGACCACTACACAGGCCTGCTGGAGCGGGTCCTGACCCATCTGAACGAGCAAAGAGCCACGTTGTACACCGCCGACGTGTTCTGCGGTTGGGATCCCGAATTCGCAATCCCTTATCGGCTGGTCAGCGAATACGCCACCCACGCCTATTTCGCCAACATCATGTTCCCCAAGGGGGTGCGCGACGACGCCGACCGCGATGCCGTCGGCTGGACCATGATCAACGTCCCCAGCTTCCGGTGCGATCCCGATAGCGACGGCACCCGCACAGACCGGGCCGTCATTATGGATCTGCGCAACCGGCTGGGACTGGTGCTCGGGCGGGCCGACTATTGCGGTGTGGTCAAGAAGACCATGTTCACGGTGATGAACTTCGTCTTGCCCGATGCCAAGCAGCTGACGATGCATTGCTCGGCCAACGTGGACGAAAGCGGCAACAGCGCCATCTTGTTCGGTCTGTCCGGCACCGGAAAGACAACCCTGTCGGCCGACCCCGACCGCAGTCTGATCGGTGACGACGAGCACGTGTGGACCGAATCCGGGATCGCCAATTTCGAAGACGGCTGCTACGCCAAACTCATCGATTTGGACAAGGAGGACGAACCCATCATCGCCGCCGCCCTGTCGATGGAGGGGACCCTTATCGAGAACGTCCCCCCTTTGCCCGGCCGGGACTTAGCCGAAACCGACCCCCAAGAACTCGACCTCACCGACGACTCCATCACCGAGAACACCCGTTTCGCCTATCCGCTCTCCTGCAATCCCCACGTGGCCCCCGGCGCCAAAGGGCCCCACCCCCGAACCATCGTGCTGTTGACCGCCGACGCCTTCGGCGTGCTGCCCCCGGTTTCGATCCTCGACCGGGACGAGGTGATGTACCACTTCGTGATGGGGTTCACCGCGAAGCTGGCCGGCACCGAGGTCGGGGTGGTGGAGCCGCAAGCCACGTTCAGCGCGTGCTTCGGAGCACCGTTCATGTCACACAAGCCATCGGTTTACGCCGAACTATTGGCCCATCGCATGGACACCCACTCGGCCCGCTGCATTCTGTTGAATACCGGCTGGTCGGGAGGGCCTTACGGGGTGGGAGACCGCATGTCCATCGCCCACACCCGGGCCCTGCTCAACGCGGCGCTCAACGGCGATCTCGACACCGTGGACACCGTCAGGCTCCCCATTCTGGGGCTGCAAATCCCCGTTTCTTGCCCGGGCGTTCCCGACGAGGTGCTCAACCCCCGAAACACCTGGAGCGATCCCGACGCCTACGACCAGGCCGCAGTGCGGTTGCGCGATCTGTTCCGCCAGAACTACGAGGAACAGGATTACGCGTCGCTGGGCATAAGGGCGATGCTCTAGCAGTCAATCCGCAAAGTTGGGCATTCAGAAGATGCTCTAGCTATAGCCCTGCGGATTCTTCGACTGCCAGGCCCAAGCGTCGCGACACATTTCAGCCAGCGTTCGGCTAGCCGACCAGCCAAGCTCTGAGCGGGCCTTGGCGGGATCAGCCCACAATTCGGGAACATCGCCGGGTCGACGGTCGAATTCCTCGTACGGCAAAGGGTGTCTGGTGGCCTCCTGCATGGCGGCGATCACCTCTCGCACCGAGGCGGCCCGGCCAGTGCCCAGGTTGTAGGTGTGAACCTGCCCGGCCGACGACTCCAGGGCTTGCAAGGCAGCCAGGTGGCCCTCGGCCAAATCCATAACGTGGATGTAGTCGCGCAACGCGGTCCCGTCCGGGGTAGGATAGTCGGTGCCATATAACGGCAGCGTGGGTCGGCGGCCCACTGCCACTTGGAGCAGGTAGGGCATCAGATTCCCGGGTACTCCTTCGGGGTCTTCTCCGATCAATCCGCTGGGATGAGCTCCCACCGGATTGAAATAGCGAAGCAGCGACGCCGTCCAGCGGGAATCAGACCGAACCACGTCGGCAATCATCTGCTCGATGAGGAGCTTGGTCCATCCGTAGGGGTTGACCGGGCGAGTTGTCGCCGCTTCTGACACCGGCAACTCGTCGGGAGGCCCATAGACCGTGGCCGAAGATGAGAACACCATCCGGCGGACGCCGCAGCGCTGCATCACCTCCATGAGCACGGCGGTGGATTCCAAGTTGTGTCGGTAGTAGCGCAGCGGATCAGCCACCGAATCGGGCACCGACTTGAGGCCCGCGAAGTGCAGCACTGCATTGGGACGCATCTCGGTGATCACTTTTTCCACCGCGGCCTCGTCTCGGCAGTCGGCCACGTCGAGGCGCGGCCGGTGGCCGGTGATCTCCGCCACCGCGTCTACCGCGGCGCTCGAAGAGTTCTCCAAGCTGTCCAGTACGGCAATTTCCCAGCCAGCCTCCATGAGTGCGACACAAGTGTGGCTCCCGATATAGCCCGCTCCCCCGGTCACTAGCACCGACGCCATGATGTGGACGCTAGCGGAGCGCTCTCAGCTCGGGGTCTTCCCTGGACCCCTCAGGATGCGGGTCTTGCCGTACATCGAGCCGAATAGCAGCCGGCCGTCGTCGTCCACGGTCACCCCCGCGCCGATGGTGTTGAACTTGGAGCCACCCAGTACGTAGTGGAACCGCGACTCTCCGGTAGCCCAGTCGGCGGCCTCAATCGTCCAGCGCTCGTCGCGAACCCCGCAGGTGTAGACCAGCCCACTCTCCTCGGCCACGAATGGGACCGAGTTGGGCGAGGAGACGTCGAGGTTGACCCATGCCTCCTTAAGCTCTCGGGCCACCGGATCCCATTCGTATTTGTGGAGGCCGTGGGGCTGGTATTCCGGCTTGTGGCCCAGCATGAAGCACAGCATCCGGGCCGCCTGCGCGGGATAGCCATCAGGGATCGAAGCCGGCTCGTTGTTCACCGTCATGGCGCCGTATCCCGACACGGTGATTGACTGCTCGGTCTTGATCTCAGCCAGGTCGGGGTTGCCCATGTTGGCCGGCCCGATGCCGGCGATGCGGCGGTGGGGGGCGTTGGGCAGCTGCTCCCAGTCGTCGGGGATCTCGTCTCGCCACAACAGGGTGATGTTGACCACCTCGTCGCCGTCGCCGATAACCACGAACTTGTCCTCGTCGGGGCCGAAACCCATGAGCGACGGCGTGGTGCCCGAGCCGTGACCGCCGCCGTTGCGATAGGGAACCATCCAGCAGCCGTGAGCAGGATCGTCGGTGATCTCGGTGCCCGTCCAGCGCAGCTTGTGGTGGTGGTCGTTGGACGACACGTAGATGCCGTTGTCGCTGTCCACGCAAATGCTGGTGCGAACCCAGCCGTAACCGGTATTGCCCCGCTCCGCAGCCCGCCGGGCGCAGTACTCGGCGGCGATCTCGGCTCCGCCGGCTATCTGAAGGGCGTGATAGGCGCTGAAGTCGCGCTCTAGAACAATGACCCAGCCGTGATCGGTGGTCATCACCAGCCTGCCGTCGAAGGTCATGTTCATCCCCACGAAGAAGCCCTCGATGTGGTCGGGCTTGTTCCATCGGTCTCGCTCCACAATGGGCGACGCCGGATCGGAGGGATCGGTCTCCACGTAGGCCACCGCGTGGTCTTTGCGACCGAGAAACAGGGTGTGGTCGCAATCCAGCAGCGCATAGACCCCGTCAATGCCGGTCATGAACTTCATCGAGAGCTCGATGGCGTGTTCAACGGCCTCCCAGCCGTCCTTCTTGTCGAGGCCGAGCAAATTGACCTCCAGATCTTCGATGGGAGTGCGACCTTCCCCGCCGACGATCTCGTGATCGGCCAGCATCTCAAGGGTCTCATAGTCGAGCTTGGCGATGTTCTGGCGGCCGTTGCTCCACACCACCCGTCGGCCGTCGGGATACAGCCCCGAAATCAAATGGCCGAAATGGCATGGACCGAGCCAGGCGTACTGGAGGTCGGTCGTCTCGTTGAGCGTCTCGGTGGGGCCTTCTGGCCCACGCCAGGGCACGTTGTCCTGCTGGTCGCACCGGCCATGGGCAATGCCGTAGGAGGAATCGGCGAGATACGGATTGGCGGGAGCACCGTTCATGGGTAGATATCTTTACGCCGCGTCCGGACTGCTGCCTCACCAGAGGTGATCTTTGAGTACGATGCGGGATAACCGACCGGAGGTGTAGTCACGTGGGTGTCAGCTCTTATGTTCTGATCCAGACCGAAATGGACAAGGCCCGCCAGGTGGCCGAGGCCATACGCGAGATCGATGGCGTGGTGATCTCTGAGATCATGACCGGCCCGTACGATGTGATCGCCAAAGCCGAGGCTGAATCCATGGACCAACTCGGCCGCTTGGTGGTGAGCCAGATTCAAATGGTGGATGGCATCACCAGGACCCTCACCTGCCCCGTTGTAAACCTTTAACCAAGGCTTGGTCTTCAATCAGCTGAGGATCATGGCCCGGATGGCCAACCCGGCCAAAAAGAAGCTGCCGCCGGCATAAAGCAGCTCACGACGGTGGGTGAGCTGCATCCGATAGGCGTAGACGATGGCCACCGCGGCGATGGCCGCGAAGCCGTAGAGGCGGTGCAAGTCTCCCGGATCGGCCCCCGAACGGTTTTCGTACACGACGCCCACGATCACCTGAGCGAAGATTGTGCCCTGGGCCACAGTGATGAACGCCCACAACGGCCAGCCGCGTAACTGCGATCGATAATGGGCGCCCAGAGCCCATCCCCCCGCGGCGGCGTTGGCCAGCATCACCACCCAGGAGAACCAGTCGTGGAAGCCGGCCAGCGACGCGGCCAACAGGCCCGAACCCGAGCTCACCAGAACAAGTCGGCGGCAAATTCGCCGGTGCGCGGTGGCCCGGGGGCCACGTACCACTCGATAGCGAATGCGTCGGCGAATTGCTCGTCGGTCATGGAGCCGAAGAAGGAGTCGGCAGTGATCTGACTGGTGTGGGCCAGCATGGCGGCCCGCTTGCGCTCCAGGTAGGGGCTCACATCCACTGCATGGGTGATGTCCGCCTCCTCAGTCCCGAACTCCTCCTCCCTGAACCGCTCCGCCCGCTCAAGGTCCATTTCCTCCATTGCCTCAGCGAATGACTCCACCTCGGCCATCTGCCGCAAGATCTGGGTGCGGTTCATGGTGGCGTAGAACACTCGCTCCACTCCGGCCCGGCGGGCTGCGTCCACCCCTACCCGGTGAACCTGGATGTGGTCGGGGTGGCCGTAGCCGCCGTGATCGTCGTACACGGTAAGGACGTCGGTGGATTCCTCCATCAGGATCCCGGCCAACCGCTCCACCGCCTCATCAAAGTCGGCCTGCCAGAAGCTGGCCGGATTGTTGTTGGACTCCTCGCCAGCCATACCCGAGTCCTCATAGCCCAAGAACTCCACCCGGTGCGCGCCGATAATCTCGGCCGCATCCAAGGTCTCCGCCATTCGGCGCTCGCCCAGCGTCTCGCCCGGGCGCAGCGCTCCGGGTGCCGGTTCGCCCTGCTCCCCTTTGGTGGCCACCACCAACACAACCCGGTGCCCGTCGGCGACCGCCTTCATCATCGTGCCGGAAGTGGCAATGGCCTCGTCATCGGGATGGGCGTGGAAGTTCACCATGGTGGCCATTTACTTCACCGCCCCCGATGCTCTCAGGTGGGCCACCTCATCGGTATCGAAGCCCCAGTCGGACAGCGCCTCAGCGGTGTGCTGGCCGGGGTTGGGGGAAGGACGGGCGATCTCCGCCGGGGTGCGGCTGAAGCGAGGCGCCGGTCCGGGCTGGAGAGCGCCTCCCACTTCCACAAACGTGCCCCGGGCGATGTTGTGGGGATGCTCCGGGGCCTCGGCCAGGCTGAGCACCGGTGCGAAGCAGACGTCGGAGCCATCGAGAATCTCGCACCACTCGTCCCGGGTCTTGGTCTTGACTGCGGCGGCCAGTCGGTCACGCATCTCCGGCCAGGTGGCGCGGTCATTCTGGTTGATTCCGTCGGCGTCGATGCCTGTCTTCTCTGTCATCTCGGCGAAGAACTGGGGTTCCAGCGAGCCCAGCGAGATGTACTCGCCATCGGCGCACTCGTAGACGTCGTAGAACCAGGCGCCGGTGTCCAGCATGTTGGTGCCCCGCGGCCCCCATGCCCCCATGGCCTGCATGCCATAGATCATGGTGATCAACAGGGCGGAGCCCTCCACCATGGATGCATCCACCACTTGGCCCTGGCCCGAGGCGTGGGCCTCCAACATTCCGGCCAGCATCCCGAGGGCAAGCAGCATCCCTCCCCCGCCGAAGTCGCCAGCCAGGTTCACCGGAGGCACCGGAGCCTCCCCCTCCCGACCGATGGCTCCCAGCACGCCTGAAAGCGCTATGTAGTTGATGTCGTGGCCGGCCATGGACGAGTAGGGGCCGTCCTGGCCCCATCCGGTCATGCGCCCGTACACCAGCTTGGGGTTGCGGGCCAGGCAGGCGTCGGGGCCGATGCCCAGGCGCTCGGCCACGCCGGGACGGAATCCCTCGATCAGACCGTCGGCGCTCTCCACCAGCTTGAGCACGGCATCGGCGCCCTCGGGGTGCTTGAGATCGATGCCCACGCTGCGGCGACCCCGGTTCAACAGGTCGGGATGAGGGGTGTCAGGGACCTCGTCTCGGACCCTGTCGGCCCGGTCGATCCGCACCACGTCGGCCCCCAGATCGGCCAGCATCATGGCCGCGAACGGCCCCGGCCCGATTCCGGCAATCTCCACCACGCGAATGCCCTTCAGCGGTCCCATGCTGCCTCCTGAGGTCTTCACCGCTGGGACAGTACCCGTAATCCCGTCAAACGGGGCAGCCCAAGATGCCGGTACTCGTTCGACTGCTTAGCCCCAGCCCAGCTCGTCGAGGCGATCGTCTTCGATGCCGAAGTGGTGGGCTATCTCGTGGATGACTGTGATGCACACTTGCTCGACTACCTCGGACTCGGTTTCACACCCCTCGCAGATCGGCAGGCGGTAGATGTAGATGCGGTCGGGCATCACCATCTCACCCCCGCCGTAGTCGACCCGATCAGCGAGGGGCACACCGTCGTACAGCCCCCAGATGTCCGGATCCTCGCCCTCGTCTTCCACCAGCACCGCCACGTTGTCCATCAACTCGGCCAGGTCATCGGGAATCTCATCCAACGCCTGAGCCACCAACGCCTCAAACCGCTCACGCGACACCACAACCATCGCCGCCATCCTCCCATGAATCTTCGTCGCCCACTGTGGCCCTCTTCGACACTCTGGAAGACCGCTGATCCGAACTGTCACCGGCGTCGATACCTTGGTGGGGTGAGCGTGTTTGAAGGGCTCTTGGAGGGGCTGAACAAGCGGCAGCGGGCCGCGGTGGAATCCCCGGGGACGCCATTGTGCATCCGCGCCGGGGCGGGCACCGGCAAGACCAGGGTGCTCACCCGCCGAATTGCCCACCAAGCCGGCATCGGCGCTATCGACCCCAAGCGCACCATGGCCATCACGTTCACCCGCAAGGCGGCCGTTGAGCTTCGCGAGCGCCTGGCTGGGCTGGGACTGCGGGACTCGGTGAGCGCGGGTACCTTTCACAGCACCGCCTATTCCCAGTTGCGCACTCGCTGGGCCGAGAGGGGGATCAAGCCACCGGAATTGGCGCAGGACAAGCGGGGCCTGGTCGCCCGGGCGGCAAGACAAGCAGGACTGCGGCTGGCCAAGAGCGAGGTGCAAGACGCGGTGGCCGAAATTGAGTGGGCCAAGGCCCACCGCATCACCCCCGGTGATTATTGCGAAAGGGCTGCTGGCCTCCGCCGCTGGCCGGCACTGGACCACAGCGTCATCGCCGACCTCTATCTGCGCTACGAGAGCGAGAAGGCCAAGCGACGAGTGGTGGACTTCGACGACCTGTTGATCCTGGCACTGAGGGACTTGACCGACGACCCCGACTACGCCGAGGCCCGCCGCTGGAGTTACCGGCACTTGTTCGTCGATGAATTCCAAGATGTGAACCAGCTCCAGTTCGAGTTGCTCCGGTCCTGGCTGGGGGACCGCAACGACCTGTGCGCGGTGGGCGACCCCAACCAGGCGATCTACAGCTGGAACGGGGCGGACTCCGACTACATCGAGCGGTTCGCCACCTGGTTCCCCGGTGCGGAGGTGCTTGACCTGGTGGACAACTACCGCTCCACTCCTCAGATCCTGGCCGCGGGGCGAGCGGTTTTGCCGGCGGGCGCGGCCAAGTTGGCGTCCCACAGCCTCGACGGTCCCCGGCCGACGGTGAGCACCCATGCCGATGATTTCGACGAGGCGGTAACCATTGCTCGCGCCTTGCGCGACGCCAAGGGCCCCGAAATGGCGTGGTCGTCGATGGCCGTGCTGGCCCGCACCAATGCCCAGACCGCCAAGCTGGCCACCGCACTGGAAAGGGCGCAGATCCCCTGTCGAGTTCGCATCGACTCCCACCGAACCGATGACGGCGCTGGACCAGCCCCACCCAATGGCTCCGATGCAGTGGATGTGGCCACGTTCCATGCAGCCAAGGGATTGGAGTGGCCCATCGTGCATTTGGCCGGCCTTGAGCAGGGACTGGTGCCCATCAGCCGGGCTCAGACGTCAGCCGAAGTCGCTGAGGAACGGAGGCTGCTTTACGTAGCCATCACCAGGGCCGAGAGAGAGTTGCACTGCCACTGGGCCGCGGAGCGGGCTTTCGGAGACCGGACGTCGGTCCGCTCTCCCTCGCCCTATCTGAATGCCATCCTCAGTGCGCCCTGAGCTGATCTACCCGCGGGCTAGAGATCAAATGGGATGAGCACCACCACCACAGTGGCGTCGCAGTCTCGGAGCACCTGCTCTACACGGTGGCCTAGGAACGGTCGATCTCCAACCCGGCGGAGGTTGGCTCCCATGACCACCAGGTCGGCCTCTATTTCTCGTGCCAACTTCAATATCTCATCGGCCGGCGAGGTGCCGTCCATGACCACTGTCTGGGTGGTTGCCCCAAGTTCTAAGGCCAGCGTCTCGGCTTGGGCTACCACCTGCACGCCGACGATGCTGCCGCTGCGGGCAATCATCCGTCGGCTGAACAGCGACGGCAGCCCTGCGGGATCGCTCCTAATGGTGTTGACGTGGGTGAGGTGCAGTTCAGTGCCGAGTTGGGCGCTGAGGTTGAAGGCCACCTCCTGGGCGGCCCGCGACACCGGGCTGCCGGTAACCGGAACCACCGCCCGGCTATAGGCCCCCGGGAGCGGCCGGTCCATGTTTCTTGCCCGGCGCACCACCACCACCGGAATGGGACTCTCGGACAAGACCCCGTCTACCAGGGGCGAGATCACCTGCATGGTGTCGGCGTAGTCCAGAGCACCCAGCCCGATCACGCCGAACCCCAGTCGACTCTCGTCGATTATGGCCCGCACCGGGTCGTCTCCGCGCACCCGTCGGTGCTCCAAGGCCCGGTCGTGAAGTACGTTGCGCAGTGGGGTGATATCCACCTCAGCATCTCGATCGCCCACTGTTAGGACTGTGGCCCCGGCCTCTATCGGCCAGGCGAAATGCAGGACCTGGGCCGCGGCGATGGACTCCGGACCACCCCGACTGGGCAGCAAAAGCCGTGACGTCCGCACGACAAGGTTCCGACTCAGCGCCTGCTCCCGACCGAGGCGTTCCTGCTCGTCGGGGGTTCCCTGCCAGTTGTTCACCACCCCTCGCAGCGTGGCCGAGGCGAACAGCGAAGTAAGCACCGGTACCAGCACGATCACCGTGAAAGCGGTGGGGCTGAACACCCCGACGCTCAACCCCACGGTGGCGATGACAATCTCCAGGGTTCCTCGGGCATTCAGGCCAGCACCCAAGGCCAGTCCCGCCCGGTGGGTACGGCCAGCAAGGCGGGCACCTCCGTAGGCCCCGGCGAACTTGAAGACGATGGCCACTCCGAGCACGATCAAGGCCCACCACAGGGCCTCGGCGTTGTCCAACAGGCGGAGATCTACCTGCAAGCCAGCAGTGGCGAAGAACACCGGCGCAAACAGGGCATTGGTCAGTCCCTCAAGATGGTGGAGAACGTCGTCGTGTTGGAAGCGTGACCGGTGCAGTACCACCCCAGCCACGAATGCCCCCAAGACCGCTTCCACTTTCAGCCACTCAGTGGCCACCCCGAATCCCAGCATGGTCACCATGGCCACGCCTAGCGCCGCGGCCAGGCTGCCCCCGGTGCGCCGCACTTGTCGCAACAGCAAGTCCACGACGCGCTGGCCCACTGTCAGCGCCAACACCCCGAAGGCCGCAATTCCCCCCAGCGTGGCCAACACCTGCCCGGCCGACACTTCGCCTGAGGTGGCCAAGCCGGTGAACACGCCCAGCAAGATCCAGCCGATCACATCGTTGGCCATGCCCGCGGCCACAGTGATCTGGCCGAAGTCCCGGCGCATCAGCCCCAGTTCGCTGAGGATCTTTGCCACTACTGCCAGAGACGACACGGCGACCGCCAACGCCACGAACAACGTGAACGTGAGCCGTTCGGCACCCTCGGCCAAGAACAAAGAGGGCAGCAACAGGCCGACCACGATTCCGCCGATCAGCGGCACCACCAGGCTGCCCGTAGTCACCAACAGCGCCGGCCGCCCCAGCTTGGTTATGAGCCCCAAGTCGGTCTCGAACCCAGTCACCACCAACAGCAGGGCAACCCCCATCCAGCTGACCGCGGCCAGCAACGTCCACTGCGGGCCTTGGCCGATCTCCGGCAAGAACCACTCGAAACCCGACTCCCAAACCACCCCGAACACCGACGGCCCCAGCACGAGCCCGGCCAGCAGAGCTCCCACCACCGAGGGCATCCCCACCCTTCTCATCACCAGACCGAAGAGATGGGAGACGGCCACCAGTACCAGGATGTTCACCCAAAAGACCAGGAGGTCGAACCCTCCCGTTTCAGCGGCAAAGACCATCGCCGACTCAGCCGCCTCCGGCGGCTTCGTCCCAGTCGAAATCCACCACCACCGGGGCGTGGTCCGACGGCTTCTCTCCCTTGCGGGCGTTGCGGTCCATGAGCACGGTGCTAACCCGCTGGGCCAGCGTCTCGGTGGCCATCACCATGTCGATGCGCATGCCCTGGCGCTTGTGGAACCGGCCGGCCTGATAATCCCAGAAGGTATAGAGGCCGTCGTCGGACCACCGACGGCGGAACACGTCCACCAGTCCCCAGTCCTCCACTGCGGCAAAGGCCTCCCTCTCAGGCTGGCTTACGTGGGTGAGCCCCTCGAAGGCGGCAATGTCCCACACGTCGTTGTCTGCCGGGGCCACGTTGAAGTCACCGGCCACCACCACCGGCGCACCGGCATCGGCGTTGGCCTCCAGATGCGAACGGAGCCGGCCCAGCCAGTTGAGCTTGTAGTGGTAGTGGTCGTGGCCCAGCTCCCGCCCGTTGGGGATGTAGGCGCTGGCCACCCGCACCCCAGCGCAGGTGCCCCACACGATTCGGGCATCGGGATCGGCGTCACGGCCATCGGCGAACCCATTGCCAGGGTCGGCCAAGCCCACCCGGCTCAAAATGGCCACCCCATTCCACCTGCCCTCACCGTGGTGGACCCACTCGTATCCCATCGATTCGAAGGCCAGGCCAGGAAAGGCGTCGTCGGCCATCTTGGTCTCTTGCATGCACAGCACATCGGGGTCGGCCAGCTCCAGCCACTCTTGGACTCGGGGCATGCGGGCGTTCAGGGAGTTCACATTCCAAGTGGCCAACCGCACCCGCAGAACCTTAGTAGTCCCAAAGTCCGTAAACTCTCCCTATGGCCCCAGACGCCGAGTCGATGGTCGGCCAGAACGCCTGGCTGGTGGACGAGATGCACCGCCAGTACCTGGACGACCCCAAGTCGGTGAGCGAGAGCTGGCGGGACTTCTTCTCCGACTACCGTCCAGACCGAGTCCTCACCGATACCGCCGCCCCAGTGGCCCGGCTTCAAGCGGTGCCGGACCCGGCCGAGACCGCTGAGCCTCTACCGGGAGATCCGCTGCGGGGGGCGGCGGCCCGCATCGCCCAGAACATGGAGGCCAGCCTGGCCATTCCCACCGCGACCAGCTTCCGCGAGGTCCCCGCCAAGCTGCTCGACGTCAACCGCCGGATCATCAACGGCTATCTGGGGCGCACCGACGGGCGCAAGGTGTCGTACACCCACTTGATCGCCTACGCCGTCGTGCAGGCCATAGCCCACCACCGGCCAGTGATGAACTCCTCCTTCATCGACACCGAAAGCGGTCCCCGTGTCATCCGCCACTCCCACATCGGACTGGGGATAGCTGTGGACGTGGAGAAAGCCGACGGATCCCGCTCGCTTCTGGTGCCCTGCATTCAGGAGGCCGACACGCTGGACTTTCCCAATTTCGTCGAGCGCTACGACACCATGATCCGCAAGGTGCGGAACAACGAACTGAGTCCCGACGACTTTGCCGGCGTCACCGTCAGCATCACCAATCCCGGCACCATTGGCACGGTGCAGTCGGTGCCCCGGCTCATGCCCGGCCAAGGGGTCATCGTGGGTGTGGGCACCATCGACTACCCCACCGCCTACCAGGCCGCCGATTCCCGCACGCTGGCCGACCTGGGCGTTTCGAAGGTGATCACCCTGTCGTCCACCTACGACCACCGCATCATCCAGGGCGCCGAGTCGGGCATGTTCCTGGGCGCAGTCCACGAACTGCTGCTGGGCAAGCACGAATTCTATGAGGACATTTTCCGAGCGGTAGGCGTGCCCTACGAGGCGGTGCGCTGGCGGCCCGACATCCTTCCCCTCGACCGGGAGCAGGCCGTGATCACCAAGCAGGTGCAGGTGAACGCGCTCATCAACATGCACCGCGTGCGGGGCCACCTCATCGCCGACCTCGACCCTCTTTCGGCCAACGAGCCCGCCATGCATGCCGAACTCGATCCGGCCACCTATGGCCTCACCATCTGGGACCTCGACCGGGAGTTTCTCACCACCGGACTGGGTGGGATCGACTTGGGCCAACCCGACGGCAAGATGCCGCTGGGCGATATCTTGCATGTGCTCCGCAATGCCTACTGCCGCACGGTGGGCGTGGAGTACATGCACATCCAGGAACCCGACGAGAAGCAGTGGATCCAGGAGCAGGTAGAGGGGCTGGGCACCCCCGTGGGACTCAACGAGAAGCTGCACATTCTGGATCGGCTGAATGCCGCCGAGGCGCTGGAGCGATTCCTGGACACCAAGTACGTGGGCCAGAAGCGGTTCGGGATCGAGGGGGCCGAGAGCGCCATCGTGGTGCTGGACGCGGTGCTGGGCCGGGCTGCCGACTTGGGCATGGCCTCGGCCATCATGGGCATGGCCCACCGGGGACGGCTCAACGTGCTGGTGAACATCGTGGGTAAGGACTACGGACAGCTGTTCGGTGAATTCGAGGGGAACTTGGACGAGTCGTCCACCCAGGGTTCGGGTGACGTGAAATACCACCTGGGGATGACCTCGGAGTTCGTGAGCATGGCCGGCAACCGGATCCCGGTGGAGCTGGCCGCCAATCCTTCTCACTTGGAGGCGGTCAACCCGGTGGTCGAGGGCATGGTCCGGGCCCGCCTGGACCACCTCAGCCACGACCAGGGTGAGCACAGCCCCGTGAGCGGGCTGGTCCGGGGCCAAGTGGCCAGCGAGGACGACCTCTACCCGGTGCTGCCCGTGCTGGTACACGGCGACGCCGCCTTCGCTGGTCAAGGAGTGGTGAGCGAGACGTTGAATCTGTCGCTTATCCAGGGCTACCGCACCGGGGGCACCGTACACCTTGTGATCAACAATCAGGTGGGGTTCACCACCACCGCGGAGTCGGCTCGCTCCAGCTACTACTGCACCGATGTGGCCAAGATGATCCAGGCCCCCATCTTCCACGTCAACGGCGACGACCCCGAGGCCTGTACCCGGGTGGCGCACTTGGCGCTGGCCTATCGCAACCACTTCCACAAGGACGTGGTTATCGACATGTGGTGCTACCGCCGGCAGGGGCACAACGAGGCCGACGACCCCAGCTATACCCAGCCGGAGATGTACCGGCGAATCGAGGGCCATCGCTCCGTGCGAAAGCGGTATGTGGAATCGCTGGTGAAGCGGGGCGACATCACCCTGGAAGAGGCAGAGCAGGCCATGGACGAATTCCGGGCCAAGCTCCAAAAGGCATTGGAGGAAACCCGGGATCAGGCGGCGGACGAAGGCCTGGGCGAGACCGTTGGAATCGAGGCAGCAGGCAAGAGAGAACTCCAGCTGTCGATTTCGGGGGAACTATCCGACCCCACTCCTCATGTCTCGCCGCCGGTGGATACCGGTGTGTCAGAAAAGCAGATCAAGCGAGTGTTCAATGCGCTGACATCAGTGCCCGACGGGTTCGTGCTGCACCCCAAGCTGGCCCGCCAGTTCGAGGCCCGCGACGCCATGATGGCTCAGGGCATGGTGGACTGGGGGCTGGCCGAGGCGATGGCCTTCGGCACATTGCTCGATGAGGGGACGTCGATTCGCCTGGCGGGACAGGACTCTCGCCGGGGAACGTTCTCCCATCGCCACAGCACCCTGGTGTGCAACCAAACGGCCCGTGAGCATTGCCCGCTGGCCGGAATGGCCCGCCATGGGGCCAAGCTGTGGGCCTACGACTCGCTGCTTTCGGAATACGCCGCTCTGGGCTTCGAATACGGCTATTCGGTGGGCGACACCGATGCGCTTGTCCTTTGGGAGGCCCAGTTCGGGGATTTCGTCAACGGTGCCCAGATCATCATCGACCAGTTCGTCGTGTCGGCGGAGGACAAGTGGAACCAGCAATCAGGACTGGTCATGCTGCTGCCCCACGGATTCGAGGGCCAGGGTCCAGAGCACTCATCTGGCCGGATCGAGCGGTTCTTGCAGTCGGTGGCCGAGAACAACATCCGGGTGGCCAACCTGTCGACTGCGGCCCAGTACTTCCACCTGCTACGAGACCAGGCCAAGCGCTCCACCCGCAAGCCGCTGGTGCTGTTCACTCCAAAGTCGCTTCTGCGCCATCGCGACGCAAGGTCGCCGGTAACCGAACTGACCAGCGGCTGGTTCTCACCGGTTTTAGGCGATACCAGCGGTCCTGAGTCGGGGCAAACCACCGGGGTTGTGCTGGCCAGCGGCAAGATCTGCCACGAGGCCATCGCCCAGCGAGACCGGGAAGGCGCCCCCGCCGCCGTGCTGCGACTCGAGCAGCTCTATCCCTGGCCGGCCAGCGCTCTGGCCGAGGCCCTCGCCCACTACCCCAAGCTCAATAAGATCGTCTGGCTCCAAGAAGAGCCCCAGAACATGGGGCCGTGGAACTACGTGAAGGGACACCTCCACGACGCATTCGGAGACCGCTGCGAAATCCTCAGAGCGAGTCGCAGCGAGTCGTCCAGCCCCGCCACCGGCAGCGCCGCCGTACACGCCCAAGAACAGTCCGAGCTCATTGCCCGGACCTTCGCGCTTCTAAGCGTCGAGTAGCCGTCTGGCCACTTCTCGGGCCTCGTCCAGGGTTTCGACGATCCGTTCCTCGGGAACCCGCTGGAGGGCGTCGAGGGAGCTCAAGGTCCGGGCGGGCAACCCGGAGAGAGCCATCACGATGCACTCGGTGTCCTGGTCGAAGGCCGCGTCGATGAGCTGCTCGAGAACCAATGCCGCGCTTTCGTCGATGTAGATGGTCTCGGAGAAATCGAAGATCACCACTTCGTGGTCCCGGATGTCCACGGTGACGGTGTTGATGATCTTGTTGGACGACGCCACCGAGAAGCTTCCCCGAAAGGCGACCATGCCGACTCGGGCAGCATGGGGATCTGCCCCTTCTTCGGAGAGCGTCACCCCTCCTTCGAAGAACACCTGGTCCAAGATCGGGACAGAGACCACGTTGTCCATTTCCAGGCGCTCGAACTGCCGGGAGCGGGTCATGCCGGCGATGATCAGCCCGATGGCCACCGCGGTGATTAAGTCCACGAACACGGTCAGGCCGAACGTGGCGAACATGATGAACAGGTGCTCTCGGTGCAGGCGGGTGACCCTGGTCAAGAACCGCCAGTCCATGATGTCCCAGCCCACCTTCATCAAGATGCCGGCCAGCGCGGCATGGGGAATCTCTTCCACGTACTTTCCCAAGCCAAGAACCAGGGCCAACAAGATCAGCGCTCTCAACACGCCGGAGACCCGGCTGTGACCGCCGGCCCGGATGTTGACCACCGTGCCCATGGTGGCCCCCGCCCCCGGTGTCCCACCGATGAATCCGACCATCATGTTGCCAATGCCCTGGCCGATCAGCTCCCGGTTGGGCCTATGGCTGGTGCGAGTCATCGAATCGGCCACCAGCGAGGTGAGCAGGCTGTCGATGGACCCCAACAGCGCGATGGTCAGTGCCGGCTGCACGGCCCGGGCCAATACATCGCCGGTGAGCTCGGGAAGCTCGAAGTCTGGCAACCCGGTGGGAACGTCGCCGATGACCGGGGTGTTGTCCAGCCACAGCAGACTGAGCAGCGTCCCGATGACCAACGCCATAAGCATTGAGGGAACGAAGGCCCGGAGGCGGGGGGGCCAGAATATGCAGACGCCCAGTGAGACCGCGGCGATGCCCAGCGAGTTGAAGTTGACGTCGCCGAATACATCCGGCCAGGAGCGGACGGCGTCGATGGGCCCGCCCAACTCCACTTCCGTTCCCAAAAACGGCAGGGTCTGCACCAAGATGATGATCACCCCGATGCCGGACATGAACCCCGACACCACCGAATAGGGCGTGTACACCACGAAACGGCCGATTCGCAGCAATCCCAGACAGATCTGCAACAGGCCCGCCATTACAACGATGGTGAATGCCTCTTCCAGGCTCTCGGCGTGGCTGGTGACCACCACCGCCATGGCCAGCGCCATCGGGCCGGTAGGTCCGGAGATCTGGGCTCGGGTGCCGCCGAAAATGGCGGCGAACAGGCCTAGGGCGATAGCCCCGTACATGCCGGCCACCGCCCCCAAACCGGACGCCACCCCGAACGCCAGTGCGGTGGGCAGTCCTACGACTGCCGCAGTAATGCCCCCGAAGGCGTCTTCGCGGAAACTGTGCAGGTTGTAGCTCATAGAACCAGGCCGTTGTGACCTGGCCGAGCTTAGGCCATTTCAGTCAATGTCAAGATTGAGAAGGCGGGCGGCGTTGCCCCGAACCAGCTTGTGGACCACGTCGGGGGGCAGGTGGCCCATCATGTCCTCGGCCACCTTCTTGGTGTGGGGCCAAGTGGTGTCGGTGTGGGGATAGTCGGTCTCAAACGTCACGTTGTCCACCCCCACCTCGTCCAGCGACTTCAATCCGTGGTTGTCCCGGAAGAAGCAGCCGTAAATCTGCCGGTAGTAGTAGGTGGACGGCGGTTCGGGGACGATATCCCTTACCCCTCCCCAGGCCCGGTGCTCGCTCCAGACGTCGTCGCAGCGCTCCAAGATGTAGGGGATCCACCCGATCTGGCCCTCTGAATAGGCCAGCTTCAGTTCGGGAAACCGCACCAGCACCCCGGAGAACAGGAAGTCGCTCATAGACGCGATGGCGTTGTTGAAGCTGAGCGAGGCCGCCACGGCAGGCGGGGCGTCAGGTGAGGCTGCGGGCATCACCGACGAGGAGCCGATGTGCATGCAAACCGCAGTGGAGGTGTCCTGGCAGGCGGCGAAGAACGGATCCCAGTAGTCGGTATGGATGCTGGGCAGCCCCAGATTGGGGGCAATCTCAGAGAAGCAAACCGCATGACAGCCCCGGGCAGCGTTGCGCTCCACCTCGGCCTTGGCTAACTCCACATCCCACAGCGGGATGATGGCCAGGGGGATGAGCGCCCCGTCGGAGTCCCCGCACCACTCCTCGATCATGAAGTCGTTGTAAGCCTGGACGCAGGCCAGAGCCAGCTCCCTATCGTCGGCTTCCAAGAAGGTCTGGCCGCAGAACCGGGGGAACGTCGGGAACGACAGCGACGCTTCCACGTGGTTCATCTCCATGTCCTCTACCCGGGCCTTGGGTTCGTAGCACCCGGGGCGCATCTCGTCGAAGGTGATGGGCACGGCCTCCATCTCATCGCGGTCGAATCCCACTGCGGCCACGTGGCGCTTGTTGGGGTAGACGAGATCCTCGTAGAACCAGACGTCGCCCCACGGGCCGTCTTCTACGTCCAGCTCATAGGTGTACATCTTGGGCCCACCGGTATAGGTGATCGGCCCCACCCGGCGGCGCTCAACCCGCGGCCCCCGCTCTTTGAACCGCTCGGGCAGCCAGCTCTGCCACAGGTGGGCGGGTTCTACAAGGTGGTCGTCGACGCTGATGATCTTGGGAATCTCGGTGGGCACGCCCGGAAGCCTACCGGCTGCCCGATTAGTCAGCAGCAGCCAGGGCGGCCGCCACGTCGGGGGAAAGGGAGGATTTGCGGGAGGAAAGGTGGTGTTCTGCGGCCCACAACACGGTCAGTTCGGCGCTGCCGGCGTCCCGCAGCATCGCCGCGCCAAGACGTGGATGATCCCGATAATCCGCCCACCGGCCTCTCAATAGACCAGGTAAGGCAACCCCTGCCACGGTGGCGCCCACCCGACCCCAAGTCCCCAGACCTGCCCTGATCTTCCCCACGTCGTGGAGGGCAGCGGCCACCCGCTGGGCATCGTCGGCCAATACAGGACATCGGGCCGACCGCAGGGCGTGGCTGCGGTCGACTGCGCTCATCTGGTCGTAAAGGGCCGCCTCACGTTCGTTGAGCAGACCCATCAGCCAGTCCTCTTCGGCGGCATCATGACCCTGATCGAGAATCGACTGGAAGAAGCGACGAGCCAAGTGGATCAACGCTTCAACACCGCCCGCGGGTGAGCGGCGCGATAGGCCTCCCACAGTTTCTCCTTGGACACCATGGTGTAGACCTGGGTGGTGCTGATAGAGGCATGGCCCAACAGCTCCTGCACTGCCCTGATGTCGGCGCCGCGGTCCAGCATGTGGGTGGCACAGGAATGGCGGAACACGTGGGGGGACACCTTGGCACCCAGCCCCACCTGCTGGGCCCTCTTCTTCACTACACCCCAGGCCCCCTGACGCGACAGGCGGCGTCCCCGCTGGTTGAGCCAAACCGCCTCTTGGTCGTGCTGGGACTCCCAGCGCTCGGGTTCCATCTCGCCCCGCCCGGCGGGTACCAGCCAGGCGGTCAACGCCTCGAGGGCGCATCGGCCCAGCGGCAGGACCCGCTCCTTTTGGCCCTTTCCTAGAACCCGCACGGTGGCCCCTCCTATGTCCAGGTCGGCCAGCGACATCCCGACCAGCTCGCTTATGCGCATCCCCGTGCCATAGAGCGTCTCCAGCAGCGCCCGATCCCGCCGAGCCACCCGGTCGGCGCCTTCCACCCCGTCCAAGATGGCCTCTACCTCGGCCTCGCTCAGCGCCCTGGGCACGGCCCTTGGCACCGTGGGCAGCTCCACTTGGGACCCCGGGTCGTCGGCTCGACGACCCTCGATGACGAGGAATTGGTGGAAGGTCCGCACTGCGGTCATGGCCCGCTTGACCGTCGAGGGGGCCAAACCCCGGCTCTGAAGGTGCCGTAAAAGCGCCAGAATGTCATCCTCTCCGGCCGTCTCAGGGTTGCTCCCCCGGGAATCCAAGACCTCGCAGTAACCGGTCAAGTCTCGGCGATAGGCCTCACAGGTACGAGGTGCGCGGCCCCGTTCCAACACCAGCCAATCCAGAAACTCCTCTACCCCACTCCCTGCGCTCACCGCGGGCGGCACGGGGAATTCACCCCAGACGCTCGCGGGCCAGCATGAGTCCGACGATCGACTTGGCGTCGGCAATCTCGCCGGAGGCCACCAGATCAAGGACTTCGCCCAGCTTGATGCGCTCGATAGCCATGTGCTGCTCCTCGATGCCGTGGGGCCGGCGGTCGGCGTCGATCAGCTCGGTGGCCAGGTAGCAATGCGTAATTTCATCGCAGAATCCAGGAGAGTTGTGGAACACGGCCAGCAACTCCAGGTGCCCTGCCCGCTTGCCGATCTCCTCTTCCAGCTCCCGCTGGGCAGTCATCTCGGGTGGTTCGTCCTGACTGTCGAGTTTCCCCGCGGGTATCTCCAGCAACTCCCGATTCACCGCAGGACGATACTGGCGCACCATGATGACCTCTTGGCCGTCGAGGGGCACGATGACGGCGGCGCCGGGATGGCGGACGATTTCCCGCTCATATACGGAACCGTCAGGCGCCCTGATTTCGGCAACGCTCAGGGACACCACCCGACCCTGCCACTCTTGGCGCTCTCCAATCGGGGTGAAGCCCTTCCCGATGCTCACCGCCGCGTTGCCCCTCAACGATGGACTGCGGACGAGGTATCAGCAACCGCCTCGGCCTGCTCTGAATCCCCTGCCTCCGAATGGGAAGGAGCAGCGTCATCGGCAGTTATTCCTCCCTCTCGACGGTCCAGTGCGGCCTTCACCAAGCCATAAAAGAGCGGTGCAGGCCGATCGGGACGACTCTTGAACTCGGGGTGGGCCTGGGTCCCCACCCACCAGGGGTGACTGTCCAACTCTATGAACTCAACCAAGAGCCCATCGGGCGACTCCCCGGCGAGCACGAAGTCGGTGCCCTCGAAGCGGCCGCGAAGCTTGGGGTTGAACTCGTAGCGATGGCGGTGACGTTCCGACACCACTTCGGCTCCGTAGACTTCGGCTACCTGGGTGCCCGGTCGTAGCTTGGCCAGGCACGCCCCCAGCCGCATCGTGCCGCCCTTGTCAGTGATGCCGCGCTGCGATTCCATCAAGTCGATCACCGGCCACGGCGTGCTGGGGTCGAATTCGCTGGAATGGGCGTTGGCCAGGCCCAAAACGTTGCGGGCGTAGTCGATGGTCATCACCTGGAGGCCGAGGCACAGGCCTAGACAGGGCAGGTCGTTCTCTCGGGCATAGGAGGCGGCGTTGATCTTGCCCTGGATTCCCCGCTCGCCAAATCCGCCAGGGATCACGATTCCGTCCAGCCCGCTGAGCAGGCTGTCGACCATTAGGCCCTCCACGCTCTCGGCCTGAATCCATTCGATTTCCACCGACGCACCCTGATGAATGGCGGCGTGGTTGAGCGCCTCGACCACCGACAGATAGGCGTCTTGGAGCGTCACATACTTCCCGATCAAACCGATGCGCACGCTGCGCTGCGCCATTTCGATTCGCTGGTTCAGCCCCTGCCAGTCGGACAGGTCGGGCTCGGGGACATTCAACCGCAAGATGTCGCACACCACTTTGTCGAGGCCCTCCTCATGAAGAACCAGGGGGATCTCATAGATGCTCTCGGCATCGGCGGCGTTGACCACCGCGGATACGTCCACGTCGCACAGGCTCGAGATCTTGCGCTTCAGCTCGTCGGAGATGGGCGACTCGCTGCGACACACGATGGCGTCGGGCTGAACTCCCCGGCTGCGGAGCTCAGTCACCGAGTGCTGGGTGGGCTTGGTCTTCTGCTCGCCGGTGGGGCCGATGAAGGGCACCAGGGTGACGTGGACATAGCACACGTTTCCCCGTCCCACATCCAAGCGAACCTGGCGGATGGCCTCCAAGAAGGGAAGGATCTCAATATCGCCGACGGTCCCGCCGATCTCGGTGATGACCACGTCGATGTCATCGGACACCAGGCTGGAGATCCGGTTCTTGATCTCGTTGGTGACATGGGGGATCACCTGCACGGTCTTGCCTAGGTATTCGCCTTGGCGCTCGGCGGCGATGACCGAGGAGTAGATGGAGCCGGTGGTGGCGTTGGAGAGCTTGGTGAGGTTCTCGTCGATGAACCGCTCGTAGTGGCCGAGATCCAGGTCGGTTTCGCCGCCGTCGTCGGTGACGAACACCTCCCCGTGCTCGAAGGGATTCATCGTGCCGGGGTCCACATTGATGTACGGGTCCAGCTTCTGCATGGTCACCCGGAGTCCCCGTTGCTTGAGCAAACGCCCCAGGGAGGCGGCCGTAAGTCCTTTGCCCAGCGAACTCGCCACCCCGCCTGTGACAAAGATGTGTTTGGTCACGCCTGCCAATCCTAGCGGGAAGGAGTGACGACTGGTGGACCGTCAGCCACTCTGAGACATCTTGAGGAGTTCGGTGGCCATCAACCTTGAGACATCTCCAGGAGTTCTGTGGCGTGGCGGCGGGCACTCTGGCTGTCGGGGGAGCCGGAGAGCATCCGGGAGAGCTCGACCACCCGGTCCTCGCCGTCCAAGGGCTCGGCGGTCACGGTGGCAGAAGCCCCGTCGTCGTGCTTGACGATGCTCACCTGGCAGTCGGCGCACGCCGCCACTTGGGGCAGGTGGGTGACCACCAGCACCTGGTGGTCGACAGTGAGACGGGAAAGCGATCGGCCCACAGTCTGGGCCACTTGGCCGCCGATTCCGGCGTCCACCTCGTCGAACACCAGCACGGGGGGTCCGGCGCTGACCACCAGGCGCAGGGCCAGCATTACCCGGGCCAGCTCTCCCCCCGAGGCGGCCGACGTGAGCGGGAGGCCGGGGGCACCGCTGTTGGCGGACAAAAGGATGTCCACATCGTCGCCGGGATCGTCGCCCACCTCTACTTGAACCTCGGCTCGGGGCATCGCTAACTCCCGCAGGTTTACGGTCACCTCCTTGCCCAGCGTCTGCGCCGCCTGGCGCCGGGCCTGGCCAACTGCGGCACCGGTCTCGGCCACCGCGGCGGTGCGGCGGTCAAGTTCCCCGTCCAGATCTTTGGCCAGGCGGTCGAAGTCCTCCAGCTCGGCGAGGCGGTCGGACAGATCGCGATGGAACTCCATGACCTCAGCCACGGTCTCCCCATACTTGCGGCGCAGATCAACCAGAAGCTCGCGGCGCTGGCGAACCTCGGCCAATCGGGCCGGGTTCTCGTCGATGGACTCGGCGGCGCGGCGCAGCTCGGTTGACAGGTCTCCGACCTCGGCCACCAGGTTGACCAGCCGCTCATGCTGGCTCTCCAGCGGCGGACGATTTTCTAGGGCGGCAGCAATCTGGGCCAGCCCGGCGCCCACTGTGCCATCGGCGCCCAGAGACATCGCCGCCTGCCGGGCCGCATCCCGGCTGGCCGTCGCGTCAGCCAGCACCGCCTCTTCGGCCTTGAGCGACTCATCCTCATCGGGGTCTTCCAATCCCGCCTTGTCTAGCTCGGCCAGTTGGAATCGACACAGCTCGATCTCCCGGGCCCGGGATCGCTCGTCGCCGCCCAACTCGGCCCGTCGGCGATTCAGGTCAGCCAGCGCGGCCCGGGCCTCCATGAGCGGGGCCAAGTCCACGTCGCCGTATCGGTCCAGTGCGGCCCGTTGATGGACCCGGCGCAAGAGCGACTGGTGCTCATGCTGGCCGTGAAGATCCACCAGCTCTGCACCAAACTCGGCCAGGGTGGCCGCCGACGCCAGCCGGCCGTCGACATAGGCCCGAGCCCGACCTTCAGCGGGCACCACCCTGCGAAGCACCACCTCTTCCCCCTGGTGGTCGAAGCGGCCCTCAACGACGGCCTCATCAGCCCCAAACCGCACCAATGACGAGTCGGCCCGACCGCCCAAGAGCAGGTCAACCGCCGTCACCACCAGGGTCTTTCCCGCCCCGGTCTCCCCAGTCAGCGCGGTCATGCCCGGTCCCAACACCAGATTGAGCCGCTCGATCACCCCCAGGTTCTCAACCGCCAGCTCAGTGAGCATTTTCTCGAATTCCTGTCAGCGGTCGGACAAGCCGAAGGACGACTTGAGTGCTTGGTGGAAGCCTCTTCGGCCCAGGGTGACAAGACGAGCGGGCCGATCGGAAACCGAAACCGTCAACGAGCCCCCCTCGCCCAGCTCTCCCAGCGAACGGCCGTCCACCGCTACGGCGGCCGGACGGTCGCCCAGCACTTCCACCACCAGTTCGCTTGACGGCAACAGCACCAGGCTGCGGTCGAACAGCGTGTGGGGAGCCACCGGGGTCAGAATCACTGCGTTCATGGTCGGGGCCAAGATGGGTCCGCCCGCCGACAGGGAGTAGGCCGTTGAACCGGTAGGAGTGGCCGCGATCAGCCCATCGGCGGCGTAGCTGGTGAAGAACTCCCCGTCGATGTGAACGGCCAGATTGACAGTTCTCCCGCTGTCCACCTTCTCCACGATGGCCTCATTGAGGGCACTCACCTCGGTGCCGTTTCCCAGTCGACAGCGCAGCCGGATGCGCTCTTCGATGTTGTAGTCCCCGGCCAGGAATTGCTCGACTGCCTCCGAAGCGGAATCCGGCTCGATCCCGGTCAGGTAGCCCAGTGAGCCGTAGTTGACCCCGAGAACCGGTACACCATCGTCGGCCACTGCGGTCACCGCCCGCAGCATGGAACCATCTCCCCCCAAGCTCACCGCCAAGTCCAGCTTCTCGCCAATGTGATCGTCTATGTGGGCCAATTCGGGGCGGTCCACCGCCTCAGCCGACTCGGGCGACAGCCGAATTTCATGGCCGTCGCCGTCCAAGCGGCCGATGAGCTCGGCCGCCAGCTTCAGAGCTTCCGGCCGGTCAGCATGAACAAAAAAGGCGATTGCAGCCACGGAGTCAGGCTATTCCTCTTGGGTGACAATTTGGGAGACCACAAGGGCGGAATCCACCGAAGCGAGGGCACCGCCCTTTTCAAGGTGCAAGAAGAACTCGACGTTTCCCTGTGCGCCTTTCAGCGCTGACGGAGTGGCGGCTTGAGGGGCAAGGCCCGCGGAGGCCGCCGCGTCCAGCACCCGGTCGAGAGCGGCCTGCCATTGCACGGGGTCGCGGATTACGCCCCGACCCTGGCTGGCCTGCTTTCGCCCCACCTCGAATTGGGGCTTGACCAACACCACAACGGGTGCGCCCGGCGCGGCCAGATCGGCCAGGCACTCCAAAACCGAAGTCAGCGAAATGAAGGACACATCTGCCGTCACCAAGTCGAACGGTGCTCCGATTCCGGCCGGGTCGACGTCGCGAATATCGGTGCGCTCGTAGAGCATCACTCGGGAATCGCCAGCCAAGCGCTCGTGCATTTGGGCTCGGCCCACATCTATTGCCACCACACCGGCCGCGCCTCGCTGCAACAGGCAGTCGGTGAATCCGCCGGTTGACGCACCAACGTCACAGCACCGCAAGCCGGCGACGTCCAAGCCAAATGCGGCCAGTGCCCCTTCCAGCTTCTCGCCGCCCCGGCTCACGTAGCGAGCCCCTGGACCCGACAGCTCCAGGGCGTCGCCGGGCAAAACCAAGCGAGCCGCCTTCTGCGCCACCGATCCGTTCACGGTGACCTGGCCGGAGGCCACTGCCTCTCGGGCCCGCTCCCGACTGGCAACCAGCCCGCGGCGAACCAACTCCGCGTCCAGCCTCCGGCGCGAGCCTCTCATCCCCCCTATTCAAGCTCCATTTGGTCGACCAAGGCGGCAAGGTCGGAGGCGCAGTACTGCGGCTCCGGCGACACCGGCAGGTCGTCGGCTCCGGTAACGCCGCTCAGCACCAGTGCGAATTCGTACTCCAGTGCCTGAGCGAATAGGCCGTCGGAGTCGGGACGGTCGCCCACCACCACGCCGGAATCACCGATTCTGCTGCGCACGCAATCGACGATGGGCTGGTTGGGCTTGCCCGCCAGTGTGGGCACCGCTTCCGCGGCGGTCGCCACCGCGGCCAACAGTGACCCGCCCCCCGGCTCCAGTCCGCGCTCGGTGGGGTAGCTGGGATCGTGGTTGGTGCCGATCAGTCGGGCGCCGCCCCGCACTGCCCGCATAGCCCGGCTGAGGGTGTCGTAGTTGAAGCCGCGGTCGATGCCTACCACCACCGCGTCGGCGGAATCTGAAGAGCACACCTTGGCGCCGGCCAGCTCCACCGCCTCGTCGATGCCGGGACCCCCCACCACCAGCACCCGCTCGCCGGGAGAGATGAGCTGGCCCGCGGCGGTGGCCGAGGTAACGACCAACCCGGTGGCGTCGATCCCGCAGTCGGCCAGCTTGGCCTCTTGATCGGCCACCGTCAGTGCTGACATGTTGGTGACGAATACCAAGTTTGCGTCGGCCTGGCGCAATCGCTCAACAGCCTCCGCCGCGCCAGGAATTGCCGTTCCGCCTACCCAGATCACTCCGTCCAAGTCGAGCACCCAGCCGCCGGGTGCGGGACGAGAAGATGATGCAGAGGCGTTGCTCAGGAGACTTCCCAGGTGGGCCGGGAATGAAGCAGAGCCTCGAGATCGCCGGGACCAGACTGCTCTTGGGCCATGGCCAGCTGCTTGCTGGCCTCGCCGGCGTACTCCGAGCGCTCCACTGCCCTATACACCCCGATGGGAGTGGGCTCGAACGGGCCGGCCGAGAGCCGGGACAAGGCGAAGGCCAGGCTGGGATCTTGACGGTTCTCGTCGTGCACCAGCAGGGCCGATTCGCCGACGTCGGCCACATCGACCACCTCGGCGGTCCCCTGAGGGTTGATCACCACGCCCTTCTCGTTGTTCTCGCCGAAGCGGATGGGCTGGCCGTGCTCAAGGTGAATGAGCATGGAGGCCCGCTTGTCCTTCTTGGTGATGGCCCCGAACGCCCCGTCGTTGAACACGTTGCAGTTCTGGAACACCTCCACGAATGAAGCGCCGGGGAATTCGTGGGCTCGTCGGAACATGTCCATCATGTGCTGGCGGTCCATGTCGTGGGTGCGGGCCACGAAGCTGGCCTCCGCTCCCAAGGCAACCGAGACGGGATTGAACGGCTCGTCGATGCTGCCCGCCGGGGTGGACTTGGTGACCTTGCCGATCTCGCTGGTGGGCGAGTACTGGCCCTTGGTCAGGCCATAGATCTGGTTGTTGAACAGCAGGATGTTGAGGTTCACGTTGCGGCGCAGGGCGTGCAGCAGGTGATTGCCGCCGATGGACAACATGTCGCCATCTCCGCCCACAACCCACACATCCAGGTCGGGACGGGCCATAGCCAGGCCGGTGGCCAGTGCGGGGGCCCGCCCGTGGATGCCGTGCATCCCGTAGGTGTTCATGTAGTAAGGGAATCGGGCCGCGCAGCCGATACCGGAGACGAACACGGTGTCCTCCCGGCGCACGCCGAGCTCGGGCATGAGGAGCTGCACCGCGGTCAATATCGAGTAGTCCCCGCAACCGGGGCACCAGCGCACCTCTTGGTCGCTGGTCCAATCGGCCTTGGTGGTTGTGGGAACGTCAGTCATCAAGGGCTCCGTTGATGTGGCTGTGAAGTTCGGCGGCGGTGAAGGGAACGCCCTCCACCTTGGCCACCGATTGGGCATCGACCAGGAACTCGGCCCGGATGATGCGGCAGAACTGGCCCAAGTTCATCTCTGGTACCAGCACCTTGGGATACCTCTGGACGATCTCGCCCAAATCCCTGGGCAGCGGGTTCAAATGGGTCACGTGGGCATGGGCCACCTTGCGGCCCTCCGACCGGGCCCGCCCCACTGCGCTGGTGATGGCGCCCCATGTCGACCCCCAACCCAGCACCAGCAGGTCGGCGTCGTCCACATCGCCGTCCATCATGGTGAGGGGGATGTCGTTGGCTATGTGGGCCACGCGGTCCTCGCGCAGCCTCACCATGTAGCCGTGGTTGTCGGCTTCGTAGTTGATGTTTCCGGTGCCGTCTTCCTTCTCGATGCCGCCGATGCGGTGGGTGAGACCAGGAGTGCCGGGCACCGCCCACGGACGGGCCATAGTCTCGGGGTTGCGGAGGTAGGGCCAAAAAACCTCGGTGCCATCGTCCTCGGTGTGGTTGGGCCCAGTGGCGAACTCCACCGTCATATCGGGCAGCGTCGCCACGTCGGGCAGGCACCAGGGCTCGCTCCCGTTGGCCAGATACCCGTCGGACAGCAAAATCACCGGCGTGCGGTACTTGAGGGCAATGCGGGCCGCCTCGATGGCCGCGAAGAAGCACTGCGACGGGGAGTAGGCGGCCACAATCGGCACCGGCGACTCGCCGTGGCGCCCGTACATGGCCTGCATGAGGTCTGCGCTCTCGGTCTTGGTGGGCAACCCAGTGGACGGTCCGCCCCGCTGGATGTTGATCACCAGAAGGGGCAGCTCCAGGCTGACGGCCAGCCCGATGGTCTCGCCTTTGAGGGCGACGCCCGGCCCGCTGGTGGTGGTCACGCCCAGGTGCCCGCCGAACGACGCCCCCAGCGCGGCGCACACCGCGGCGATCTCGTCCTCAGCCTGAAAGGTGCGGACCCCGAAATTCTTCCGCTGGCTCAGCTCATGGAGCACATCGCTGGCCGGAGTGATGGGGTACGAACCCAAAAACAGGGGAACCTTGGCCCGTTGGCTGGCAGCTATCAGACCCCAAGACAATGCGGTGTTGCCGTTCACGTTCGTGTAGGTGCCCGGAGCCAGCGAGGCGGGCTTCACCTCGTAGGTGAAGTCGAATAGCTCAGCGGTTTCGCCGAAGGCCATCCCCGCCTTGAATGCGGCCGTGTTGGCGTCGGCTATGAGCTGCTGGCGCTTGAACTTGGCCGAGATCCAGTCCAGGGTGGGCTGCGCCGGACGGCTGTAGAGCCACGACAAGAGGCCGAGGGCGAAGAAGTTCTTGGACCGCTCGGCGTCACGGGGCTTCACCCCCAAGTCTTTGCAGACCTCCTTGGTGATGGTGGTCATCGGCACCTTGAACAAGGTGTAGTTGTCGAGGCTGCCGTCTTCCAACGGATCGGTCTCGTAGCCAGCCTTGGTCAGGTTCCGCTCCACAAAGGCGTCCTGATTGACAATGACGGTCCCGCCGATCTCCAGATGAGCTATCTCCTTGCGGAGGGCAGCCGGATTCATGGCGACCAGAACGCTGGGAGCGTCGCCCGGTGTGCTGATGTCATGGTCGGAAACCTGCACCTGGAACGCCGACACCCCGGCCAGCGTTCCCTGGGGCGCCCGAATCTCGGCAGGGAACTCCGGCAGCGTCGCCAGATCGTTGCCGAACAATGCGCTGGCGCTGGTGAATCGGTCGCCGGTGAGCTGCATCCCATCGCCGGAGTCGCCCGCGAACCGAACTACCAAGCGGTTCAGTTCCTGCGTCCCGACGGTACGCGGCACGGTGTCAGTCACGGAATCCTCCTTGATCCCCGATGGCCCCTCGCTTAAGCGACGCCGGAATACGAGGTTACCCAGTGGTGAACCTCAAGTGGCACATCCTCATGAGAATCCTTGGCTGGCGGTGCACGGTGGAGATGGAAAGCTTTTGGCCGACTTGGGTGTCAGTGGACTTGACCTATCGGCTGTGGGCATCCCATGGTGTTGCATTGCCCACCACAGTGGTTAGCAATCACCTATTCCAAGGATCACATCCGTAAACAGATAGATCTGAATTGCCATTCCCAGTATCACCCAAGTCAATGTCACATATTTCCGCAGCTTGACACCAATTGCCGTTGGAATGAGCACGGCTATAGCTGCAATAGTCCAACCGCCCACATTGTTGGGAGATTCGTAGAATCGATTGCAAGGATCCGTATACTGGGTGAAGAATGAATATAGAGTTAGGTGACCAACCACTTGAATAAGGTATACAAGTACAGCCCATCCGAACATCGCTGTCAGCCGTATAGCCAAACCCTTGGTAGACACCTCAACATCCATTCCAGTTCAAGATAACTTCAACGAACGAATAGGTACTGTATGCACTGCAAAGAACCACCCATGTAATGGTGAGATATTTTCTCAATACAATTCCAACTACGGTCGGAATCAAGACAGCAACGCCTACAATTGACCAGCCAAGAGTCGTGTTAGCTGACTCATGATTGAAATTACATGGATCTGTGTATTCTGTAAAGGCAAATGCAAGAGTTACAAAGCCAAAGAGCCCAAAGATATATACGGCAACTGCCCAACCAAGCATGACAGAGGCGCGTATTGCAAGGATCTTTGGGATACTGTTCTCAATGGATAGCCAACCGCCCGCTAAAGAACTCTTGTCCATCCGTTAGACCTACTTGGGCTAGCTTCATCGGTGCTTACAGTTGCGGTCAGTGTAGAGGGCATGCTCTGGATTTGGGTCGCGGGGGCTTCGGGCATGACAAAGTGGTTGTGTTCGATGCCATGAGCTACTTGCCCGGGGAAGGCTGGAAGGCTTTGCGGCCGCTGATGAGGGCCAAGCCGCCAGCCCGCATGTTGATGACCGCGGTGCGCACCGCCTCGGTCAGGTCGCTAGCCCCCTCCTAGCCGGCAATGCCCCTAGGAGTTCTTCCTGACTTCAGTAGCGCTCAAAGCGGGCATTGAGTCTTGTCATGTCCTCGTGGCCAGTAGAGAGGATGAAGGTGCCCAAACCTTCTGTGACAACTGTGAGGTGGGCGTCGACCACGTCGGAGGTTTCTGTATCAGCGGGCCAGCGTCAACGATCAACTCTCTGTCGGTCGAGAACGGCATCGGCCCACTCGAGATGCTCAGGGCTGATGGGACCCTCTCCTGCCTCCCATGAAGCGATCATGTCGAGCATTGCTTGGCTGCGGCGGCGGCGTTTCACCTCAGCGAGCATGGCAATCAAGACACGCATCACTCAACGACACCGCGGTCCCGCAGTTTCCGGTCAAACTGCTCGCCAAATGCCTCGTCGATCATCTCTTGCTCGTCACGAGCCACATCAGTAGGCCTGTCGCCGCGATCCAATATGCCTATGAGGGGCGTGAGATCCGCAGGCGTGTCGGAGACTCCCATTGCTAGGCCACGGTTACCGAGTCGGAGAGGTAGACGTCTTGGATGGCGTTGAGGAGTTCCACACCCTCGGCGACGGGGCGCTGGAAGGCCTTGCGGCCACTGATGAGGCCCAGGCCCCCAGCCCGCTTGTTGATCACCGCGGTGCGCACTGCCTCGGCCAGATCGCTGGCCCCCGACGATGCGCCGCCGGAGTTGATAAGCCCGATCCGGCCCATGTAGCAGTTGGCCACCTGCCAGCGGGTGAGGTCGATCGGGTGGTCGGTGGTGAGCTCGTCGTACACCAGCTTGTGGGTCTTGCCGAACCCGAGGGCGGTGTAACCGCCGTTGTTCTCGGGGAGCTTCTGCTTGATGATGTCGGCCTCGATGGTCACCCCGATGTGGTTGGCCTGACCGGTGAGATCGGCCGCCGCGTGGTAGTCGGTGCCGTCCACCTTGAAGTCAGAATTCCGTAGATAGCACCACAGCACGGTGAACATCCCGAGCTCGTGGGCCCGGTGGAAGGCCTCGGCCACTTCCTGGATCTGGCGGGTGGCCTCTTCTGAGCCGAAGTAGATGGTGGCCCCCACGCCGGCCGCGCCCATGTCGTAGGCCTGCTCCACCGATCCGAACATCACCTGGTCGAACTTGTTGGGGTACGTCAGCAGCTCGTTGTGGTTGAGCTTGACGATGTATGGAATTCGGTGGGCGAAACGACGGGAGGTGGCCCCCAGCACGCCGAAGGTGGAGGCCACCGCATTGCAGCCTCCCTCAATGGCCAGCTCCACGATCCCCGCGGGATCGAAGTACCGGGGATTGGGGGCGAATGAGGCCGCGCCTGAGTGCTCGATGCCCTGGTCCACCGGCAGGATAGACACGTAGCCGGTGCCGCCCAGCCGGCCGTGGTCGAACAGCGACTGGAGGTTGCGCAGCACCTGGGGCGAGCGGTCGGTGCTGACCAGAACCCGGTCCACAAAATCTGGACCGGGAAGGCTCAAATCCTCGCGGGGAATGGTCTTGGATTCATGGGATAAGAGCGATTCAGCCTCGTCGCCCAACAGTCCTTCGATGTCCACGATCGCCTACTCCTTCGAACAAACTGCCGACTGTTCTCACCTTACCGGCGGACAGAATCCTTCAGGGGCATCCCTAGGGGTATTTCGCTAACGAAGAGCTTCCAAACGCTCGGCCACGTCCACGTAGAGCTCGTCTTGGTCGCGGAGCCAGCCGAACAGCTGCCGGGCCCGGGGGATTTCGCCGGCCCGCTCGCACAGATCGGCTAGCGCGTAGGCCTGGCGGAGGTGGTGCTCTTTGGCCCGGCGGGGCAGCTGGAAATCAGCGGACAGCAGGCGAACGGCCTCGGTCAGCTCCCCCCGGTCGCCCAGTGCGCCGGCGGCAACGATTCGGCCCTCGGCCAGCACTGCGGAACTCTCCCCCGAAGCCCGCAGCTCGGCCCAAATCAGCTCTACATCGGTCCACCGGCGCTGGGCCCTGTAGCAGTCGGCCAACACCGGATGGAGATCGGTTCGCCCGGTGAGCTCTCGGTTGGCTTCCAGCTCTCGAGCGGCCAGATCCCACCGGCCCAACCGGTAAAGGGTCAATCCAGCCAGCTCCCTTATCTCGGGAACCTTGGGAGCTTCTTTGGCCATGCCGTCCAGTGACCGCCAAGCCCTTCGGTAGTCCTCTTGCTCATAGGCATCCTCGGCCCGCTCAAACCGCTGTCGGAGCGTCACCGCCATTCGTTGGCCGACTGCCTCCTCCAACTTCTGGGACTGAGAGGGCGAGCCGCTCTCCGACAGCGGCGTGCGCCGACGGCCCCGCGATTGCTTGCCTGGCTTGACGGCTGGAGCCTCGGTGAGATTGCCCCGCTCGACCGCCTCCCGGGCCTCTGATCGGAGCTGCTTGGTGCGTGCCTGCCGAGCCGCCCGTCGCTCAGCTCTCAGACGGGCTTCTTCGGCCTCTTCGGGTGTCATATCTGGGTCGGGCGGGGTTTCGTCGGGGACGGGCAGAGGCTCTTCGTGGATCTTGGCCGCACCCTTCCGGGCCACCGAGCCCATGTGACGCGGCCCCTTGGGCGGAGGTGGTTTTTCCCTGCGGCGATCTTCTCCCGAGGGAGGCTTTCCTCTCCGCCGATCTTCCCCCGAGGGAGGCTTTCCTCTCCGCCGATCTTCCCCCGATGGCGGCTTCCCTCTACGCCGGTCCTGCCCCGAGGGAGGCTTTCCTCTCCGCCGATCTTCCCCCGATGGCGGCCCCCCCTTGCGACGATCCTGCCCCGAGGGAGGCTTTCCTCTCCGGCGATCTTCCCCCGATGGCGGCCCCCCCTTGCGGCGGTTCTGGGACGCCTGCTGTCGGGGTGGCCTCCGGCGGTTGGGAGGCTTGCGACCAGAACCTCCGCCGGAAGACACCGCCAAAGTGTAGTGGCTGGCCGATGAACCAGCGGTTAACGAAAGCGGGGAGCCAAATGGCTCCCCGCTATTTGCGAAATCCGGCGGCGACCTACTCTCCCAGGGCGTCTCCACCCAAGTACCATCGGCGCTGGTGGGCTTAACTTCCGTGTTCGGAATGGGAACGGGTGTGACCCCACCGCCATCGCCACCGAAACCTTTATGTTCTTGTCAAAGAGGCAGAGCTTCAAGAACTCCACAGCGAGCACGAACATCGGTTTCGACATCGAGTTAGTGATGTAGAACCAAGCCCTCGGCCGATTAGTACCGGTTAGCTGAACATGTTGCCATGCGTACACTTCCGGCCTATCAACGTGGTGTTCTGCCACGGGCCTTACCCGGTTGTCCCGGTGGGTGATCTCATCTTGGAACAGGCTTCCCACTTAGATGCTTTCAGCGGTTATCCTTTCCGCAGGTCGCTAACCAGCCATGCCCTTGGCAGAACAACTGGCACACGAGAGCTGCGTCCGTCCCGGTCCTCTCGTACTAGGGACAGCTTTCCTCAAATCACCTTCGGCTACAGAGGATAGGGACCGAACTGTCTCACGACGTTCTAAACCCAGCTCGCGTACCGCTTTAATGGGCGAACAGCCCAACCCTTGGGACCTGCTTCAGCCCCAGGATGCGATGAGCCGACATCGAGGTGCCAAACCTTCCCGTCGATATGGACTCTTGGGGAAGATGAGCCTGTTATCCCCGGGGTACCTTTTATCCGTTGAGCGACGGCGCTTCCACACGCAACCGCCGGATCACTATGCCCAACTTTCGTTTCTGCTCGACCCGTCGGTCTCGCAGTCAAGCTCCCTTGTGCCATTACACTCAACGCCTGATTGCCAACCAGGCTGAGGGAACCTTTGGGCGCCTCCGTTACTCTTTGGGAGGCGACCGCCCCAGTCAAACTACCCACCTGACACTGTCCTCAACCCGGATTACGGGCCCAAGTTAGATGCCCAGCATGAGCAGAGTGGTATTTCAAGGTTGACTCCACACAGACTTGCGTCCATGCTTCCCAGTCTCCCACCTATCCTGCACAACACATACCAAACACCAATATCAAGCTGTAGTAAAGGTCCACGGGGTCTTTCCGTCCTTCTGTAGCTAACGAGCATCTTTACTCGTACTTCAATTTCGCTGGGTCTATGGTTGAGACAGTGGGAAAGTCGTTACGCCATTCGTGCAGGTCGGAACTTACCCGACAAGGAATTTCGCTACCTTAGGACCGTTATAGTTACGGCCGCCGTTTACTGGGGCTTAGGTTCAGAGCTTCGCCTTACGGCTAACCCCTCCCCGTAACCTTCCAGCACCGGGCAGGCGTCACAGCGTATACAGCGTCTTACGACTTAGCACGCTGCTGTGTTTTTAGTAAACAGTCGCTTTCCCCTGGTTTGTGCCACCCAATCAAGCTCCGGACGCGAAGTCCATTACTTTACTAGGGTCATCCTTATCCCAAAGTTACGGATGTAATTTGCCGAGTTCCTTAACCATAGTTCTCCCAATCGCCTTGGTATTCTCTACCTGCCCACCTGTGTTGGTTTGGGGTACGGGCGCCGTGAAAGCTCGCTAGCGGCTTTTCTTGGCAGTACAGGATCAGTGACTTCACCTCATGCGGTTCGGTATCACGCCTCAGGCTTTATGGGGACCGGACTTACCTGGGCCCCGCCCTACACGCTTACCCCAGGAACTACCGTCGCCTGGGTTCACCTACCTCTCTGCGTCCCCGCGTTGCTGGCCGCTCCGGTGTGGGTCGGTTTCTCCTGTCCCTTACCGGGACAGGCATCCCCTTAGCAACATCGGTTAAGCCTGGACGCGTTCACAGCGGTACCGGAATATCAACCGGTTGTGCATCGACTACGCCTGTCGGCCTCGCCTTAGCTCCCGACTCACCCTGGGAGGATTAGCCTTCCCCAGGAACCCTTGGGCTTTCGGCGGAAAGGTTTCTCACCCCTCTCTCGCTACTCATACCAACATTCTCACTCGGACTCAGTCCACGTCAGCTTGCGCTGACGCTTCACTCCAAGCCCGACGCTCCGCTACCACTCCTGCCTAATGGCAGAAATCCGCAACTTCGGTTTCTAGCTTTAGCCCCGTTACATTGTCCGCGCAGGATCACTCGACCAGTGAGCTGTTACGCACTCTTTCAAGGGTGGCTGCTTCTAAGCCAACCTCTTGGCTGTCTGTGCAATCCCACATCGTTTACCACTTAGCTAGAAATTAGGGACCTTAGTTGGCGGTCTGGGCTGTTTCCCTTTCGACCCCGAAGCTCATCCCCCGGGGTCTCACTGCCGTGCTCTAGAACCATGGCATTCGGAGTTTGGCTGAGGTTGGTAAGCTTGTCGGCCCCCTAGCCCATCCAGTGCTCTACCTCCATGGTTGAACGCACAACGCTGCACCTAAATGCATTTCGCGGAGAACCAGCTATCTCCGGGTTTGTTTGGCCTTTCACCCCTATCCACAGGTCATCCGCCCAGTTTTCAACCTAGGTCGGTTCGCGCCTCCACGGAGTCTTACCCCCGCTTCACACTGCCCATGGATAGATCACCCGGCTTCGGGTCTACGGCATGCGACTGTACGCCCAGTTATGACTCGCTTTCGCTCCGACTTCCCTTCACAGGTTAATCTCGCCACATACCGTAACTCGTTGGCTCATTCTTCAAAAGGCACGCCATCGCGATCTCAGATTGACGATCCGAAGATCATCGGTTGAGACGACGCTCTGACTGCTTGTAAACCAACGGTTTCAGGTACTATTTCACTCCCCTCCCGGGGTACTTTTCACCTTTCCCTCACGGTACTAGTTCACTATCGGTCGCCTACATATACTTAGCCTTACGAGGTGGTCCTCGCAGATTCACGCCGAATTACACGGCAACGGCGCTACTCGGGGACACTCAGCGAAGTGTGCAGCAGTTTCGTGTACGGGGCTCTTACCCCCTGCGGCTCGCCTTTCCAGAACGATTCCACTACCACGCACGTTTGTAACTTCGTGGAGGATCTGGCGCTCCTCCTCTGAGACCCCACAACACCGTACCGGCAACGCCACCAGGCTATTCCACCGGCACGGTTTAGGCTCTTCCCTCTTCGCTCGCCGCTACTAAGGGAGTCGCGGTTGCTTTCCTTTCCTACAGGTTACTTAGATGTTTCAGTTCACCTGGTTCCCTCTACCGGTGCTATGTGTTCACACCGGAGTGATACCCCTTTACAGGTATCAGGTTTCCCCATTCGGACATCCCCGGATCAAAGCCCAGTCGGCGGCTCCCCGAGGCTTATCGCAGCCTCTCACGTCCTTCATCGGTCGTAGGCACCAAGGCATCCACCGTTGGCTCTTCGTAGCTTGGAAGATTCATACATCGAAGAACTCTAATTTCGATCAGATGCTCGTGCTCGCTATGCAGTTCTCAATGAGCGCAGGAGGATGCGGGCAATTGATCAAACTGCTCGACAGAGCCTCGAGCGTGAAAACACGCTCCCTCAAAACGGAAGAGAGGACAAAAGAAACCAGTGCATCAACTGGGAGTGTCCGAACCTGATGCCGCCATTTAGCGGTATCAAGTGGAAACGGAACTCCTTAGAAAGGAGGTGATCCAGCCGCACCTTCCGGTACGGCTACCTTGTTACGACTTCACCCCAATCGCCAACCCCACCTTCGGCAGCTCCCTCTCAAAAGAGTTAGGCCACTGACTTCGGGTGTTGCCGACTTTCGTGGTGTGACGGGCGGTGTGTACAAGGCCCGGGAACGTATTCACCCCGGCGTTGCTGATCCGGGATTACTAGCGACTCCGACTTCATGGAGTCGAGTTGCAGACTCCAATCCGAACTGAGACCGGTTTTCAGGGATTCGCTTCACCTCGCGGTGTCGCTGCCCGTTGTGCCGGCCATTGTAGCATGTTTGCAGCCCTGGATATAAGGGGCATGATGACTTGACGTCGTCCCCACCTTCCTCCGAGTTGACCCCGGCGGTCTCCTACGAGTCCCCACCCTTACGTGCTGGCAACATAGGACGAGGGTTGCGCTCGTTGCGGGACTTAACCCAACATCTCACGACACGAGCTGACGACAGCCATGCACCACCTGTGTACGGCCCCGAAGGACACCATATCTCTATGGCTTTTCCGTACATGTCAAACCCAGGTAAGGTTCTTCGCGTTGCCTCGAATTAAGCAACATGCTCCGCCGCTTGTGCGGGCCCCCGTCAATTCCTTTGAGTTTTAGCCTTGCGGCCGTACTCCCCAGGCGGGGCACTTAATGCGTTAGCTACGGCACGGAACCCGTTGATAAGGCCCCACACCTAGTGCCCAACGTTTACGGCGTGGACTACCAGGGTATCTAATCCTGTTTGCTACCCACGCTTTCGCTCCTGAGCGTCAGTACCGGCCCAGAGTGCTGCCTTCGCCGTCGGTGTTCCTCCTGATATCTGCGCATTTCACCGCTACACCAGGAATTCCACACTCCTCTACCGGACTCTAGTCATAGCAGTATCGGATGCAGTCTTAGGGTTGAGCCCCAACCTTTCACATCTGACTTACTAAACCGCCTACGAGCTCTTTACGCCCAATAATTCCGGACAACGCTCGCCCCCTACGTGTCACCGCGGCTGCTGGCACGTAGTTGGCCGGGGCTTCTTCTGCAGGTACCGTCAATTTCGTCCCTGCTGAAAGGGGTTTACAACCCGAGAGCCTTCATCCCCCACGCGGCGTTGCTGCGTCAGGCTTTCGCCCATTGCGCAAGATTCCCCACTGCTGCCTCCCGCAGGAGTCTGGGCCGTGTCTCAGTCCCAGTGTGGCTGATCGTCCTCTCAGACCAGCTACCCGTCGATGCCTTGGTGAGCCGTTACCTCACCAACAAGCTGATAGGCCGCGAGACCCTCCCGAAGCGCCGGAGCATTTCCTCTGCCGATCATGCGATCAGCGGAGGGCATCTGGTATTAGCCACAGTTTCCCGTGGTTGTCCCAGTCTTCGGGGCAGGTTTCTCACGTGTTACGCACCCGTTCGCCACTTGGTCATTGCCCGAAGGCGACCTCGTTCGACTTGCATGTGTTAGGCACGCCGCCAGCGTTCGTCCTGAGCCAGGATCAAACTCTCCGTCAATATCTCCGGCAGTTTCCCCCGAGGGGGTCGCCGCCTTCGATCAAGTGCTCGTCTTACTAATTTGCCTCGGCAAGACGAAGCGATTCCGGAAAGTCAAAAGAGCCGAAGCCCTTCCTGACTTGGTTTCCTTGGAATTGTGTAGGTCGACGCCTTCGACGCGAGGTGCGCCGAGCCGTCGCCCGCACTGGCTTTTCCGTCCTCTCTTCCGTTTTCAAGGAGCGTGAGGCGGTGACCCTGACGGGAGAACCGCACCGGCCCGGACCAGGCCGAACCTTGCTCTGCCCCTGCGGGCAGCCCGCAGGCCACCCGTTTTAGAGGCGAGTTGTAACGCTACCGGCCCAGGCCAGCAGCGTCAACTCAACCACGAGATTGCTGCTGGCCCCATTTGCCAACTCAATCAGGGGTTTTGCGGTGATTTAACCCGCAGCAGGTGGTGCCGGCGCTTGCCCCGGCGAAGCAGCAGGTAGCGGCCGTGCAACAGGCGGTCGGCAGCCACTGCGGTCTCCTCGGTGGAGACCCGCTCATTGTTCACGTACACCGACCCCTCAGACAGCCCTCGGCGGGCATCGCCCTTGGAGGAGGCCAACCCCGTGGAGGCCAGCAATTCCACTAGATCGAAGCTGTTCGAGGCGTCATCGAATCCGCCCTCGGGGATGTCGGAGGTGGGGACCTCGTCGGCCACCGCCTCCAACGCCGCCTCGTCGATGTCGTCGACCGGGGAGCCGAACAGGATTTGGGCTGCCTCCTCGGCGGCTACGGCCGCACCGGGGCCATGGACCAGGGTCGTGACCTCGTTGGCCAGGGTGCGCTGGGCCTCCCGTCGCCCGGGATCGCGCTGGTGAGCCTCGACCACCTCGGCGATATCGGCTACCGGGAGCATGGTGAACTGAAGCAGGCTGCGCGCCACGTCCTCGTCGGGAATCTGCACGAAGTACTGGTGGAACCGGTAGGGGCTGGTGCGGCCGGGATCCAGCCATACCGCTCCTTCGGCGGTCTTGCCGAACTTGGCCCCGTCGGAGCGGGTGAGCAGCGGCCAGGTGAGGCCGTGGGCCTGGGCGCCGGAGCGGCGGCGAATGAGGTCGACCCCGGCGGTGATGTTGCCCCATTGGTCGGAGCCGCCGATCTGGAGCTCGCACTGGAGATTGGTGTGCAGCCACCAGAAGTCGTAGGCCTGCAACAGCATGTAGGTGAACTCGGTGTAGGAGATGCCGGTCTCGCTCTCCATGCGGCTGCGTACCGAGTGCTTGGCCGCCATCTGGTTCACGGTGGCGTGCTTGCCGGTGTCCCGCAAGAACTCGATGAGGGTGAGGTCGCGGGTCCAGTCGTAGTTGTTGACCAACTCGGCGTCCCCGTCGAAGTCCAGCAGCTTCTCGAGCTGGCCTCTGATCCCCGACAGGTTGGCGGTCAGGGTTTCGTCATCCAGCAGGTTGCGCTCATCGGATCGACCACTGGGGTCGCCCACCATGCCGGTGGCCCCGCCCACCAGGGCGATGGGCCGGTGGCCGGCCTCTTGGAATCGCCGCAGCACCAACACCCCGATCAGGTTGCCCAAGTGCAGGGAGCTGGCCGTAGGGTCGATGCCGTGGTACACCGCAACCGAACCGCTGCTCAGTCGCTGAGCCAGCAGATCACGGTCGGTGGTGTCCTGCACCAAGCCGCGGGATTCGAGTTCTTCAAGCACCATGCGAATGCTACGAGAGCCGAAGGCAAAGAGAGAATGAATACGTGACCGGCAGACAGCTCGGCTTGACGATCGGCGTCGCCGCGATAGTGCTGTTTGCGGTGTTCTGGATCGGAGCCACAATCTGGTTCTTCGGCGAGGAGAACCCCGACCGCCTCGACGACCGAGAGTGGGTGGCCGACGCCGAAGCTCGTTGCGCCGAGACCAGAGACGAGCTGGATCTGCTTCCCCAGGCCCGCGACGCGTCGAACATGGCCGACCGGGCCGCCCAGATCGAAGCCTCCACCGCGGTGCTGGCCGAGATGACAGCCGACCTGGCCGCCTCCGCCCCGGGGGGCGACGATGGCGAGTTGGTGGCGCTGTGGCTGGAGAGCTGGAGGGTGTATCTCGGCGATCGCCTGGCCCACGCCGACGCGCTCCGAGCCGGCGAAGACCGCCAATTCCGGGTGACCGTGGACCCCGACCGGGGCGATGGAGTCGACGCCCTGCTGGACGCCTTTGCCGGCCGCAACCGAATGCCCTCTTGCGGCGATCCCCTGGATATCGGCTAGCAGTCCTCAGGACCGGGGCAGCTCGTCCAAGGCCTCGGCGCCCAACTGGGCCAGGCGTACCAAGCCGGGGTCGCAGCCGAAGTCGGCCAAACCGTCCAGCGGCACCCAGCGCAGCGCCTTGGATTCATGGTTGCCCCGCGGCTCAGCCCCGATAGGGGCCTGCACCAGAAATCGCACGTCGTAGTGCAGATGGGGATCCTCGCTGGGGGGATCCACTTCGTGGATATCCAGATGCAGGGGCTGAGGCCAGATAAGCAGGCCGTCGATGCCAGTCTCCTCGGTGGCCTCCCGCAGCGCCACCGAAGCCAGGTTGGCGTCACCGTCGGCATGGCCCCCCGGCTGAAGCCAGCGGCCGAACTTGGCGTGGAGCAGCAGCAGGGTGTTTTCGCCCGAATGGTCCACCACCAGCGCCGAGCCGGTGAGGTGTCCCGGCCGGCACGTTCTCAGGCTGGCGTCAGGATGGCCGTCGATCAAGGCCCGATAGCGGTCACCCAGATCGTCTTCGAACCCGGCCAGCTGTTCTCGGGCCACGGCCAGGTTTTCCGTCGAGGCCAGCAAAGGGTGACCATCGTCCAGCCAGGTCAGCTCTTCAGTGCCGCTCATCATCCTCTCCGAGAAAGGTCGGGACAGCCGGGAACGTACCAGCGCCACGGCAGGTCGGCACCGGCGCTGAGCCCGATGCGAACTGAGCGGCCCGGCTCAGCAGGGGGCGCCATCCCGTCATCGTGCAACCCGATCCCCCAATCGGCAGTCACCAGATCGGCGCCGTTGGCATCGCCGTCGATGCCCAGCGCAGCCGCCAGCTTGGCCGGTCCGCTGCACAAGTCCTGATCCCGGCGAGCCTTGGGCCGTCGCTCCCGCATCTCCTCCACGCCCGCCAGCGGGGTCAGCGCCCGCAGCAGCACCGCAGCGCACTCCCCATCGGTGCCACACACCACGTTGGCGCACCAGTGCATGCCGTAGGTGAAGTACACGTACAGGCGCCCGGGCGGGCCGAACATGACCTCGGTGCGGGGGGTCATGCCCCGGTACCCGTGGCTGCCGGGATCGTCGGAACCGGCATAGGCCTCCACTTCCACGATCCGGCCCCGGCATCCACCCGCCACCAGCACCTTGTTCAACAGATCCGGGGCCACTTCCCGCGGGTCTCGGGCGTAGAACCCCCGCTCCAGAATCATCGCCGTCACAATAAGGCAGCCGGAGTGACTCCCCGCCCATACTGGTGTGGCTTTCGCTGGCTATGGCAAAGGGAGTGCTGATGCCGAGAAAAGGAATGCGGACCTCGCTGCTGGGAGCGGCGCTGGTTGTCGGCTTGCTGGCCGGGGCAGCCGGATGCAGCGACAACGTGGATGCGCCGCCGTCGGTGACGATCAGCTTCGGCCACCCCTTCCCGCCGACCCATCCGGTTCACGTGCAGGTCTTAGAGCCGTGGGCCAACGAGGTGCTCCAAGCCACCGGCGGCACCGTGACTATCGAGTTCTATCCCAGTCAGGCGTTGAGCCCTCGCAGCGAGGTCTACCAGAACACCGCCGATGGAGGCCAGGGCATCGGCTGGGCTCTTCAGGGCTACTCATTGGGCCGCTTCCCGGCCGCCGAGGTGGTGGGGATGCCGTTCATATTCGAGAGTGCAGTGGAAGCTACCGAGGTTCTTTGGACGCTCCACGACGAGTTCGAGGCCATCCGCAATGAGTACGCCGATGTGAAGCTCCTCGGGCTGTGGACCCATGATGTGGCCGACTTGTGGCTGACCGCCGATCAGGCCTCTGATGCCCCCGATCTGTCTGGGCTGACGGTGCGGGCACCAACGCAGATCCAGGTCGAGGTGATCGAGGCCCTGGGGGGGAACCCGGTTAACCTGCCGGTTCAGGATATTCAAGAAGCGTTGGGCCAGGGTGATATTGACGGGGTGATGATCGCCAACTCCGGCTTGTCCAGCTATGACCTCTTCGGCGTGCTAGGCAGCGGCGTGCAGTGCAACTGCTACGTGTCGGCCAGCTTCTTGGCCATGAACCAAGACCTGTGGGACAGCCTGTCGGATTCCCAGCAGCAGGCCATCGAGCGGTTGTCGGGCCGGGCGGTCTCCCTGGCCGCGGCGGGAGCCTATGACGCCGCATCAAGCGCGGTAGATGAGCGCTATCCCCAAGCAGGGATCAACAAGGTTGTGCTCGACGACGCAGAGTTAGCTGCTTGGCGGGAGGCGACTCAGTCGGTGGTGGACCGGTGGATCGGGCGCCACGCCGCCGACTTCCCGGCCCGAGAGATGTACGACCGGATGCTGGAGCTGGCCGCCGAGTAATCGCCAGTCGCGCTACATCCCGCCGGGCTGCTGCGGGGCGGGGTTGGAGACGTTCTCCAGCGACACCCTGTTGGACGCCGTCTCGCCGTTCTCATTGACGGCATAGAGCACCCAGGAGTAGTCATTGCTGAAGACCGGCATCCGATCCAGATACGACGTGGCACCCGCGGCGGGGTACATCAACCTGCTGGGATACCTCGTCCACGAGCGCGCATGGAATTCGGAAACCTCGTGGTCGTAAGGAATCTGGCGCTCGAGCCGGTAGCTCGTCTGTGCTGGCGCCGTGGAGGTGTCAGGCGCAGTCCACTGCAATCGCGCTCTGTTCCATTCCTCCATCTTCCCCACCTGGCCTTGCCTCGGGCCCTCGATGGGCTCCAGCCTCAGATTCGTGGGCGCGGCCGGCCTGGAC